>NZ_CP120373.1:3316910-3617388 GCF_029892065.1 Sinorhizobium garamanticum | reverse complement strand
AAAAAGACTACCGCTTCGAGGCGAAGAGTTTCAGGTAGGCATCGGTGATGGCCTCTTTGGAAAATTGACTCATCAGCGTCTCGTGCCCGCGCTGGGCAAGCCTTGCCCGCAGCGCATTGTCGTTGGCGATCCTCTCGACCGCGTGCGCGAAACCGTCCGCATCGCCGATATCGACCATCAGACCGTTTTCCCCGTCCCGCATGAACCATTGAGGCCCCTCGGAGCGGCTTGAGACGACCGGTGTTCCCTGCGCCCAGGCCTCCAGAATGACGTTGCCAAGTGGCTCGTGGCTCGAAGCCATGACGAATATGTCGGCTGCCGCGAGAAAGGGCCTTGTGTCCTTCTGCCATCCGGCGAAGCGCACCCGGGCGGCGACACCGAGATCGGTTGCAAGCTTGTGAAGGTTGTCCCGCTCCTCACCATCACCGAGCAGCCAAAGGTAAGTGCCGGGCACCTTGGCGATCGCCTGGATCAGCGTATGGAAACCCTTGCGTTCGACAAACCGCCCCATCGACATGACGACCGGAGCTTCCTCCGGCGTGTCGAGCGTCGCCCGACTGACTGGTTCAACACGCTCGGCGTTGGTGAAGTTCGAGATGATCTCGATCTCCCGCTTCCAGCCGAGCCTGCGAACGTGCTCGGCAATGCCGGGCGTGTTGCAGACGAGGCAGTCGGTGTTGCGAAAATAGTCGAGGCGTGGCGGGTAGTCGCCGAGCCGGGAAATCTTGATGCAGCCTTTGTAGTCCGGCATCAGTTCGCTGGCGCGCGGTGCCCAGGCCATCAGGGCGTCCGGCCTGTCGCGCCGCGCCATGTGCATAACCTTGCGCGGCAGGAGGAGGCGATCCAGCGACAGGTTCCGGAAGTGGCTTTCCACAATCCTGGTCGCGCCTTCGATTTCCGGACGCCAAAGACGGTGCGGTCGGATAACGGACGTCTGCTCCACGCCGCGTTCGGCAAGTGAGTTGACGAGATGGACGAAGAAACGCTCGGCGCCACCATCCTTGCCGAAATGGAAGTGCATGACCTTCATCGCTTACGCCGTACTCTGGAGAAGAGTTCGAGATAGGCGTCGGTAATCGCCTGCTCGGAAAAGCGCGTGCGTAAGGTTTCGCGGCCGCCGGCACTCAATCTTTCCCGGAGCTCCGGATCGTCGCGTAGTCGACGGATTGCGTTCGCCAACCCCTCGTCGTCGCCGCGGTCCACCATCAGCGCGTCGACTTCGTCCGTCATCACCCAGGATGGCCCCTCCGCGCGCGAGGAGATCGTCGCCTTTCCGGCGCCCCAGCCTTCGAAGCAGACGTTGCCGAGCGGTTCATGCGAAGAATTGATGACGAAGACGTCACCGGCAGCGAGATAGCCGTAGGCATTGGTCTGCCAGCCTGCAAACCGGACGCGATCGCGAAGCCCCAACTCGTCCGTCAGACGTTCGAGCCGCTCGCGTTCCGGCCCGTCGCCGACGAGCCAAAGATAGGCCCCGTCGACTTTCTTGATCGCACGGATTAGCCCGTCGAAACCCTTGCGTGTGACGAACCGGCCCATGCCGACGACCACGAATGCGTCGGCCGGTGTCTGCATTTCCTTACGCGCGATGGGAGCGACCGGTATCGCCCGGGTGAAATTCGCGATGACTTCGATGTCGCGGTTCCATCCGAGCTCGCGAACCTTCGCAGCCATGTCCGGAGTGATGCAAACCAGCGTCTCCACGTTGGTGTAATAGCCGAGATGCTCGGGATAATCGCCGAGACGAGCGATGCGGAAGGCGTCCCTGTATGCCGGCATGAAACGACTTGCCCGCAATTGCCACGCCATGATGACGTCTGGCCGGAACTCGCGGAGGATGCGCCGCATCCGCCACTGCAGAAGGAATCGCGAAAGCGATATCCTGCGGAAGATACCTTCGTAGACTGTGGCGCTGCCTTCGATATCCTTGCGCCAACTGCGGTCGGGCCGGATGAGCACGCGTTGTTCGACGCCCCTGTCATGCAGGGCATTGACGAGGTTGACGAAGAATCGTTCCGCTCCGCCTTCCTTGCCGAAGTGAATATGCATGACCTTCATCGGTTACCTTTCGAGGCTTGGATCACGTTTCCCGGAATTCACCTAGTGGGAAAGCGCGTCGTCGGTATTCGGCCGTGCCTTGAGAGCGTGCCTTTGATAGATCTTGGCCGCCGTCAGAAATGCATAGACGGCTCCCGTCATAGCCTCGATGAAACCCGGCAGGCCGCAGCGCCAAAGGCCGTTACGAAAATAGAGGCGAAAGAAATAAAGCGGTGGACCGAAGACGAGCTTGTAGGACCTGCGAGCCTTGCCCGCTTCAAACTGTTGGTCGGCTTTCAGGCTTGAGTACTTGTTTTCCTTAAGAATCTGCTCGTCCATCACCAGCGGCCGGAAATGAAGGAGGCTGCCGGAGCGGGCGTTCTCGACCTTGCCGTCCGGTACGATGCCTTCGTGCACCTTCTGGCTGAGATCGTATCGCCCCCTGCCCCGGCGGATCAGGCGCAGGTTCCTCCGCTCGTGCACCTTTACCGGCGTATAGCCATAGCCGATCAGGTAGGGTCGTCGCGCGACGCGCCAGCCCACCGTGTCCTCGGGGGCCTGGAGAAGGTCAGGCAAAAGCTTGCGCAGCGGCGCATCCAGCCGTTCATCCGCATCGATGTTCAAGCACCAAGGCTGGCTGCATTGCTCCAGCGCGAACTGCTTCTGTCCTGCATAGCCGCGCCACGGTTCATACATGAATCGGATCGGCCAGCCTTTGTCGATGTAGGATTGCACCAGGCCCGCCGTGCCGTCGATTGAGCCCGAATCGACGATGACGATCTCGGCGCATTGATCGAGGCTTTCGATGCAATTGCCTAGATAGCCCTCTTCATTGAGGCAGATGATGAAAGCGGAAAGCGGAAGCCTGGACGTCACGCCGATGCCTTTTCAAGCTGTTTGCGAAATGCGCCGGCCCGGCCTACGAAACATTCCGGTACTTTCCCCGAGCGGGAGCGTGTTTTCACGAGTATTTTCCTACAGCGGCCGCAGGCCGAAAGCGGCGAGCGCCGGCCGCGCGGCTAGATTTCCACCTGGCACGCGTCCTTCACCTGGCGGATCGTCAGCATCGTGCGCACCGTATCGACATTGTCGGTTGCCGTTAGCTCCTCAATAACGAAATCCTGGAAGCTCGCAAGGTTCTCGGCCACGCACTGCAGCAGAAAGTCGGATTCGCCCGAGACCATCCATGCCTCGCGGACGAGCGGCCATGAAGCGGTGCGGGCGGCGAATGCTTTCAGATTCGCGTCCGATTGATGCTTAAGGCCGACCATGCAGAAGGCAACGAGGTCGTAGCCGAGCGCCGACGCGTTGAGGAGCGCGCGGTAGCCGCGAATGACACCGGCTTCCTCCAGCTTGCGGACGCGACGCAGACAAGGGGGCGCCGAAATGCCCACGCGCTCGGCGAGCTCGACATTCGTCATCCGGCCGTTGCTCTGCAGTTCGCGCAGTATTTTCATATCGATGGCATCGAGCTCGACGCGTATGACCATTGCCTAGCATCCCCATTTTTTCATCGGCCTTGGCGAAGAGGCCTTATATGCCCGCCAGCTAGATCGTCGAGCGGGCCGGGCGGCCCCTGCCGCACCTGCCCCGACGAAATGTTGCGCCAATCGCCGCCTCAAACCTGCAAGTGGACGATAGCGCCGTTGCCACGAATGCGACAGGTCTGCCATTGCTGCAAGCGGCCAATTTCGTTCCGGTGAGTAGCATGCAACCGGGCGCCAAAACGAGAGCGCTCACTGCCGCATGCACAAAAACCTTCGGATAGGCCCCTGTAAGAAACCGAGCGAGTACACTCGTTGCGGCGGAATCGCGCATGGTTGTCGGCCGAAACCTTGAAAACGATGCAAAAATGCCCGATCTGGTGCCAAAACGCTGCCCATACCCCAAGCACTTGTGTGTATCGGCGGCCGCACCCTTGAAAGTACGAGCGGTGAATACCTAAAGTAAGGCGATATTTTGCCAGTAACCACGGAACCGGATGATGCTGCCTCGGCTCTCCGGCCTATCAAGGACACGTTCATGACCGCCCGCCATACCAAAGTGCTGATCATCGGCTCCGGCCCTGCTGGCTATACTGCGGCGATCTACACGGCACGCGCCATGCTTTCGCCGGTGCTGATCGCGGGCTTGGAACAGGGCGGCCAATTGATGATCACCACGGACGTGGAGAACTATCCCGGCTACGCCGATCCGGTCCAGGGACCCTGGATGATGGAACAGATGCTGAAGCAGGCGACGCATGTCGGCGCGGAGATCGTCAATGATCTTGTCACCGATGTCGATATTTCCGTCCGTCCCTTTCGCATCAAGACCGATAGCGGCAACGACTGGACGACGGATGCATTGATCATTGCCACCGGCGCCAAGGCGAAGTGGCTCGGCATCGAAACCGAACCGACCTTCATGGGCTTCGGCGTTTCGGCGTGCGCCACCTGTGATGGCTTCTTCTATCGGAACAAGGATGTTATCGTTGTCGGCGGCGGCAATTCCGCCGTGGAAGAAGCGCTCTACCTTTCGAATCTGGCAAAGACCGTCACCGTCGTTCATCGCCGCGACTCCTTCCGGGCGGAAAAGATCCTTCAGGAGCGTCTCTTCGCTAAACCGAACGTGAAGGTCATCTGGGATCACGAGGTCATCGAATATCTCGGTACGCCCGCAAAGCCGCCGATGCCCGCTTCGGTCAACGGCGTGAAGCTTCGCAACACCAAGACCGGCGAAACCACGGACATGGTGACAGATGGCGTATTCGTCGCGATTGGTCACGCGCCAGCGGTGGAGTTGTTCAAGGGCAAGCTTCGCCAGAAGCCGAACGGCTATCTCTGGACCGCGCCGGATTCGACGGCGACCGATGTCCCTGGCGTGTTTGCTGCCGGTGATGTCACCGACGACGTCTATCGCCAGGCAGTCACTGCGGCTGGCTTGGGCTGCATGGCGGCGCTGGAGGCGGAGAAATATCTGGCGGGTCATATGCCCGTCGCAATTGCAGCCGAATAGAAGCTGCGAATCGGGGCGCGCGCCGTAAGGCGCCGCGTCTCGCGTGGGAACAGGTGCATCAGCCACAACCGGTGGACGATTGTTCAGTCCCCCGGGGTGGTGGTTTATGGGGGCTTTTATGTCGCTAGACTGGGATAAACTGCGCATATTTCATGCGGCGGCCGAGGCAGGCTCGTTCACGCATGCGGCAGACAAACTCCACCTTTCGCAATCGGCCATCAGCCGTCAGGTCAGTTCGCTCGAACAGGACGTCGGCATCAAGCTGTTTCATCGTCACGCGCGCGGGCTCATTCTCACCGAACAGGGCGAGATCCTCTACCGCACCGCGCACGAGGTGCTGATGAAGCTCGAGAGCGTCAAGGTGCAATTGACCGAGACGACCGACAAACCTACCGGCAAGCTGCGCATCACCACCACGGTCGGTCTCGGCCAGGGCTGGCTGACCGACAAGATACAGGAGTTCATGTCGCTGCACCCGGACGTGCAGGTCCAGCTCATCCTCGACAATGAAGAGCTCGACGTGAACATGCGGCACGCCGATTGCGCGATCCGGCTGCGCCAGCCGCAGCAGTCGGATCTGATCCAGCGCAAGCTTTTCACCGTGCACATGCATTTGTATGCCGCGCCGTCCTACATCAACAAACACGGCGAGCCCCAGTCCGTCGAGGATCTGGACAATCACCGGATCATCACCTTCGGTGAGCCCGCGCCCAACTACCTGCTCGATGTGAACTGGCTGGAGATCGCCGGACGCGATGATGACGATCCGCGCATCTCGCACCTGCAGATCAACAGCCAAACGTCGATCAAGCGGGCCTGCCTGCTCGGAATCGGCATCGCCATGCTTCCCGATTATATCGTCGGCCGCGACCCGGGGCTGATTCAGCTCCCGATCAGCGCGGACATCCCCTCGTTCGACACCTATTTCTGCTATCCGGACGAAATGAAGAACGCAGCGAAGCTGAAAGTCTTCCGTGACTATATCGTTGCCAAGGCGCGCAACTGGAATTTTTGACGCCTATCTCGGTTGCTCGAATTCTGGGCAATTGCTCACTGCAGTCGTAAACCGTTGTTTCAAAAAGATATATTCTAACGCGGAAGAAGGCCTTAGCAGCTTAGAGACATTGTGCGCCGCAAAAATGTGCAGGAATGCGCGCACGACATGGCTGTCATGCATATTAAATGATTGCTGCGCGCCCAAAAAAACAGCATACCAAACTCAGCTGATGCATCTTGGTGGCTTCTCCTCCCAGTGCCACCGCAGCAGCTGTTCCCCTCTGGAGGTTCTTATTACCTTCACAACTACAAGGGCCCAAGTTTTCTTGCGGCCCTCTTTTTTTGTCCGCCGTTTGCTCACAGCCGTCAGTTGAGAAAAACGCAGAGCGAGCTATTGAAAGCCGCCATTTCCCTCCCCATATGCCTTTTGGCTGATGCATTGGCGGCATTCTCCTCCCAGCCGCCGCAGCAGCTGTTCCCCTCTGGAGGTTTGAAACCTTCACAACTGTAAGGGCCCAAGTTTTCTTGTGGCCCTCTTTTTTTGCCCGTGAAACAGCGCGACTTCGGATCGATTCCAGAAGGTTGCCGGGCTCTCGAAATCACGGGCATGTGATTTGTATATCGAATTTTCTCGATACATATATCGATGCAACTAGGTACGGCGATTTACAATGGACAAAGACGAAATCCTGAAGGCGTTGGCGCATCCGGCCCGTATGGACATCCTCACATGGCTGAAGGAGCCAGAGGTGCATTTTTCCGCTCAGGAGCATCCTCTTGAGATGGGCGTCTGCGCCGGGCAGTTCGAACGTTGCGGACTGTCGCAATCGACCGTCTCGTCTCACCTCGCAGTACTGCAGCGCGCCGGCTTGGTGACGAACCGCCGTGTTGGCCAATGGGTCTTTTACAAGCGCAACGAGGAAACGATCGCCGAGTTCCTGAAGGCTATCGGCAACCTTTGACGCCATTCTTCCTCCCAAGTCTCAACCGAAACGGAAAGGACATTTCATGGCTTCTCTTTTCGACCCGATTACGATCGGCGACGTCACGCTCAAGAACCGTGTCGTGATGGCTCCGCTCACCCGCAATCGCTCGCCGAAAGCGGTCCCCAATACGCTGAACGCCACCTACTACGAGCAGCGCGCTTCCGCCGGCTTGCTGATTACCGAAGCGACGGCGATCACCCAGCAGGGGCAAGGCTATGCGGACGTTCCGGGCCTCTATACGCCCGAGGCGCTCGAAGGTTGGCGCAAGGTGACGGATGCCGTTCACAAGGCTGGCGGCAAGATCGTCGTCCAGATGTGGCATGTCGGCCGTATTTCGTACACCTCTCTCCAGCCAAATGGCGGTCAGCCCGTGGCTCCGTCGGCGATCCGGGCAAAGTCGAAGACCTATCTTGTAAACGGGGACGGAACCGGCAGCTTCGCCGAAACGTCTGAGCCTCGCGCGCTGGAACTGGCGGAAATTGCCGGCATCGTCGAAGACTACCGCAAGGCCGCGCGCGCCGCGATCGATGTCGGGTTCGACGGTGTCGAAATTCACGCCGCGAACGGTTATCTGATCGACCAGTTCCTTCGCTCCAGCTCCAACAAGCGCACCGACGCCTATGGCGGCTCGATCGAGAATCGCGCGCGCTTTCTCTTCGAGGTCGTTGACGTGATCACGAAGGAGATCGGAGCGGGCCGTGTGGGTATCCGCATTTCGCCGGTCACTCCGTCCAATGATGCCTTTGACCCGGAGCCGCAGGCACTCTTCACCTACGTGGTGGAAAAGCTCGCTCGCTATCAGCTCGCCTATATTCACGTCGTTGAAGGTGCGACGGGCGGCGCGCGCGATCACCAGCAGGGCGATCGCCCCTTCGACTACGCCGGGCTGCGCGCTGCTTACGCCGCCGTCGGCGGCAAGGCTGCCTGGATGGCGAACAATGGATACGATCGCGACCTCGCGGCCAGAACCGTCGAAAGTGGTGAGGCCGATCTGGTCGCTTTCGGCAAGCCGTTCATTGCCAACCCGGATCTCGTCCGCCGGCTGAAGGATGGCGCCCCGCTCAATGCGCCCGATCAGACAACCTTCTACGGCGGCGGCGCAAAGGGATATACCGACTATCCGCTACTTGAGCAGGTGGCTTGAGACCTAAACCCGAACGGAGGGCCCCGCAACGCGGGGCCCTTTCGAGTAAAGAAATGCTCATCGTGTCCTAATGTTTGCTTCCTGGATTAAGAAATGGTCGCTCGTGCCTGAAGGCGAGGCGATCACCACCCGTTCGAGCCAGCTGCTGCCGGTACGCTGGCGTGGCCTGCCGGCAATGCTCAAGATTGCGCAGGAAGCGGAGGAAAAATTCGGCGGGCGGCTCATGCAATGGTGGGATGGTCACGGAGCCGCACGCGTCTATGCCGAGGAGGGTGAAGCCATTCTCCTGGAACGCGCGGAGAGCCGGCGGTCTCTTTTCCACATGGCCATGACCGGCGGCGATGATGCTGCAACCCGTGTCATTTGCCGCACGGTCGCCGCGCTGCATGCTCCCCGCTCGACGCCGCTTCCGGAACTCGTCCCGCTCGAGCGATGGTTTGAGGCACTGGAGCCGGTGGCGCGTGCCGAGGGCGGCCTGTTCGAGATCTGCGCTGGCGCAGCAAGAGCGCTATTCTCTGATCCTCATCCGCCGAGCGTGCTGCACGGCGACATTCACCATGGGAACATTCTCGATTTCGGTGAACGCGGCTGGCTCGCCATCGATCCAAAACGCCTCCACGGAGAGCGTGGCTTCGACTACGCGAACCTTTTTTGTAATCCCGAGTTGCCGATCGCCACGGCTCCCGGCCGATTGGAGAAACAACTCGCTGTCGTGACGGATGAGGCATCGCTCGAACCGCGGCGTGTTCTTCAGTGGGTCCTCGCCTATGCCGGCCTATCGGCCGCCTGGTTTCTTGAGGACGGCGAAAGTGCCGAACATCCGCTTGCAATGGCGGAGATTGCCGCGGCTGCCTTGAACCGCTAAAGCTCACGGCGTTCTCGATGGCGCCGCGTAGCAGCGCTCTGGATCGACAGCAGTCAGGGAGAGCAACATGCAGATCAGGGATGCGGCTGATAGCGATCTCGAAGCCATTCGTGACATCTACAACGATGCAGTGGCGAACACGACAGCGATCTGGAACGAGACACTCGTGGATGTCGCCAATCGTGCAGCCTGGCTCAAGGCGCGAAAGTCGGCCGGTTTCCCCGTGCTCGTTGCCGTCTCCGACGCGGGCGAAATTATCGGCTACGCCTCCTTCGGCGAATGGCGTGCCTTCGACGGCTATCGCCACACGGTCGAGCATTCGGTCTATGTGCGCAGCGATCGGCGCGGTGGCGGTGTCGGGCGAGCGTTGATGGTCGCGCTCATCGAGCGCGCCGAGGCACTTGGTAAGCATGTGATGGTCGCCGGGATCGAAGCGAGCAACCTCCCCTCGATCCGGCTGCATGAGCAGTTGGGCTTCGAGCAAACTGGCCATATGAAGGAAGTCGGCACGAAGTTCGGCCGCTGGCTTGATCTGACCTTCATGCAACTGATCCTGCGCACCGGTTCGCCACGCTGAGGTTGTCTTCGCCTGTTTTTCGTTATCGGCGAAGATGCTATGTATGCTCACTCGTTCGTCACTGAGGAGCCGCATGGTCGAACAGAGCAGAGCGCGCAGATGCCGCATCTGGGGCAACCGAATGGGACGTCTGGCGCGCGCTGCCGGGGCCGCGTTGTCGCTCGCAGTTGGCCTTTGCGCGACGGTCTCAGGTGCTGCCCAGGCCCGCACCGATGCGCCACCGGTCCCTGCGCGAAAGTGCCTCTATTCGGGCGTCTCCGCGGCAAACCCGTCTCTTCGTCTCTGCATCAGCCCCGACAATTTTGCACGAGATGTTTGCGGCATCATTGAACACTATGCCCTAGCGAACGACCTGCCCGCGCCTTTCTTCGCCCGGTTGATCTGGCGCGAAAGCCTTTTTCAACCGGACGCCATCAGTCCGAAGGGTGCCGAGGGAATTGCCCAGTTCATGCCGGCAACGGCAAAGCTGCGCGGCTTGGCGGACAGTTTCGATGCTGTGGCGGCGCTCGGCAAATCGGCGGAGTATTTGAGTGAGCTGAAATCGCGCTATGGCAATCTTGGCTTTGCCGCGGCGGCCTACAATGCTGGTGAGGCAGGCCTTGAGCGCTTCCTCGATAACGACCGGCTCCCCTACGAGACGCGCGATTACGTTTTGGCGATCACAGCCTATCCCGTCGAAGACTGGCGCGACAATCCACCGAAGTTGCTCAATCTTGAGCTCGACAAGGACAAGAGCTTCCTTGATGGCTGCGTCGCGCTAGCCAATACCCGTCGGTTGCGCGAGCTCGTCATAGCCGACGAGGCCGTCTGGGCGCCTTGGGGTGTCCAGCTGTCGGCGCATTACCAGAAGTCCGTTGCGCAGCGCTTGTTCTTGCACGCGGTGAAGAGACTGCCGGCGCCAATCAACACCGAAAAGGCGGTCCTCGTGCGGGAGCGCAACGGCGCCTTCGGAGCGAGAAGACGGTACGCGGCCCGCATCGGTAGGCAGACGCGCGCCGAGGCAAACGAGCTTTGCGCCGCCGTTCGCAAGAGCGGCGGCGCCTGTATCGTTTTCAAGAACTGACGCTCAGGCGTCCCGGCGCGGTCGACAACTGCATTCCGCAATCCCGCGGGAGGCAACCGAGCGAGGCGAGAGTTGCCGTAACCGCGTCGTCTATCGCCGTCTGCGGCTCCTCACCGAGCGTGGCGATCAGCCTATCATTCCGCATCTCGAGCGGCTCGCGCCAAAGATAGCGCATTTCCCTGAGCTCCTTAAAAAGCGGCACGAAGGGTGACGCAAAGGCGACGAGCCACCAGGGAAACCTTTTGACCTTGAGGTCAGGCTTCCCGACAGCGCGCCTGATGGCCGCAATCATCTCGGTGCCGTCGTCATCGAAGAAACCGCGCATATGGTAGACCGCAAATGGCGGAAGGCTCTCCGCCCGCTCGATCAGCCTGATCATCGTCTCCGCGACGTCAGGCAAATAGGCCCATTGGTGGGCAGTTCCCTTCTTCCCGGGATAGCTGATCGCCGTAAGCGGTCTTCCGGGCTTCACCAAGCCTTGAGAGAACCAATTGTTGGCGGCGCCCGGGCCAAAGAAGTCCCCTGCCCGCAGAATGACGACACGAACACCGGCCTCGGACGCAGCCTTCAGTCTTGCTTCCATTTCCTTGCGGATGGCGCCCTTTTCCGTTCGTGGGTTCTGTGATGCATTTTCTTCAAGCACCGGGAAGGCGTCTGGCCCGAAATTGTAGATCGTACCGGGCAAGACGACGCGCGCACCGACAGCATTGGCGGCGGCGATCGTGTTATCGAGCATCGGCAATACGAGTTCGCCCCAGTTGCGATAGCCGGGCGGGTTGACCGCGTGGATGATGACCGCCGCGCCCTTGGCTGCAGCTCTCACGTCGGCGGCGTTCATCGCGTCGCCCTGGATCCATTCAAAGGCCGGTGCTCTTTTGGACGCCTTTGCTGCGTCCCGATTCAATGCCCGGACCGTCCACCCGCGAAGGTGAAAGCCGCGGGCGACCTCGCCGCCTATCCCGCCGGTTGCGCCCAGCACGAGCACTGTTCCCGTCTTGTCCTGCGTTTCCGTCATGTTTTCTCTCCATCGTTCTGGATGGGTTGAGGATCGTCGGTATTCAGGTCAAACGGAATTGTCGAAATGGCTATCGCAGCTATACTTAAATTTATGAACAAGGCTGAGCCTAGCTGGGATTTTTACCGCACCTTTCTCATGGTGCTGAGCGAAGGGTCGCTGTCAGCGGCAGCGCGCGAACTTGGGCTGACGCAGCCGACCGTCGGCCGTCACATCGACGCGTTGGAAGAAGCCCTCGGTTTCCCGCTGTTCACGCGCTCGCCGCAGGGATTGCTGCCGACCGATGCAGCCTTGGAACTGAAGCCCTATGCCGAGGCCCTGGCGTCCACCTCCTCCGCCCTGCTCCGTGCCGCCTCCGGACAGCATGGCGCGATTGGCGGAACCGTGCGCGTCAGCGCCAGCGAGGTGATCGGCGTCGAGGTCTTGCCGGCGATCCTCGCCGAACTCAACCGGGCATATCCGGACCTCTCCATCGAGCTTTCCGCATCGGACGCCGTCGAGGATCTCTTGCGTCAGGAGGCCGATATCGCCGTGCGTATGGTCAGACCGGAACAGGATGCGCTGGTCGCTCTGCATATCGGCGCTGTGCCGCTCGGCTTCCACGCGCATCGGTCCTATCTCGACCGTCGCGGCGTGCCTGAAACGATCGATGATCTCTCCCGCCACAGCCTGATCGGTTTCGATCGGCAAACCGCCGCAATCCGCGCCATAATGGCAAGGACGCCGAACTTGCCGTCAGCGCGATTTGCGTTGAAAACCGACAGCAATGTCGCGCAGCTCGCGGCGATCCGTGCCGGCTTCGGCATCGGCATCTGCCAGAACGCCCTTGCAACCCGCGATCCTCAGCTTGTCCATGTGCTTGCCGACACCTTCGAGATGAAGCTCGAAACCTGGCTCGTGATGCACGAAAACTTGCGCGCGAGCCCGCGCTGCCGTGTCACCTTTGACGCTTTGGCCAAGGGACTCAAAGCCTATATCCGGCAATAACGCCAACCGATGGAGGCCAACAAAAAGCCCGCCGGTAAGGGCGGGCTTTTCAGTCTCTCAGGTAGTGTGATCAGTCTTCAGAAGCTTCAGGTGGCTCCGGCGCGATACCTTCGCCAAGCGCGGCGTCGACAACTTCGTCCTCGCCGTCCGGTTCGCTGATCCGCTCGACCGATACGACCTTCTCATCCTTGGCCGTCGAGAAGATCGTAACGCCCTTTGTTGCGCGGCTGGCCAAACGGATACCGTTGACGGGCACTCGTATGAGCTGACCGCCGTCTGAGACGAGCATGATCTGATCGTTGAGCTCGATCGGGAATGCGGCGACCAGTTCGCCGATCTCCGCCGTCTTCGACGTGTCGGTGGCGCGAATGCCCTTGCCGCCGCGGCCGGAGGTGCGGAAATCGTAAGAGGACGAACGCTTGCCGAAGCCTTTCACCGAGACCGTCAGCACGAACTGTTCGCGTGCCTTCAGTTCCTCGTAGCGCTCGTTGGAAAGCTCGCCGCCGTCGGTGACTTCTTCGCCGACCAGAGCGATCTCCTCTTCTTCGCCGTTCGTGCGCCGCTCGGCCGCTGCGCGCTTCAGATAGGCCGCACGCTCCCAAGGTTCGGCATCGACATGGCCGACGATCGCCATCGAGATGATCCGGTCGTTGTCGCCGAGCGAGATGCCGCGCACGCCGATCGAATTGCGGCCGGCAAAGACGCGTACGTCAGAGACCGGGAAGCGGATGCATTGGCCGAGCGCCGTCGTCAGCAGCACATCGTCGAGCTCGGTGCAGGTGTCGACCGACAGGATTTCGTCGCCCTCCTCGTCGAGCTTCATCGCGATCTTGCCGTTGCGGTTGACCTGCACGAAGTCCGAGAGCTTGTTTCGGCGGACCGTGCCGCGCGTGGTCGAGAACATGACGTCCAGGTTTTCCCAGGTCGTTTCGTCCTCGGGCAGCGGCATGATCGTGGTGATGCGTTCGCCGGGTTCGAGCGGAAGCATGTTGATCAGCGCCTTGCCGCGCGATTGCGGTGTGCCGATCGGCAGCCGCCAGACCTTCTCCTTGTAGACGATACCGCGCGAGGAGAAGAACAGCACCGGCGTATGGGTGTTGGCAACGAATAGCCGGGTAACGAAATCCTCGTCCCGCGTCGCCATGCCGGATCGGCCCTTGCCGCCACGGCGCTGCGCCCTGTAGGTCGTCAGCGGCACGCGCTTGATATAGCCAAGGTGGGAAACCGTCACCACCATGTCTTCCTGCGCGATCAGGTCTTCGTCATCCATATCGGGTCCGCCTTCGGCGATTTCGGTGCGCCGGGGCGTTCCGAATTCGTCGCGGACAGCTTCCATTTCCTGCTTGACGATCGACATGATGCGCAGACGAGACGAGAGGATATCGAGGTAGTCCTTGATCTCCTCGCCGATCTTGTTGAGTTCGTCGCCGATTTCGTCGCGGCCGAGCGCGGTCAGGCGCTGCAGGCGCAGGTCGAGGATGGCGCGGGCCTGCTCTTCCGACAGGTTGTAGGTGCCGTCGTCATTGATGCGGTGACGCGGATCGTCGATCAGACGAATGAGCGCATCGACGTCATGTGCCGGCCAGCGGCGCTCCATCAACTGCTCGCGCGCGGTCTGCGGATCGGGCGCGTGGCGGATCAGCTTGATGACTTCATCGATGTTCGCGACCGCGATGGCAAGGCCGACCAACACGTGCGCGCGTTCGCGCGCCTTGCGCAGCAGAAATTTCGTTCTCCGGCTAACGACTTCTTCACGGAAGGACACGAAGGCGCGCAGCATGTCGAGCAGCGTCATCTGCTCCGGCTTGCCGCCGTTGAGCGCCACCATGTTACAGCCGAACGAGGTCTGCAGCGGGGTGTAGCGGTAGAGCTGGTTGAGGATGACCTCGGCATTGGCGTCGCGCTTCAGTTCGATGACGACGCGGTAGCCTTGGCGGTCGGATTCGTCGCGCAGGTCCGAGATGCCTTCGATGCGCTTGTCGCGCACCAGCTCGGCCATCTTCTCGATCATCGTCGCCTTGTTCACCTGATAGGGGATCTCGGTGATGATGATCTGCTCGCGATCGCCGCGCATTGGCTCGACATGGGCACGTCCGCGCATGATGACGGAGCCGCGGCCGGTCTCGTAGGCCTGGCGGATGCCGGAGCGACCGAGGATCAGGGCGCCGGTCGGAAAATCCGGCCCCGGAATGATCTCCATCAGTTCCGGCAGTTCGATCGCCGGATTATCGATCAGCGCGACGCAGCCGTTGATGACTTCGCCGAGGTTGTGCGGCGGGATGTTCGTCGCCATGCCGACGGCAATGCCGCCTGCGCCGTTCACCAGGAGGTTCGGAAATTTCGCCGGTACGACCACCGGCTCATGCAGAGTGCCGTCGTAGTTGTCGCGGAAATCGACCGTATCCTTGTCGAGGTCGTCGAGCAGCGAATGCGCCGCTTTCTGCAGCCGGCACTCGGTGTAACGTTCGGCTGCCGGTGGATCGCCGTCGATGGAACCGAAATTGCCCTGGCCGTCGATCAGCGGCAATCGCAGCGACCAGTCCTGCGCCATGCGCGCCAGTGCGTCGTAGATCGCCATGTTGCCGTGCGGGTGATATTTACCCATCACGTCACCGGTGACGCGGGCGCACTTGACGTATTTTTTGTTCCAGTCGATGCCGAGCTCGCTCATCCCGTAGAGGATGCGCCGGTGAACGGGTTTCAGACCGTCGCGCACGTCGGGAAGCGCGCGGGAAACGATCACGCTCATGGCGTAATCGAGATAGGACCGCTGCATTTCCTCGATGATGGAAATCGGCTCGATGCCTGGCGGAGTTTTTCCGCCGCCGGGATTGCTTTGTTCAGTCAATGTTGATCACGATCTTTGTTCAGAATCAGTCGGTTTTTTATAGCCGAATGCGGCTCTAAGCGCCAATTTTTGCAGTTGGTTGTGAACAGTCTTTTGCCGCCAGAACAGGCTTTTCTAGGGCATTCGCCCGGAAATCTGATGAGATCCGCATACGCCGCCTACGCGCGCCTATGTCCCTGACGATCAAGACCACAATCCGCGCGTCCAAGCTCGTTTAAGTCATTGATCGGCCTTTGGCTAGCCGCCCCTTTCCAAGCTCGCCGCGCTTGCCTAACAATGCGTCCACGCCACCGGGAAACCTGGGGTAGCAATCCGGAAGGGGATACGGATGTTCAATGCCGATCTTTTGATCAATGCACTGACGACGCTGCTTGTCACGCTCGATCCGCCGGGCCTTGCGCCGATCTTCTTAAGTCTCACCGTGGGTCTGAGCCGCCAGGAGCGTTTTCAAGTCGCCACCCGCGGCTCGATGATCGCGTTCTTCATCCTTGCCGCTTTCGCCCTCTTCGGTGACGGAATTCTCGGGTTGCTTGGCATCTCGATCGGCGCCTTCCGCATTGCCGGCGGTCTGCTGCTCTTTTGGATCTCGTTCGAAATGATCTTCGAAAGGCGTCAGGAACGGAAGGAAAAGACCGGCGAAGTCGCGGTGACCAAGGACCATATTCACAACATCGCGGTCTTTCCCCTCGCCCTGCCCCTGATCGCGGGTCCAGGTGCGATTTCGGCCACCATCCTGCTTGGCAGTTCGTTTCCCTCGGTTACCGACCGTGTCCAACTCCTCGTTGTCATCGCCGCGTCGATGGTGCTCTTGTTTCTGGCACTCGTGATCTCCGAACGCATCGACCGTTTTCTCGGGGTCACGGGACGGGCGATCCTCACGCGCCTCCTTGGTGTCATTCTGGCGGCACTGGCAGTGCAGTTCGTCCTCGACGGCGTGCGCTCGGCCTTCCTGGCCTAACGCATCTCGCCGGAAGAACCGGAGATCAGCAGCGCCATGCATCGTGTCACCGACAACGGCGCTCGTCCGTCGTATCGATAAGAACATGCAGCAATTCAAAGGATTACAGCGTTCTTTGCGCGTCTGACGCGCGGCGCTATAGGTGCAATCGTGGGACAGTCAAAGCGTCAAAAAGCCGGTCCTATTGCGACCGGCTTTTCCAACTCTCAACGCTTTTCGGGAGCCGTTCTTGCGAGCGGCAACACATCAGAACGGAATGTCGTCGTCGAGATCGCGCGAGAAATTGCCGCCGGTCTGACCGCCACTCTGGCCACCTTGGCCGCCAGAGCGTCCACCCGAAGACTGGCGCGACTGATCGTAGTCCTCGTAGCCGCCACCGAAGTCGCCGCCGCCACGGCTGACACCGGAGCCGCCGCCCTCGCCGCGACCGTCGAGCATCGTCAACGTCGAGTTGAAGCCTTGCAGCACGACCTCGGTCGTGTAGCGGTCGTTGCCGTTCTGGTCCTGCCACTTGCGGGTCTGCAACTGGCCCTCGATGTAGAGCTTGGCGCCCTTCTTCACATATTGCTCGACAACCTTGCAGAGGCCCTCGTTGAAGACGACGACATTATGCCATTCCGTCTTCTCGCGGCGCTCTCCGCTGTTGCGGTCGCGCCAGGTTTCGGAGGTGGCGATGCGCAGGTTGGCGATCGGGCGGCCATCCTGCGTGCGCCGGATTTCCGGGTCGGCCCCGACATTTCCGATCAAGATCACCTTGTTGACGCTACCAGCCATATCGCTTTTCCCGTGCTTTCCGCCGAACCGCCGGCCCGGCTCTCCAATATATCAAGAACGCGCATCTTAGCGTCCTGCCGCCATCGATACGCCCCGCATCGCGCATAATCCACAGCTGATTTGTGAGATTACATCTGACATTTGTTCTTTTTTTGTTCTAGTATTTCCCTATTATCCTGTCAACCGAATCGCAATTGAGCCGCCTCTTTGCCGATTGCGCCTCGACATGGGCGTTGTCGTCATTAAATAGGAGGCTTTCAACGACATGCAAAGCTGACTTCCGATGAGCGAACTCAAGACCATCTCCATTCGCGGTGCGCGTGAGCACAATCTCAAGGGCATCGACCTTGATCTGCCGCGCAACAAGCTCATCGTGATGACCGGGCTTTCCGGATCCGGAAAATCCTCACTCGCCTTCGATACGATCTACGCCGAAGGCCAGCGTCGTTATGTCGAGAGTCTTTCGGCCTATGCCCGCCAGTTCCTCGAAATGATGCAGAAGCCGGATGTCGACCAGATCGACGGCCTGTCGCCGGCGATCTCGATTGAGCAGAAGACGACTTCGCGCAACCCGCGCTCGACGGTCGGCACTGTCACAGAGATCTACGATTATATGCGCCTGCTTTTCGCGCGCGTCGGCGTGCCCTATTCGCCGGCCACCGGCCTGCCGATCGAGAGCCAGACTGTCAGTCAGATGGTCGATCGCGTGCTGGAATTCGGCGAGGGTACGCGTCTCTATATCCTCGCGCCGCTCGTGCGCGGCCGTAAGGGCGAGTACAAGAAAGAACTCGCCGAGCTGATGAAGAAGGGCTTCCAGCGCGTCAAGGTGGATGGCCAGTTTTATGAAATCGCCGACGTGCCGGCGCTCGACAAGAAGTACAAGCACGATATCGATGTGGTCGTCGACCGCGTCGTGGTGAGGCCCGATCTTTCCACGCGTCTTGCCGACAGCCTCGAAACCTGCCTGACGCTTGCCGATGGCCTCGCGATCGCCGAATTCGCTGACAAGCCGCTGCCGCCGGGGGAAACCGCGGCTGGCGGCTCCGCCAACAAATCGTTGAACGAGACGCACGAGCGGGTGCTGTTTTCGGAAAAATTCGCCTGCCCGGTCTCCGGTTTCACCATTCCGGAGATCGAGCCGCGCCTCTTTTCCTTCAACAATCCCTTCGGCGCCTGCCCGACCTGCGATGGGCTCGGCAGTCAACAGAAGATCGACGAAGCGTTGATCGTCCCCGAGCCGAACCGCACCTTGCGCGACGGCGCGATTGCGCCCTGGGCAAAATCGTCCTCGCCTTACTACAATCAAACGCTGGAGGCGCTGGGCAAGGCCTTCGATTTCAAGCTCAGCAGCCGCTGGAGCGAGCTCTCAGAGGAGGCGCAGCGGGCCATCCTGCATGGCACGGAGGAAAAGATCGTCTTCCACTATGTGGACGGTGCGCGTTCCTACAACACCACGAAGACCTTCGAAGGCATCGTGCCCAATCTCGAGCGCCGTTGGAAGGAGACCGACAGCGCCTGGGCGCGCGAGGAGATCGAGCGCTTCATGTCGGCAGCGCCCTGCCCGGCCTGTGCCGGTTATCGACTGAAACCGGAGGCGCTTGCCGTCAAGATCAACAAGTTGCACATCGGCGAAGTTACGGAGATGTCGATCCGCATCGCCCGCGACTGGTTCGATGCCTTGCCCGAACACCTCAACGCCAAGCAGAACGAGATTGCCGTGCGCATCCTCAAGGAGATTCGCGAGCGGCTGCGCTTCCTCAACGACGTCGGGCTTGAATATCTCAGCCTCTCGCGCAGTTCCGGGACGCTCTCCGGTGGCGAAAGCCAGCGCATCCGGCTTGCCTCCCAGATCGGTTCCGGGCTGACCGGCGTGCTCTATGTGCTCGACGAGCCCTCGATCGGTCTGCATCAGCGCGACAATGCCCGCCTGCTCGACACGCTCCGGCATCTGCGCGACATCGGCAACACGGTCATTGTCGTGGAGCATGACGAGGACGCGATCCTGACGGCCGACTACGTCGTCGATATCGGTCCGGCGGCCGGCATCCACGGCGGCGAGATCGTCGCAGAGGGCGCTCCGTCCGACATCATGGCCAATCCGAAATCGCTCACCGGAAAATACCTCTCCGGCGAACTCGCCGTTGCCGTTCCGAGCGAGCGGCGGAAGCCGAAAAAGAAGAAGGAAATCACCGTCGTAGGCGCGCGAGCTAACAACCTGAAGGATGTTACGGCCTCGATCCCGCTCGGTGTCTTCACCGCGGTCACAGGCGTTTCCGGCGGCGGCAAGTCGACCTTCCTCGTCGAAACGCTCTACAAGGCGGCCGCACGCCGCATCATGGGCGCACGCGAAAACCCGGCAGAACACGACCGGATCGACGGCTTCGAGCATATCGACAAGGTGATTGATATCGACCAGTCGCCGATCGGCCGCACGCCGCGCTCGAACCCGGCGACCTATACCGGTGCCTTCACGCCGATTCGCGACTGGTTCGCGGGACTTCCCGAGGCGAAGGCGCGCGGCTATCAGCCGGGGCGCTTCTCCTTCAACGTCAAGGGCGGTCGCTGCGAGGCCTGCCAGGGCGACGGCGTCATCAAGATCGAGATGCACTTCCTTCCGGACGTCTATGTCACCTGCGACGTCTGCCACGGCAAGCGCTACAATCGCGAAACGCTCGACGTGCATTTCAAGGGCAAGTCGATCGCCGACGTGCTCGACATGACTGTCGAGGAAGGCGTCGAGTTCTTTTCGGCCGTGCCTTCCGTGCGCGACAAGCTCGTGACGCTGAACCAGGTGGGTCTCGGTTATATCAAGGTCGGCCAGCAGGCGAATACGCTTTCGGGTGGCGAGGCGCAGCGCGTGAAGCTCGCCAAGGAACTGTCCAAACGCTCCACCGGCCGCACGCTCTATATTCTCGACGAGCCGACAACAGGATTGCATTTCCACGACGTAGCGAAACTTCTTGAAGTTCTGCATGAGCTCGTCAACCAGGGAAATTCCGTCGTGGTCATCGAGCACAATCTGGAAGTCATCAAAACCGCTGACTGGATCATCGACTTCGGCCCCGAAGGCGGCGACGGCGGCGGCGAAGTGATCGCCAAAGGTACGCCGGAAGACGTCGTGAAGGAGCCCCGCTCCTATACCGGCCATTTCCTGAAAGAGCTGTTGGAGCGCCGGCCGGTCAAGAAGGTCGAGGCGGCGGAGTGACCGACTCGCGGCCGATCCGGATCTCCGACAATTGCCGGGAGTGCGGAATGCGGCGCTCCTTTCGGACCAATGTTCGCCCGGAAACGGGTGGCCGTGCTGACTAGGACCGGCGACGCTGATTGCGCGGAGTGGTCGAACGGATTCGCGGTAAGCGAGATGAATCGCCCGGAAGGGCCTTGAGGAGGAGACGATGACACAATCCGGTAAAATCCGCGTCGGCATCGGCGGCTGGACCTTCGAGCCCTGGGAAGGCACGTTCTATCCTTCCAACCTTCCGAAGAAGCGGCAGCTCGAATTCGCCGGCAAGGAGCTGCGCACGATCGAGATCAACGGCACCTATTACAGCTCGCAGAAACCGGAAACCTTTGCCCGGTGGGCGGCAGAGGTCCCGGACGATTTTATCTTCTCGCTGAAGGCCAGCCGCTTCGTGACGAATCGTAAGGTCCTCGCGGAAGCCGGTGAATCGATGGAGAGATTCCTGACCCAGGGCCTGACGGAACTGGGCGACCACCTCGGCCCTATTCTCTGGCAGTTCGCGCCGACAAAGAAATTCGAGCCGGACGATTTCGAAGGATTTCTCAAGCTCCTTCCTGAAAAGCAGGACGGGCTGAAGCTTCGCCATGTGGTCGAGGTCCGCAATCCGTCCTTCCAGGCACCCGACTTCATCGAGCTTTTGAACAAATACAACGTGGCGGTCGTGCTCGCCGAACATGCCGACTATCCGATGATCGCCGACGTCACGGCGGACTTCGTTTATGCAAGGCTGCAGACAGGCAGCGATGACATAAAGACGTGTTATCCGCCCGCGGGCCTGGATCTCTGGGCCGAGCGGCTGAAAACCTTTGCGGCAGGCGGCGAGCCGGAAGGGCTTGAAAAGAGTGCGCCGGATCGCAAGGCGGATAAGACGCCGCGCGACGTTTTTGCCTTCTTCATTACCTCAGGCAAGGTCAACGCACCGAATGGCGCAAGGGAGTTGCAGAAGCGGGTGGGCTAGCCCACTCCGCCGGGATCTCGAGCGGCGTAGCGCCGAGCATAGGTAGATTCGTGGTCGCCGCGGTGACGCCAGATGTAGTGGCGCTTTCTCAAATCGCCACGGTGCGGCCTCATCGATGTCGCTGCGCAGCCGAATCACCACGTACGCGTCACATCCAGATCGTCTTTGCAATCGCGGGTAGCGCTACGGTATGGCCTTCATCTGCTTTTTTACCCTTGAAAATTTTGATCCAGCGCCTGCCGTTGCGGCATCGTCGCAGGCAATCTGCTGAAGTCCCTGATTTTCAACGGCTTGACCGATGTCCCCGTTTTCCACAGTCGATCCACACAACATATAGCGCTCAAACTTCCGTCACAAACCACCCCTTGACGCCCCGAGCCGATTCACGGTTAATGGATTTCACGTTGCGACGGCGGCGGACCGGAAATTAAGAGGCCGGTTCATCTCCCCAAATCGTCGGTCCTGGCATGCGATCGGCACGGATGATCCGTGCGGCCGCGGCGGGAGGGTTTTGCGCGATTTTTGGGCCGCTGGGGCAACATTCAGGCTGGCATAAATGACTTGTTAATACTATATTTAGTGTTTGCAGCCAGCATCATCACAAGATACAGGGTCACCCAGGGCATGGGTTTCCTTCAAATGACGGAAGCTGGAGCTGGCTGCGGAACCTCGCGGCCGGGCGGGGATATTTGCGCCTAGGCGCATGGCAACAAAGGACACGGGACAATGAAGATCGAACGCCGTTTCACAAAGGCCGGGCAATCCGCCTACGCCGAGATCGATTTCCGCAAGGCGACGAGTGAGATCAAGAACCCGGATGGGTCGATCGTGTTCCGCCTCGAGAACATCGATGTTCCCGCGCAATTCTCCCAGGTCGCCGCCGACATTCTCGCGCAGAAGTATTTCCGCAAGGCGGGCGTACCGGCCAAGCTGAAGCGCGTCGAGGAAAACGACGTGCCCTCCTTCCTGTGGCGCTCGGTGCCCGATACGGATGCGCTGAAGGCACTGCCGAAGGATGAGCAGTACGGCTCCGAAACGGATGCGCGCCAGGTTTTCGATCGCCTGGCTGGCACCTGGACCTATTGGGGCTGGAAGGGCGGCTATTTTGACACGGAGGAAGATGCAGCCGCTTTCCGTGACGAACTCGCCTATATGCTCGCCACCCAGCGCGTCGCGCCGAACTCGCCGCAATGGTTCAACACCGGCCTGCACTGGGCCTACGGCATCGACGGCCCCGGCCAGGGCCACTTCTATGTCGATCCCTTCACCGGCAAGCTGACGAAGTCGAAATCCGCTTACGAGCACCCGCAGCCGCATGCCTGCTTCATCCAGTCCGTTGCCGACGACCTCGTCAACGAGGGCGGCATCATGGACCTCTGGGTGCGTGAGGCGCGCCTGTTCAAATACGGCTCCGGCACCGGCTCCAACTTCTCGCACCTGCGCGGCGAAGGCGAAAAGCTCTCGGGCGGCGGCAAGTCCTCCGGCCTCATGAGCTTCCTGAAGATCGGCGACCGCGCCGCCGGCGCCATCAAGTCGGGCGGCACGACTCGCCGCGCGGCCAAGATGGTGGTCGTCGACATCGACCATCCGGATATCGAGGAATACATCAACTGGAAGGTCAAGGAAGAGCAGAAGGTTGCCGCCCTCGTCACCGGCTCCAAGATCGTCGCGAAGCACCTGAAGGCGATCATGAAGGCCTGCGTCAATTGTGACGGCAGCGACGACGCCTGCTTCGACCCGAAGCAGAACCCGGCGCTGAAGCGCGAGATCCGTGCTGCCAAGCAGTCGCTGGTTCCGGAAAACTACGTCAAGCGCGTCATCCAGTTCGCACGGCAGGGCTACAAGGATATCCAGTTCAAGACCTATGACACGGATTGGGATTCGGAGGCCTATCTCACCGTCTCCGGCCAGAACTCCAACAACTCCGTTTCGATCAAGGACGACTTCCTGCGCGCCGTCGAAGCCGATGGCGACTGGAATCTCACCGCCCGCAAGGACGGTCGCGTGATGAAGACCTTGAAGGCTCGCGATCTTTGGGAATCGATTTCCCACGCCGCCTGGGCGTCGGCCGATCCGGGCCTGCACTTCAACACGACGATGAACGACTGGCACACCTGCCCGGCCGCCGGCCCGATCCGCGCGTCGAACCCGTGCTCGGAATACATGTTCCTCGACGACACGGCCTGCAACCTCGCCTCGCTCAACCTGATGCAGTTCAAGGACGCCGCGAACAAGCGGATCAATATCGGCGACTATGAGCATGCCGTCCGCCTCTGGACGATTGTTCTCGAAGTCTCGGTGATGATGGCGCAGTTCCCGTCCCGCGAGATCGCCGAGCTCTCCTATGAATATCGGACGCTCGGCCTCGGCTACGCCAACATCGGCGGCCTGCTGATGTCGTCCGGCATTCCCTATGACTCGGCCGAAGGCCGCGCCATCGCCGGTGCGCTGACCGCCATCATGACCGGCATTGCCTATGCCACCTCGGCCGAAATATCGGCCAAGCTTGGCCCCTTCCCGGGCTTTGCCCCCAACCGCGACAACATGCTGCGCGTCATGCGCAACCATCGCCGCGCCGCCTATGGCGAAGCCAAGGGCTATGAGAGCCTGTCCGTCAACCCGGTCGCGCTCGTTCATGCCGATTGCCCGGACCAGGAGCTGATCGCTCACGCCAAGAGCGCCTGGGACAAGGCCGTTGAGCTCGGCGAGAAGCATGGCTACCGCAATGCCCAGGCAACCGTTATCGCGCCGACCGGCACGATCGGCCTCGTCATGGATTGCGACACTACCGGCATCGAGCCCGACTTCGCGCTGGTCAAGTTCAAGAAGCTCGCCGGCGGCGGCTACTTCAAGATCATCAACCGCGCAGTGCCGGAAGCGCTGCGCACCCTCGGTTACTCGGAAAGCCAGATCGCCGAGATCGAGGCTTATGCCGTCGGCCATGGCAACCTTAACCAGGCGCCGGCAATCAACCCGACGACGCTCAAGGCCAAGGGCTTCACCGATGAGAAAATCGAGGCCGTCAACGCTGCGCTGAAGGCCGCCTTCGACATCAAGTTCGTCTTCAACCAGTGGACGCTTGGCGCCGATTTCCTCAAGGGCACGCTGAAGGTCACCGACGAGCAACTCGCCTCGATCGACTTCAACCTGCTCGAGCACCTGGGCTTCTCCAGGAAGGACATCGAAGCCGCCAATATCCATGTATGCGGCGCGATGACGCTCGAAGGCGCGCCGTTCCTCAAGGCCGAGCACCTGCCGGTGTTCGATTGCGCCAACCCATGCGGCAAGATCGGTAAGCGTTACCTTTCGGTCGAAAGCCACATCCGCATGATGGCGGCCGCACAGCCGTTCATCTCGGGCGCGATCTCCAAGACGATCAATATGCCGAACGAGGCGACCGTCGAGGATTGCAAGAACGCCTACATGCTGTCCTGGAAGCTCGCGCTGAAGGCGAACGCGCTTTATCGCGACGGTTCCAAGCTGTCGCAGCCGCTGAACGCGTCCCTGATTGAGGACGATGAGGAAGAGGAAGCAATCGAAGAACTGATGCAGGCGCCGGCGGCCGCCCAGGCAGTCGCCGTCACCGAGAAAATCGTCGAGCGCGTCATCGAGAAGGTCATCCGCGCCCGTGAAAAACTGCCGAATCGCCGCCAGGGCTACACCCAGAAGGCGATCGTCGGCGGCCACAAGGTCTATCTCCGCACCGGCGAATTCGGCGATGGCCGCTTGGGCGAGATCTTCATCGACATGCACAAGGAAGGCGCCGCCTTCCGCGCGATGATGAACAACTTCGCCATCGCCATCTCGCTCGGCCTGCAATATGGCGTGCCGCTCGAAGAATATGTGGAGGCCTTCACCTTCACCAAGTTCGAGCCGGCCGGCATGGTCCAGGGCAATGACGCGATCAAGAACGCGACGTCGATCCTCGACTATGTTTTCCGCGAACTTGCCGTCTCCTATCTCGGCCGCCACGACCTCGCCCACGTCGACACGTCCGACTTCAGCAACACCGCACTCGGCCGTGGCATCCAGGAAGGCAAGACCAACCTTGTGTCGACCGGCTGGACCCGGGGCTACAAGCCGACCATCGTCGGCGGCACGGCCGATCGCCAGCTCTCCGAGCCGAAGGGCGCCTCGACCGCCGCACCGGCGCGCGCATCCGGTGGTGCCACGGTCACCTCGATCGCCGGCAACACCGCCCGCAAGCTGGAACCGGCTATAGCGGCCGCTGCATCGGAAGTCTTAGCGTTCAAGCGAGATTATGAGGAGCGGGCCGCCGAGCTTGCCGAGGAGATCGCCGAAGAAGTCGAGCAGGAGGTAACCGCCCTCTTCTCCGACAAGGCCGCCGCCGAAGCCGCTTCAGCAAAGGCCGACGCCAAGAAGGTCGAGGCAGAGCGCCGCGCCCGCTCGATCATGCAGGGCTACACTGGCAACATGTGCTCCGAGTGCCAGAACTTCACGATGGTGAGGAATGGCACCTGTGAGAAGTGCGATACGTGCGGTGCGACGAGCGGGTGCAGCTGAGTCCCACTGCTTGTTGGTGAGCCTCGCCGCAGAAAAAAAGTAAAGTCAAAGAGCGGCCAGTTGGCCGCTCTTGTGCGTTGTATCGCATGTCTGGTGCAGATTAATCGCTACGCCGAATATCGGGCGGCTCCGGGAAGGGACTTGCACCGCCTGCGCGGCAACGAATGGTTCCTTATCCCAATCTCTCTGAATGGAGGTCCCCCGCCCGCTTCATCCGCACGAGCCGTGGAAAGGAAATGACCATGAGCGATATCGACGGCAAAGAGTTTGTCCTTGCAGGAGTCGTGATGAAACGCCTGCTGTCCGGAGAACAGACAGCGGGGCAGTTTTGCCTCTTCGAGAACAAGAGCGACGGGGACACAAGGACGCCGATCCACGTCCACGCCAACGACGACGAGACGGTTTACATCATCGAAGGCGAAATGACTGCGGTGATCGACGGCCAGCCTCAACGCGTGACAGCGGGCGAGAGTATCTTCCTGCCGCGCGGCATTCCGCACCAGCTTATGAACACGAGCGGTAATCCTTGCAGATACATCTTGATCGGGACCCCCGCTCTGTTCGATCGGTTTCTCAAGGAAGCCGGCCACGAACTTCAACCGGGCGAAGTCGCAGGACCGCCGACACCCAAGGAGATCGAGCGTCTGCGCGAGGCTTCGCCAAGGTTCGGCATCACCTTGCTCTCGGATTGGCCCTCGCCCAAGTGACGCTCGCATCGCGAAACGCCGTGTTTTCGAGATCTCAACCTGAGGGCGGCCGCACCACTTCCGAAGCACGACACCAAGATTCACAGCCTTGATGCGTGCACGGGCACTGGCGTGGCCGCCGGATTTCTCTTATACACGTCAGCTAATGGGGTCGTAGCTCAGTTGGGAGAGCGCCGCAATCGCACTGCGGAGGTCGAGGGTTCGAATCCCTTCGACTCCACCAAACCTCTCTTGTCCGACCCGGAGACATAGGTAACATTTTGTCCCTAAGACATGGGTGACAATCTCGTGTCGAGGCGGCACGCGGCCTGTCAGCGTGCGGATCGGCATATCGACTTCCACCAGACACGGTCCCTCCATGAAAGGCTCAACTGCAAACTCTGCGGGGCTGACCAAATGTGGGCGACATCACGCGGGAGACGCTTGCCCCGGCACGCGCATCGGTGGCTTCCTGCTCTGCCAAGGTCGCGCCATTTCGAGTTGGCCAGCCAGCTGAAACAAAGTCGCCTCATCGGCGAAGCGTCCGACGAAGTGCATGCCGATGGGCAGACTGCGATCCGACCAGAAGAGGGGCACCGACATCGCAGGCTGTCCGGTTACATTGAATACAGGCGTCCATGGTATGAAACTGAACGTTTCGCTCGCGAGGCGTTTCGCGATGCCCAGCCTTTTGAAAAGCCATGCTGCTTTCATGCGGCCGATCGCCCGAATTAGTTTCTTCTCGATCGTCGATGGCTGGAGCGCGCCTATTGACGGAGGGATTTGGGACAGGACGGGTGTCATAAGCACATCGTGCGATTCGAAGAATGCCGATACGCCTCTGGCTGCCAGCTTGAGATAGCGTAGCGCAGATGCGAGTTCGCCTGCCGAGCATGCTTGTCCGAGCAGACCCATTCCGAACGTCGATTCATCGAAATCCTCGACGCGAATCTTGACGCCCGCCGCCTTGGCCGCTTCTTCGATATCAACCCTCAGCTCCGCAGCGAGAACGGTCAGAAACGACAGGGAGAATGCCTCCGCTTCGACTGACGGTGCTGTCTCGACCACCTCATGTCCCAGTTCTTCGAGCAGCTTGGTCGCGTCGGCGAAAGCGCGCAGCACCTCCGGTTCCACGACGCCGCCGAGCATCGGTGTCGCAGATACGGCAATTCGCAACTTCTTTGGCGTCCGCGCAACTGCCTCGAGAAAAGAGTCGGAATACGGGGGTAGATAGTGGGGTGCGCCGACATCCGCTCCTTGGACGATGTCGAGCAGGGCGGCTGAATCGCGCACAGACCTCGTAAGAACATGTTCGACGGCAAAGCCCGCCCAAGGCTCCCCGGCAAACGGGCCGGCGGGCGTGCGGCCGCGGGTTGGCTTGAGGCCGAAAAGCCCGCATGCCGATGCCGGGATGCGGATGGAACCGCCGCCGTCACCGGCCGAGGCAAGCGGGACCATACGCGAAGCTACGGCGGCTCCCGAGCCCCCGCTCGAGCCGCCGGGCGTACGCGTCAGATCCCACGGGTTTCGCGTCGGGCCGAAGGCACCCGGCTCAGTGTAGGGGGTCAGCCCGAATTCCGGGGTGTTGGTTTTCCCAAGGACGATGAGACCAGCTTTTTTCCAACGTGTAACGAGTTCGGAGTCGCCCGGCGCCGGCAGCTTCGCCAGAAGCCGGTTACCGTTCGAGGTTGGGACGCCCGCGACAGTGGAGAGCAAGTCCTTCAACAGGAAAGGAACGCCCGCAAACGAGGCGCTGAAGTCGACTGCAAGCGCCGCCTTTCTCGCTTCATCGAACATGGTCAGGATGACCGCGTTCAAACTCGTGTTCCTCGTCACGATCCTGTCTATTGCGGTCTCCACGAGTTCCTGTGGTGAAACTGCGCGCGTCCTGACCAACTCGGCCAGTCCGAGACCATCCAGATCGTCGTACTCAGCGATCAACGACAAGGCCCCCCCTACAGTGTCGAAAACACCGATTTCCCGGGAACGTAGCACGCCCGCTCCGGACCTACTAATCCGCCGAACATTCGTTCCCTCGGAGCGAGCGGCTTGAGAGTACGGTCGTCAAGGTGGCAAGGAGGACGCTGAACGAGCGATATGGGCACAAGATGCTGGCGCGTAGGTCCTGGCGTTGGTGTTTGCTCGCGCGCACATCGCTATTGATCTAGATACCGGGAATATGCTCCGCAGGCACTTGGGAATGTCGTGAGGAGCCGCCGACGACAGCGGTCGGGCCTTATGCGGCGTCCCAACAATCACCGCGGCGGAACGATACCCTGGTAATACTCCCCTTCCCCTCCGACGTGGACGGTTTGCGAGCACGCAGCGAGAGTGGCGACTGCGAGCAACAATAGGATCTTGCGCATAGGCCTCGTACTTTTTGCTAACGGATTGACGATCATTGATATTCCGGCATTGGCGCGGGATCAATTCCCTACCGGTGATCGCAACCATTCTTTCATATGTGCTCGGCTATAGGCGAAGCGAAGATTGGCCTGCGAGGCATTACCCCTGCGGCAAACGGAGCGCGTCCATTCAACAGACGCGACAAACGGGGCAGGAAGTCTGGCCGATGAGGGCTCCTGCATCGTTACTTCCCTAACGTGAATACTGGCAGCGTCCTAGAATGGGGTCGGCGGTACGATGCCCGGATAGTAGTCCCCTTCCCCACGTTCGTACCGGTCGACCATGGTCGACCTCGAGGTTTGTGAGCACGCGCATAGTGCAGAAAGCGCTACCAACAACACGATCACGCGCATAGACCTTCGTCCTTTCCTGGCTGAGTGACGTCCCCCGATGCTCTTGCATTTGCGCAGGATCTGGCGGCCTTTTCTTGGTTGCGACTGTGATTGTACTATGTTGCTCAACCAAGGGTATAGAAATATTTGTGGCCCAATGAGGCGGACCGCTGCTGCGGCCCGCGCGACTGTGGCGGCCTATTTTTCCTCCACCTCCTCCGCCCAACTCTTCGCGCCGCTCTCGCCGTTAAGGAAGGGCAAGGCCGTTTCCAGGAGCTTTGGCGAGAGGAAGATGTCGTAGTGCGTGAGATCGGGCAGGATCGCCAGCCGGTTCTTCGACATGTTCTCGCGCGTCCAGCCGGCATCCTTCAGGCCACCGCCGAGCTTGTGATAGAAATCGACGACGTGCTCCAGCCGGAACATATCGCTGTCGCCGTAAATAAGCATCACCGGCATGGTGAGCTTGGCCACGGCTGCGGATCCGTCATAGTCGCGTCGCATCAGTTCGCCCATCGCGTCGAGCAGTTTCGGGAATTCCGATACGTCCGGCGCGACGGCGGCGTAGGACTTGTACATCGGCGTTTCCTTCATCATCTCGGCCGCGCCGGCGCCCACCTGGGCCTGCGCCGCGATTATTTCCGGATAAAAGCCATCCTTGGCATAAGGCGTCGAGACCAGCACCAGTCGCCGCACGCTCTTGGGCGCCTGCGCTGCCATCTGCAGAGCGACGCCGCCGCCCATCGAATAGCCGAGCACATCGACCTGTTCGTAGCCGAGCTCCTTTACGAGCGCGCCCATGTCCGCGCCCATCGCCGCGAGATCGATCGGGCGGTCGCCGAGCGGCGTACGGCCGTGTCCCTGGAGATCGACGCCGATCACTTGGCGACCCTCGGCAAGTTTTGCGAGATTCGGGCCGAACATTTCGATGATCCCCAGACCGCCATGGAGGAGGAGCACAGGCTCGCCCTCGCCATAGACCTGGTAATAGTAGTTGATGCCGTTGACGGTGAGGTGCCCGCTCTTCGCCGGCGCCGGGGTTGCCGCCTGTTTCGTTATCGCCTGCTCGGCGGCGCTTGTCGCGGGCGTGCAAAATGCGCCTATCGCCGCGACGATCAGGGTGATCAGGGTTGTTTTCAGCATGTCTCATCCTCCACTACAGCGCCGCGCGTCCAATCGGACGCGCTAAGGTCGCTGTAACACTTTGAATTGCTGCATGATTTTGTCCTTAAATCGATTCCGATTTAAGGAATCATGCAGTAGGGCCGCCATCGCGACGGGTCATGCCTCAAGGACGGCCCGGCGGATAACCTGCCGACACCGCGGCGGAAATTTTTGCCGCACGCCGTTCCCGTCGCAGCAAACGTTAAGATTTGCATAAAATCCGGCCGCCTGATTTCACCAGCTCGCAAGCGAAATCTGGCACAGAAAAGGGATTGTAGAGGTTCGAAAAGGGCGCTTGGCGCCGACGAGGCGGGATATTTGACCCAGGTCGTCTCCATCTCCGCGACAACGGCGGCATGCGCGGCGGAAGCCGTCAAGCCATCGGCGCGCGTGCGTGGCGACGGCCCGACCGACGAGGCGATCACGCTGCTTTCGGTGCGCAGGCAGGAACAGGCCGCACCAGCGCCAAGTGCGAAGGTCAAGGGTGCCCTGCCCCTCGGACTGATGCTGATCAGTGCCGATGGCCGCCCGCCGCAAGAGACACAGGCCGAGGCGCTGCGCCGTTATCTCGAATACATGCAGGACGATGAACGCGGCGAGAACCAGCGAGGCCGGCAGGAGGAACCTGCCGGCGATGAGAAGGAAGGCGATGACGAAATCGCCGCGATCCTCGACCAGTTCATCCAGGGATCATAACGCTACAGCGTCGCGCGTCTAATCAGACGCGCAAGCATGATTTTGTCCTTAAATCGATGCCGATTTAAGGAACCATACGGTAGACCGATCCTAATTGTGCTTGTGTCCACCGACGGCGGCGCCGACTGGCAGCACATAATCGACCTTGCCGGACTTCTCGAAGGTGAGGGTCACGGGCACGGTCTCGCCCTCGGCAAAGGGCTTCTTCACTTCCATGAACATCAGGTGCAGGCCGCCGCTCTTGAGTTCGACGGTCGCGCCTGCAGGAATGACGACGCCGTCCTCGAGCTTGCGCATCTTCATGACTTCGTTTTCCATCTTCATTTCATGCAGCTCCACTCGCCCTGCGGCCGGGCTTTCGACGGCCAGAAGTCGATCGTCGACGCTGCCGGTGTTTTTGACGACAAAGCCGCCACCGCCGACCTTCGCACCGGGCAGCATTGCCTTGACGGCACCGCCGGAGATTTCGAGGTCGCCGGCTTCGACCGGACTGCCAGCCGTCTGGTGACTGCCATGCTCGCCGTGTCCCTGCGTGCTGCTTGCGGGCGTTACGGTCGGCGCCGGGCCCTTGAGATCATGGGCGCTCTGGCCCGCGGCCGCCACCTGGTCCCAGGCCACTTTATCGTCGGTGTCGTGGGGTACCTGGAGAACGGCCTTGAATGTCGTTTCGGCGGGCGCACTGTTGGTTTCGAAAGTGGCGTGCGCATGCGCCATGGTGGCGACGGTAAGGCTTAAGCCGGCGGCAAGCAGGGTGAATTTGGTCTTGGTCATGTCGTAATCTCCGAACCACGCAGGTCTCGGACCTTTGTGGTCAACACCGCATTGGCGGCTGAATGAAAAATGGAATGCGTCAGGAGAAGGTTACGAGAGATGTTGGTGGACCGCGTGACGGCGGCAGCAGCCGCAGCGGGGCAAGCGCCACTTCGATCTTGATGACCGTTGCCTTAGCAAGCCAACTGCCGTTTTCGGCGGGGGTGCTTTCTTGGGGCGGCTCCGGCAGCAGCACCGATCCGGACAGGCGGCAGGCTTCACAAATGGGGGCGATCTTGGGCGCTTCGTCCTGTCCGGCATCATGATCGACACCGTCCGTGCCGAAGCAGATGTCCGCGAATGTGCCGTCGGGCAGCAGATAGTCGGCAGCAGCGGCTGGACCCAGCGTTTTCGAGAAAGCCGGCTTGTGGGCGAAAGACAGGAAAACGAGCGCAAAGGCGGCGAGCACCCGCACCGCAATCCGCCATTTATCCACGCGCCTTGCCATGGTTCCCTCTTGGTCAGCCAATTCGTTATCCCCAGCCGACCAGAATTGCAAAGGCTGAATTGCCGCACGCTTCTGGCGGCGTGATGAAGCCACCGCGACAAAAATATGTTCGGTCGCGACATAGGCTCTTGCCAAGTTCCGGCCTTCGCCGTTATCTGGAGACGATCTTGTTGGGAGAAACCGGTTCAATCCGGTGCCGAAGGAGCAACCGCCCCGGAAACTCTCAGGCCAAAGGACCAGCAAGGTGCCGGTAGGACTCTGGAGAGAAGCGGTTACGCTCGCCGAAGGGATAACAATCTCAGGCAAAGGGACAGAGGGGGCTCAAATTTCTCGGCGCTTGACGCCGGTAGTGTGAGCCGGCGCGGGATGCGCCAGACCTGGAGGCCGGATTTGGAAGATATTTCCCATTTGAAGCACACGCCGCTGCACGCGTTGCACCTTTCGCTCGGTGCGCGCATGGTGCCCTTTGCCGGCTACGACATGCCGGTGCAATACCCGGAAGGCGTGCTCAAGGAACACCTGCACACCCGCGCCGCAGCGGGCGTCTTCGACGTCTCGCACATGGGCCAGATCATCGTCCGGCCGAAATCCGGTCGCATCGAGGATGCGGCGCTGGCGCTCGAAAAACTGGTGCCCGTCGATATCCTTGGCCTGGCGGAGGGCCGCCAGCGCTATGGCCTGTTCACCAACGACGAAGGCGGCATCCTGGACGATCTGATGATCACCAATCGCGGCGATCATCTCTTCCTCGTGGTCAATGCCGCCTGCAAGGATGCGGATTTCGAGCACTTGAAGAGGGGTCTCGGCGACACCTGCGACGTCAAGATGCTGGATGACCGCGCCCTGGTTGCGCTGCAGGGGCCGCGCGCAGAAGCGGTGCTTTGCGAACTCTGGGCGGATGTCGCCTCCATGCGCTTCATGGATGTGGCAGAAGCCGACCTCCACGACGTGACCTGCATCATCTCCCGTTCCGGCTATACCGGCGAGGACGGTTTCGAGATCTCCATTCCAGTCACATCGGCTGTCGACGTCACCCAGCGCCTGCTCGAGCATCCGGACGTCATGCCGATCGGGCTCGGCGCGCGCGATTCGCTTCGCCTCGAGGCGGGTCTTTGTCTTTACGGCAACGACATCGACGCCGACACGACGCCGGTCGAGGCTGCGCTCGAATGGGCAATCCAGAAGAGCCGCCGTTCGGGCGGCGATCGCGCCGGCGGTTTCCCGGGTGCCGAGCGCATCCTCGCCGAATTCGCCAATGGAGCCAAGCGCCGCCGTGTCGGGTTGAAGCCTGAAGGCCGTGCGCCGGTTCGTGGCGGCGCCAAGGTTTACGCGGATGCCGAAGGTAATGTGGCCGTAGGCACCGTCACCTCCGGCGGCTTCGGCCCGAGCGTCGATGGCCCCGTTGCCATGGGCTATGTCGACGCCGCCCAGGCCGGAAACGGCACGAAACTTTACGCGGAGGTGCGGGGCAAATATCTGCCGCTTACCGTGACCGCCCTGCCCTTTGTGAAACAAACCTACAAACGCTGATCAGGAGAGAGCGCCAATGCTGAAATTCACCGAGGAACACGAGTGGCTGAAGATCGAAGGTGACGTCGCGACCGTCGGCATCACCGAGCACGCAGCCGGGCAGCTCGGCGATCTCGTCTTCGTGGAACTGCCGGAAGCCGGCGCCTCCTTCGCCAAGGGCGATTCGGCCGCGACCGTCGAATCCGTCAAGGCGGCCTCCGACGTCTATTGTCCGCTCGACGGCGAGATCATCGAGGTCAACCAGGCGATCGTCGACGACCCGTCGCTCGTCAACAGCGATCCGCAGGGTGCCGCCTGGTTCTTCAAGCTGAAGCTCGCCGATCCGAGCGCCGCCAACGCCCTTCTTGACGAAGCGGCCTACAAGGAGCTCGTCGCCTGATGAGCATGCCCAAGGACTTCACGTTTACCGACTACAAGCCTTACGACTTCGCCAATCGGCGTCACATTGGCCCCTCGCCCGCGGAAATGGTGGAAATGCTGAAAGTCGTCGGCTATCCGAGCCTCGACGCCCTCATCGACGATACGGTTCCGCCGGCGATCCGTCAAAAGACGCCGCTCGTCTGGGGTACGCCGATGACCGAGCGCGAGGCGCTCGACAAGCTGCGCGAAACGGCGAACCGCAACCAGAAACTCGTCTCGTTGATCGGCCAAGGCTATTACGGCACGATCACGCCGCCGGTCATCCAGCGCAACATCCTGGAAAATCCGGCCTGGTACACGGCCTACACGCCCTATCAGCCCGAAATCAGCCAAGGCCGGCTCGAGGCCCTGCTCAATTACCAGACCATGGTCTGCGACCTGACCGGCCTCGATGTCGCGAATGCTTCGCTGCTCGATGAGGCGACGGCGGCCGCGGAAGCCATGGCCATGGCGGAGCGCGTTGCGAAGTCGAAGATGAAGACGTTCTTCGTCGACGAGAATTGTCATCCCCAGACGATCGCGCTGCTGAAGACGCGCGCTGCGCCGCTCGGGTGGCAGGTGGTCGTCGGCGATCCCTTCACCGAGCTCGATGCCGCCAATGTCTTTGGTGCGATTTTCCAGTATCCGGGCACCTATGGCCATGTTCGCGACTTCACTGCGGTGATCGCCAAGCTGCACGAACAGGGTGCGATCGCCGCTGTCGCGGCCGACCCGCTGGCGCTGGCGCTGCTCAAGTCGCCTGGTGAAATGGGCGCCGATATAGCGATCGGCTCGACACAGCGCTTCGGCGTGCCGGTTGGCTATGGCGGTCCGCACGCGGCCTATATGGCGGTCAAGGATGCCTACAAGCGCTCGATGCCGGGTCGGCTTGTCGGCGTTTCGGTCGATTCGCGCGGCAACCGCGCCTACCGTCTGTCGCTGCAGACGCGCGAACAGCACATTCGCCGCGAAAAGGCGACGTCCAACATTTGCACGGCGCAGGTGCTGCTTGCGGTGATGGCGTCGATGTATGCCGTTTTCCACGGCCCGAAGGGCATCAAGGCGATTGCGCAGAGCGTCCACCAGAAGACGGTCCGTCTCGCCATGGGGCTGGAAAAGCTTGGCTACACCGTTGAGCCGGATGTCTTCTTCGATACGATCACGGTCGAGGTTGGCAAGCTGCAGGGCATCATCCTGAAGACGGCGGTGGCCGAGGAAGTGAACCTTCGCAAGATCGGCGACACGAAGATCGGCATCAGCCTCGACGAGCGCTCGCGGCCGGTGACGCTCGAAGCCGTCTGGCGCGCCTTCGGCGGCGATTTCAAGGTGGAAGAGTTCGAGCCGGGCTATCGCCTACCGCAGCCGCTGCTGCGCACCAGCGAATACCTGACCCACCCGATCTTCCACATGAACCGCGCCGAAAGCGAGATGACGCGCTACATCCGCCGCCTCGCGGACCGCGACCTCGCGCTCGACCGGGCGATGATTCCGCTCGGCTCCTGCACGATGAAGCTCAACGCCACGGCGGAAATGCTGCCGATCAGCTGGCCGGAATTTTCCGAAATTCATCCCTTCGCTCCGGCGGACCAGGCGCTCGGTTATCGCCACATGATCGAGGATCTGTCGCAAAAACTTTGCGCCATCACCGGCTATGACGCGATTTCGATGCAGCCGAACTCGGGTGCGCAAGGTGAATACGCCGGTCTTCTGACGATTCGCGCCTATCACATCGCCAATGGCAACGGCCATCGCGACGTCTGCCTCATTCCGACGTCGGCGCACGGCACCAACCCGGCCTCCGCGCAGATGGCCGGCATGAAGGTAGTGGTCGTCAAGGTCAGCGATATCGGCGAAATCGACATGGACGATTTCCGCGCCAAAGCCGAGCAATATGCCGACAATCTCTCCTGCTGCATGATCACGTACCCGTCAACGCATGGCGTGTTCGAGGAAAATGTGCGGGAAGTCTGCGAGATCGTCCACCAGCACGGCGGGCAAGTCTATTTGGATGGCGCCAACATGAACGCCATGGTCGGGCTCGCCCGGCCCGGCGACATCGGCTCCGACGTCAGTCACCTGAACCTGCACAAGACCTTCTGCATTCCGCACGGCGGTGGTGGCCCGGGCATGGGACCAATCGGCGTGAAGGCGCATCTTGCGCCCTTCCTTCCGGGCCATCCGGAAACGGACGGTCATGAAGGCGCGGTGTCCGCAGCTCCTTTCGGTTCGGCCTCGATCCTGCCGATCTCCTGGAGCTACTGCCTGATGATGGGTGGTGAAGGTCTGACCCAGGCGACCAAGGTGGCAATTCTCAACGCCAACTATATCGCAGCGCGGCTGAAGGGCGCTTACGATGTGCTCTACAAGTCGGCCAAGGGCCGTGTCGCGCATGAATGCATCATCGACACGCGTCCGCTCGTCGACAGCGCCGGCGTGACCGTCGACGATGTCGCCAAGCGTCTGATCGACTGCGGCTTCCATGCGCCGACCATGAGCTGGCCGGTTGCCGGCACGCTGATGATCGAGCCAACCGAGTCGGAAACCAAAGCCGAACTCGACCGCTTCTGCGATGCGATGCTGGCTATCCGCGAGGAGGCTCGCGCCATCGAGGAAGGCCGGATGGACAAGGTCAACAATCCGCTGAAGAACGCGCCGCATACGGTCGAAGATCTCGTCGGCGACTGGGACCGGCCCTATTCGCGTGAGCAGGCTTGCTTCCCGCCCGGCGCCTTCCGTGTCGACAAATACTGGTCGCCGGTCAACCGCGTCGACAACGTGTACGGCGACCGCAACCTCGTCTGCACCTGCCCGCCGATCGAAAGCTACGCGGAAGCGGCAGAATGATGTGAGGCGGCGGAGCGTGCCTCGTGCACGCCCGCCGGCAGAACGAAAAAGCCCGGTTGAAACCCCAGCCCCTAACCGAAATGCGGAATCCTAGTTGATATTGATGGCGAATCCCCTTTTGGCATGGGTGTTTGGGGCGGTTTATCTTGCTGGAAATATCTTCGTGAAGCATTCTGCGCACTCACCTGTCGCAGAACATTGGTTTTTGCGACGTGGTAGAATTTAGTCGCAAAACTGCCACTTTCATTGGCGTTTCGCGGCAACGGATTTTTGAAAGCTCCACATGCGTATAGTGCTTACGGGCAGTTCCGGGCGTGTCGGGCGTGCCATTTTCAGCGCCTTGGCAGAACGATATGAGGTGGTCGGGATCGATCGCTCTCCCTTTTCAACCACCCATGTCGTCGGAGACTTCGTCAGTGAAGCGCTGTTAAGCTCTGTTTTGAAGGAAGCGGATGCGGTCATCCACACGGCTTCACTCCATGCTCCCCATGTCAGCACGATTCCAGATGAAGAATTTCAACGCATCAACGTGGAGGGAGTCCGCCTTCTCGCAAAGACAGCGATTGCCGCTGGCGTGAAACGGCTGATCTTCACCAGCACCACAGCCTTGTATGGATACGCCGTTTCTCCCGGCTCCTGTGTGTGGATAGACGAAAATACGGCTCCTTTGCCGAAGAGCATCTATCATCGGACGAAACTCGAAGCCGAGCATCTTCTGGAAGGCATGGCCTGCTCTGAATTGGCCGTGCGGGTTTTGCGCATGTCGCGAAGCTTCCCGGAACCGGGCGATGTGATGGCCACCTACAGGCTGCATCGCGGTGTTGACGTTCGCGATGTGGCCGATGCCCATCTGGCAGCGTTGGCGAATAGTGGGCCATATTTTCAGCGCTATATCATCTCGGCCGCGACCCCTTTCACGAAGCGGGACTGTCATAATCTGGCAATGGACGCGGCTTCCCTTATCAGGCTGCGGGCACCAGCCCTTGCGACCGAGTTTGAACGGAGAGGATGGTACCTCCCAAACTCCATCGACCGCATATATGACTCTGGACGAGCCGAGCGCACGCTTGGGTGGCATCCCCGCTTTGGCTTTAGTGAGGTGCTGGCGCAAATGGATCGGCGCAGCCTGGAGGTCTTGCCCCCCGGCTCGCATGTCAGCAGGAAAGCGGAGTAAGGATTTCACAGAAATCCTAACTTCCGCGATAAAACCGCCAGCATCGAACTTTCCTGTCAGTTCCCGTCGCAAAATCCACTCGCAAAAGTCGGAGTTTCGCGAGAGATATCTGCGACTGGAAGTATTCCACATTTCGGTTAGGGGCTGGGGTTGAAACCGGGCTTTTTTGAATCCACTCGGTGTGCGAAGCGGTCAGTTCGCGCGAACGACGGCATCGCCGCGGTCGGCCAGCGCAGCAAGATCGGCCGGCTTCAGTTCGACAGACTCGCCGCAACCGCAGGCGGACGTCTGATTGGGGTTATGGAAGGTGAAGCCGGAGCGCAGCGGCGTCACTTCGAAATCCATCTGAGTGCCGAGCAGGTAGAGCACCGCCTCGGGCGCGACCCAGACCTTGGCATCGAGATGCTCGATCAGATCGTCCTTACTATTGGGCTCGCTCACCAAATCGACGGCATATTCCATGCCGGCGCAGCCGCCCTTCTTGATGCTCAAGCGGATGCCCTTGGCATCGCCTCCCGCATTCTCGACGATCGTCCGCACGCGGCCTGCGGCCGCATCGGTCAAGCTCATCACGGCAAAGCCCATCGGCTTCTTCTCCTTCATATCACCGGGGTAAAGGCCCGGCGCTTTCCAGAATCTAATGTAATGCCCGCGTCTTAATGGATCAATATCAGGCCGAACCTCAGTACCAGCCGAGCGCGACCTGCGCCTCTTCCGACATACGGTCCGGCGTCCACGGCGGATCGAAGGTCATCGTCACCTCGACGCCGGAAACACCCTCGACGGCGCCGACGGCGTTCTCGACCCAGCCCGGCATCTCACCCGCAACGGGGCAGCCCGGAGCGGTTAGCGTCATCTCGATCTTCACCATCCGATCGTCTTCGATGTCGATCTTGTATATGAGGCCGAGTTCGAAGATGTCGGCTGGGATTTCCGGGTCGTAAACGGTCTTCAAGGCAGCAATGATGTCATCGCTAAGACGCGCCAGTTCTTCGGCCGGAATGGCCGAATGCACGATGCCTTCGCGGACATCGATCTTTTCTTCCGTTGCACCGAGACTCATATCCGTCTCCCTGAGCAGGCTCCGCGAAAGTGTGCCACACCTTTACGGCAAGAACCTGCGACAAACCATATTTTGAACAGACGCTTGGCAGTGTCTGTTCACGCAAAGAACTTCCGAGCGTGCTCCAGCGCATCGGCAAGCGCATCGACCTCGGCCCGCGTGTTGTAGAGGCCGAAGGACGCACGGCATGTGGAGGTGACGCCGAAGCGTTTCAAGAGCGGCTGCGCGCAATGTGTCCCGGCCCTGACAGCAACGCCGGCACGGTCGATCACCATCGAAACATCATGTGAGTGAATGCCGGCGATTTCGAAGGAGAAGATGCTGCCCTTGCCGGGCGCATCGCCGAAGACCCTGAGCGAATTGATCGACGACAGCCGCTCGCGGGCGTAGGCCGTGAGATCCGCCTCATGTGCGCGTATCGCTTCGCGACCGACCTTTTCCATGTAGTCGAGCGCATAGCCGAGACCGATCGCTTGAACGATCGGCGGTGTGCCAGCCTCGAAGCGGTGCGGCGGGTCGTTGTAGGTGACCTCATCTTCGGTCACCACCTCGATCATCTCGCCGCCACCCATGAAGGGGCGCATCTCCTTCAGGCGATCCATCTTGCCGTAGAGCACGCCGACGCCGGACGGACCATAAAGCTTATGGCCGGTCATCACGTACCAGTCGCAGTCGATGTCTTGAACATCGACCGGCATATGCACAGCGCCTTGGCTGCCGTCGACGATGACCGGAATGCCGCGCTCACGGGCGATGCGGCAGATTTCCTTCACCGGCACGACCGTACCGAGCGCGTTCGACATGTGGGTAATGGCAATGAGCTTTGTCCGTTCCGTCAGGCACTTGACAAAATCCTCGATGTGAAACGCGCCGTCGTCATCGACGGGCGCCCAGACGAGCTTTGCACCCTGGCGTTCACGGATGAAATGCCAGGGAACGATGTTGGAGTGGTGCTCCATGATCGAGAGCACGATCTCGTCGCCCTCCCCGAGTTTCGGCATGCCGTAGCCGTGGGCGACCGCATTGATCGCCTCGGTCGAGGACTTCGTGAAGACGATGTTGTCGGCTGATGGCGCATTCAGGAAGCGGCGAACCTTCTCGCGCGCCGCCTCATAGGCTTCCGTCGCGGCGTTCGACAGGAAATGCAGACCGCGATGGACGTTGGCATATTCATTGGCATATGCGTGGGCCACAGCGTCGATAACAAGCTGGGGCTTCTGTGCCGATGCGCCGTTGTCGAGATAGACAAGCGGCTTGCCATAGACCGTCCGCGAAAGGATCGGGAAATCCTTTCTGATCGTCTCTACGTCGTAGGCCGGAACCGGCACAGTATGTTCCATCTCGTTATCCAATCAGGTGTGTTTTTCGAGCCAGGCCGAGATTACGCCCTCGAGCGCCTCGACCAGATCCTCGTCGTCTTCCAGCTCCTCAACGATCTCCGCAACAAAAGCGTTGACGAGCATCGCGCGCGCCTTCTTCTCCGGGATGCCGCGCGCCAGCATGTAAAAGAGTTGGGTATGGTCGATATCCGTTACCGTCGCGCCATGACCGCACTGGACGTCGTCAGCGAAGATTTCCAGCTCGGGCTTTGACGAAAAATCGGCGTCGTCGGACAGGAGCAAAGTGTTGCACGACATCTTCGCGTCGGTCTTCTGCGCGTCCTTAGCGACCAGGATCTTGCCCTGGAAAACACCTCTCGCGCGGTCGAAAACGACGTTGCGGATGATCTCCGTCGACGTCGTATGTGGCACGTCGTGCCCAAGCGTGAACGTCACGTCCGTGTGGCTCTCGCCGCCGAGCAGGTTAATTCCGCGCAACGTGAGGTCAGCGCCCTCGCCGCTCGTTTTGCCGTGGATTTCCTGGCGCACCAGCTTGCCACCGGCATTGATGATAAAGAGGTGCAGCTTCGCGTTCTTGCCGAGGTCGAAGCGGATCTGGCCGAGATGCGTATCGGCCGAACCTTGCTGCTGGAGAATGATCCAGATCACGTCGGCACCCTCGGCGAGCGTGACATCGCTCACCGAAGAAACGAAGCTCGCTTCCGCGTTCATCGACAGATGCCGTTCGATCACCGTCGCCTTGGAGCCAGCGCCGAAGGACACGGGAAAGCGCGTGTGCGCCTGGCCGTGGCTCTGGACGACCTGGATCTCGAGCGGTGCTTCCAGCTCGGCACCGTCCGCAATCTCGATTTCGAGACCGCCGCGAACGAGCCCGCCATTGATCCGGCCGATTGCGTCATCCGAACCGAGGACGGCGAGACCGGCTACCGCCGAACCGTCAAGCAGGCTCTCGGTATAGGAGCGCGCCGTCACACCCTTGGGGAGGCTCTTGAGGTCGGCCTGGCCGCTGCGAACAGCAAGCACGGACGATCCCGGAACGACAGCTTCGACCCTCTCGGCAAAGGCCGACGGATCAGCGGCAGGCACCGCGCGCAGCAAGGTGCGCAGGTCCGTATAGTGCCAGGACTCGACACGACGCGTCGGCAACCCCGCCGTCCTGAGTTCGTGGACAAGCGTGTCGCGGAGCGACAGCACGGCTCCGTCGCCAGGCAGATCACCGATCTGCGCGGTATAGGCATCGACCAGCGCCGTTTCGGCGGCCGTCATCTTGATGGCCTGTTGCATATTCATTCGAACACTCCTTCAACAGGCGTCAGGCTGCCGCCTCGATGAGATCCGCATAACCCTTGGCTTCGAGTTCATGCGCCAGCGTCTTGTCGCCCGACTTGATAACCTGGCCCTTGTAGAGGACGTGAACGGTATCCGGAACGATATAGTCGAGCAGGCGCTGGTAGTGCGTGATCACGACAACAGCGCGATCCGGCGAACGCAGCGCATTGACGCCGTCGGCGACGACCTTGAGCGCATCAATGTCGAGGCCCGAGTCGGTCTCGTCGAGAACGCAAAGCTTCGGCTGGAGCAACGCCATCTGCAGGATTTCCGCGCGCTTCTTCTCGCCACCGGAGAAGCCGACGTTCAGCGGACGGCGCAGCATTTCCGGCGCGATCTTGAGGTCACCGGCCGCTTCCTTGACGAGGCGCATGAATTCCGGTGTCGTCAGTTCCTGTTCACCACGATATTTGCGCTGTTCATTCATCGCCACCTTCAGGAACTGCATGGTGGCAACGCCGGGAATCTCAACCGGATACTGGAAGGCGAGGAAGATGCCCTTTGCCGCACGCTCGGAAGCGTCGAGCTCCAGAATGCTCTCGCCGTTATAGAGGATGTCGCCTTCGGTCACTTCATAGTCTTCGCGGCCGGAAAGCACATAGGACAGCGTCGACTTGCCGGAGCCGTTCGGTCCCATGATGGCGGCGACTTCGCCCGCCTTCACGGTGAGGTTCAGGCCGCGGATGATCTCGGTGCCGTCTTCGGCGATGCGTGCATGCAGGTTCTTGATTTCAAGCATTTAGTGTCTCTCAATCTCTTCTTCCAAACAGGAAACGGTCCAATGTGTCACTCTTGACGTTGGCGCTGAGCCAAAAAACGAGAGCCAAAAGCAGTCCGGAACAAATGCCTATCCCCTTTGCCACTGGCCACTCTGCGATCAGGCCAACGACGCCAAGGAAAAGACCGGCGACGGAAACGAGGATGGTCATCACCATCACTTTCGTCCCCGCCGACAACTCCTTCTGCTCGGCCAAGCGGTTTGCCTCGGATTAACCCACCGAGCCTTCCAGCGAGATGCCGATCAGCTTCTGCGCCTCGACGGCGAATTCCATCGGCAGTTCCTGGATAACCTCCTTGACGAAGCCGTTGACGATCAGCGCGATCGCCTGTTCTTCCGGGATGCCGCGCTGCAGGCAGTAGAAGAGCTGGTCCTCGGAGATCTTCGATGTCGTCGCTTCGTGCTCGAACTGCGCCGTCGAATTCTTTGCCTCGATATAAGGCACCGTGTGAGCGCCGCACTTGTCGCCGATCAGGAGCGAGTCGCACTGGGTGAAGTTGCGGGCGTTCTCCGCCTTGCGGTGGGCCGAAACCTGACCGCGATAGGTGTTGTCCGAAACGCCAGCGGCGATGCCCTTCGAAATGATGCGGCTCGACGTGTTCTTGCCGAGGTGGATCATCTTGGTGCCCGAGTCGACCTGCTGGTGACCGTTGGACACGGCGATCGAGTAGAACTCGCCGCGCGAGCCATCACCGCGCAGGATGCAGGACGGGTATTTCCAGGTGATCGCCGAGCCGGTCTCGACCTGCGTCCAGGAAATCTTCGAATTCTTGCCGCGGCAATCGCCGCGCTTGGTGACGAAGTTGTAGACGCCGCCCTTGCCGTGCTTGTCGCCCGGATACCAGTTCTGCACCGTCGAATACTTGATCTCGGCGTCATCGAGCGCGATCAGCTCGACGACCGCGGCATGGAGCTGGTTCTCGTCGCGCTGCGGCGCGGTGCAGCCCTCGAGATAGGACACATAGGCGCCCTCGTCGGCGATGATCAGCGTACGCTCGAACTGGCCGGTGTTCCGCTCGTTGATGCGGAAATAGGTCGAAAGCTCCATCGGGCACCGGACGCCCTTCGGCACATAGACGAAGGACCCGTCGGTGAAGACCGCGGAGTTCAGCGTCGCATAAAAGTTGTCCGACTGCGGCACGACCGTACCGAGATACTTCTTGACCAGATCCGGATGCTCCCGCATTGCCTCCGAGATCGACATGAAGATCACGCCGGCCTTCTTCAGTTCTTCCTTGAAGGTCGTGACGACGGAAACGGAATCGAACACCGCGTCGACGGCGATCTTCGATTTCTGCACGCCAGCGAGGATTTCCTGCTCCTTCAGCGGGATGCCGAGCTTCTCGTAGACCGCGAGCAATTCCGGGTCGACCTCGTCGAGGGAGCCCGGCCCCGACATGCTCTTCGGCGCGGCGTAGTAATGAATCTCGTTGAAGTCGATCTTCGGGTAGCGGACACGCGCCCAGCTCGGCTCGTCCATAGTCAGCCAGCGGCGATAGGCTTCAAGACGCCATTCCAGCATCCACTCCGGTTCGTTCTTCTTGGCCGAAATGAAACGGATGATCTCCTCGGACAGGCCCTTCGGCGCCTTCTCCATCTCGATATGCGTTTCGAAGCCGTATTTGTACTGGTCCACGTCGATCTTGCGGACCTGATCAATGGTCTCCTGCACGGCAGGCATGTCGTTCTCCAATCTTGCCGGATCCAAGGTCCGGTAGCTTGTCAACACGATGCGAACTTTGCGCACCGCTTATGTAATGGCTAAAAGGCGCTTTTCACCCCATTTGCCAAGCGGAAATTTGCTTTTCCGCAAATTCATTCAATCGTTTTGCCTCATGCGGCCTTTCCGGTTGAGCGACGGCGGGCCGCCACTTTCGCAAACACGGTCGCACAACGCTCGATTTCGGCCTCCGTCGTTGCCTCGCCGATCGAAATACGCAATGCACCCTGGCGAGGATCGTAACCCATCGCCGTCAGCACATGGCTCTGCCCGACCTTGCCAGAGGAGCAGGCCGATCCCGCCGAAAGCGCCACGCCTTCGAGGTCGAAGGCGATCTGGCCGGTTTCAGCTTTCAGGCCCGGAAGCGTGAAATAGGTCGTGTTGCCGATGCGTGAAACATCGCGTCCATGGATCACCACATCCGGCGCAGACGACTGCATTTCGGCCTCGAGCCGATCGCGCAACGCGGCAATGGCAGCCATACGTCCGTCTATATTGCCGGCGACCACACGGGCCGCTGCTCCAAAGCCGGTAAGTGCAGGCGCATTTTCCGTACCCGAACGGTGACCTTTCTCCTGTCCACCGCCGTGGATCAGCGCCGAAGGCATCATGACTTCGCCTCGCGCGACGAGCGCGCCCGCACCTTTCGGCCCGCCGATCTTGTGCGAAGAGACGATGAGGAAATCCGCGCCAAGCGCCTCGATCGACAAAGGCAGACGTCCCGCCGCCTGTACGGCATCGACGACCAGAAGGCCGCCGTGGGCGCGAACGATGGCGGCAACCTCGGCGATAGGCTGGACGATGCCTGTCTCGTTATTGGCAAGCATCACGGCGACCATCGGCAGTCCGGCCTGACGATCATGGGCAGCAAGCAGCGCTTCCAGCGCCGCACAATCGACGACGCCGGCAGCCGTCACCGGCACCTCGCAAACGTCTTCACGCGCGAAGCGACCGCCCTCGCGCACTGCCGGATGTTCGATCGCCGACGCGTAGAGCTTGGCGATCCTGAGCGGCGTGCGCCCCATGCGGAAATCCGGGGTCAGCACCATATTGGCGGCCTCGGTCGCGCCGCTGGTGAAGGTGACCGAGGCGGCTTGCGCGCCGCAAAGCGCAGCGACATCACGTCGCGCGCTTTCGACAAGCGCGCGCACCGCCCTGCCCTCGCCGTGAACCGACGACGGATTGCCGACCTGATCAAGCGCCGACAGGAAGGCCTCGCGCGCTTCAGTGCGAAGCGGCGCCGTGGCGTTCCAGTCCATATAAATGCGCGATCCCGACATCGTTTCTTTCGTTAGGACAAGCGGCTCGGCCGTTACAATCGGTGCCGTTGCATTTTCCTTGAATTTTCCGCGTCGCTTGCCTTATGAGACGAAGCACAAGGCGGAATGCCCGCACCGAAGTTTTGAACGGTTCTAAACTAGGTTTTAGAAAAGCTGACTGCTTTCGTCAAGACAAGATCGGCACTGAAACCGCAATTCGAACCAGAAACATTCCCGGAGAGCCAATGCCCGAGATTATCTTCAACGGACCAGCCGGTCGACTGGAAGGTCGTTACCAGCCTTCGAAGCAGAAGAGCGCCCCGATCGCCATCATCCTGCATCCGCACCCCCAGTTCGGCGGCACGATGAACAACCAGATCGTCTACCAGCTTTTCTACATGTTTCAGAAGCGCGGTTTCACGACGCTCCGGTTCAATTTCCGCGGCATCGGGCGCAGCCAGGGTGAGTTCGATCATGGCGCCGGCGAGCTTTCCGACGCGGCCTCTGCGCTCGACTGGGTGCAGAGCCTGCATCCCGATTCGAAGAGCTGCTGGGTTGCCGGTTACTCCTTCGGCGCCTGGATCGGCATGCAACTCTTGATGCGCCGCCCGGAAATCGAAGGCTTCATGGCGGTCGCGCCGCAGCCGAACATCTATGACTTCTCGTTCCTCGCCCCTTGCCCCTCGTCCGGCCTGATCATCAACGGCGATGCCGACAAGGTGGCGCCCGAGAAGGATGTCAACGGTCTCGTTGACAAGCTCAAGGCGCAGAAAGGCATCCTGATCACACACAAGACCGTGCCCGGCGCGAACCATTTCTTCAACGGCCAGATCGAGACTCTGATGGCCGAGTGTGAGGACTATCTCGATCGCCGTCTCAACGGTGAACTGACGCCGGAGCCGGCCGCCAAGCGCATCCGCTGACATATCGACTGGCCACGCCGTCCTCGCGTGCAGTTCAGCAGGCGAGGACACACTGAGACGTAGCGTCTAGCTTCGTCCTACCCAGTGTGGGACTGCAGGCTTGACGACATGTTCCGGCGTTTCGGCGCACTCCACCCTGTTGCGTCCAGCGGCCTTGGCGGCATAAAGCGCCTTGTCCGCTCGCTGCATGGCCAATTCGAGCGGCTCATTTGCGACAACCGCTGCGACCCCGAAGCTGGCGGTAACCGTCGCCTTTTCAGGCAGGCCATCAATTTGCATCGATGCCATCGCCGCGCGTATGCCGTGGGCGAGCACACGTGCCTCCGATAGGTCCGTCAGGGGTAGAAATACGGCAAATTCCTCGCCTCCGAGGCGTCCGGCAACGGCTCGGCTCGGCATCAGTTCGCGAAGGAGGCTGGAAAACCGCCGGATCACCTCGTCCCCGGCATGATGGCCATAACTGTCGTTCACACGCTTGAAATGGTCGAGGTCGGTAAGAACGAGCGCGCCGGGATTGCCCGCGCCGCGTCTTTCCAGCATCGGAGCAAGACGCTCCACGAAGCCCCGGCGATTGTAGAGGCCAGAGAGGGCGTCGATTTCGGAGCTCGCCCGCGCGTCATCGATGATGTCCTTGACCATGACGCCGAGCATCGCCAGGCCGGTTCCGACGATCAGCATGGCGCCAAGAGCCTGAGAAATCAGCGCGAACGGGCTGGAAACATAATCAGCTGCCGTTCTTCCAGAGCCTGCCGCTATCGCGGCGTAGATCTTCGCAAGATAGTAGGCCGCGCTCAGTACCAGAAGACAGAGCAGAGTCCGGTCGGCGTAATTTTGCCGCCGCGACCGGACGATCGTCGAGGCGCACCACGCCTGAATCAGGAAGAACGGCATCTGGTAAAAGAAGGCATGCTGCAAGGTGCCGCGCGGAAGGTCGTAGATCAGGAGGTCGACGATGACCGATGCGACGAAGAAAGCGGCAAGCAGCGCCGGCTGCACCGGCACCTGATAATGCAGCCCAAGCCCGACGCGAAGCAGGCTGAAGCCTGCGAGGACGCTGGCGAATGCGGCTATCGCGAACAGGCGGGGAAAAGCGCTGAAGGGCAGAACGGCTTCAAACACCGCAGACAAAGAGGCGACAACGAAACAGCCGGCGATCCAGATTGCTGGCCGGCCCGAGCGACTCTTCGCCGCGACAATGAGAAATGCGACCGCAAAGATCTGGGCGACGATGAAATTCACGGCCAGAAGGGAAATCGCACCACCCATTCGACAGCTTCCGAAGAGTCCCCATTGCGAATCACGGATCCGCATAATTCTCACACACCGAAAGCTATCCTACCGGCGGAGTGCAAAGAAACAATTAGAGCAAGACAAGGAAAAGTGCGCTGTCAAGGCCGCTCGACCTGCCTTGTCGCTTGCTCAGCTTCGGCATCCACCGACTTCGATGCAAATCGACCACCGCTCACAGGTCGATCGACACCAGTCGTTTCCGGATAGCTCAACGGCAAGCCGCGCAGCGATCTCACCGCCAGATAGGCCCAGGCTTCAGCCTCCATCGAATCGCCATTCAGTTCCAGCGCTTCGGCGGCCAGCACCCGGCCGCGCGCCGCGCCGGCGAGCTTCGTCAGATCCTTCATGATGATCGGGTTGAGGCGGCCGCCGCCACAGATGACATAGGTCGCCGGGGCTTCCGGAAGATGCCCTGCCGATTTGAGAATGGCCGCGGCGGTGACGTAGGCGAGCGTGCGAGCGCCGTCTTCCAGGCTTGCGTCGGCGTCCGTGGGTGGCGCGAAGTCGTTTCTGTCGAGCGAGCGGCGTTTCTCCCCGGTGAAAAACGCATGAGAAAGATACCGATCCGCGAGTTCCGGCACGATCGTGCCTTCGCTTGCGATCATGCCGCCCTGGTCGTAGGGCACACCGGCATGGGCCTCCACCCATTGGTCGATCAGCGTATTGCCGGGACCGCTGTCATAGGCGACGATTCGCCGGTCGGCGCCAACGAAAGTGAGGTTGGAGATGCCGCCGATATTGACGAAGACAGCCGGCGCGTCGATCTCCTGCTTTTGCGACAAGCCGTTCGCCAGCGCGGCGTGGTAGGCCGGGATGAGCGGCGCTCCCTGGCCGCCATGGACCATGTCGTTGGCCCGCATATCGTAGACGACGTCGATTTGTGTTTCGCGCGCCAGCAAGTCTCCATCGCCGATCTGCACCGTCAACGCCTCGTCTGGGCGGTGCAGGACTGTTTGCCCATGGAAACCGATTACATCAATATTTTCCGGTAACAGATTGTTTTCATGCAGGAATGATCCCACTGCCTCCGCATGGCGCAGCGTCAGGTCTCGCTCCAGTTGGGCGAGTGTCCCCGGCCTTTCCGTCCGCACCGCGATCGATTTGGCATCTTCGAGTCCCTGTTTCAGGCGCGCCCGAAAACGCGCATCGTAGGCGTATCCAGCCGAAGGGCCCCTTTGCACGACGTTCTCGCCGTCGGTTTGGAGCAGCGCGACGTCGATGCCGTCCATGCTCGTGCCGCTCATCAGGCCAATTGCCGTCAAGAGCTTTCCCATTGATTCCTCCGCGCGGGTTGCCTCGATCGATGCGACAGAAACCAGGCATTCTTCCTCGTCCCGCCGACCGCCTTCATAACAAAATGTCCGCCAACCAAAAACGTGCACTTTCGATAAAACAATGATAAACGCCGGCCGCAGACGTCCTACCCAGCCGAAAGAAACAGGTCATGTCCGAGTTCAAGTCCGATTTCCTCCATACGCTCAGCGAGCGCGGTTTCATCCATCAGATTTCCGATGAAACGGGCCTCGACGACCTGCTGCGGAAGGAAACCGTCACTGCCTACATCGGCTACGACCCCACGGCATCGAGCCTCCATGTTGGTCACTTGACGCAGATCATGCTTCTGCACTGGTTCCAGGCGACAGGACATCGACCGATCTCGCTGATGGGTGGGGGGACCGGAATGGTGGGAGACCCCTCCTTCAAGGACGAAGCACGGCAACTGATGACTGTCGAGACCATCGAAAGCAACATAGCCTCGATCAAGCGCGTGTTCGCCAACTACTTGGAATACGACAAGGGTGCCAATCGTGCATTGATGGTCAACAATGCCGAATGGCTGCGCTCGCTCAACTACCTTGAATTCCTGCGCGATGTCGGCCGCCATTTCTCAGTGAACCGCATGCTCTCCTTCGACAGCGTGAAGACGAGGCTCGATCGCGAGCACTCGCTTTCTTTCCTCGAGTTCAATTACATGATCCTCCAGGCCTACGATTTCGTGGAGCTCTGCAAGCGCTACGACTGCCGCTTGCAGATGGGCGGTTCGGATCAGTGGGGCAACATCGTCAATGGTATTGACCTTGGCCATCGCATGGGAACGCCGCAACTGTACGCCCTCACCTCTCCACTGTTGACGACTGCTTCCGGGGCCAAGATGGGCAAGTCCGCGTCTGGTGCCGTCTGGCTGAACGCTGAACTGCTTTCGGTATACGATTTCTGGCAATACTGGCGAAACACAGAGGACGCTGACGTCATCCGCTTTATGAAGCTCTTCACCACCCTGCCGATGGCGGAAATCGACCGACTTGCTGCCCTCGGTGGTTCGGAGATCAATGAAGCTAAGAAAATCCTCGCCACCGAAGTGACCGCGATCCTACATGGGCGGGAAGCTGCGGAAAATGCAGCGGAAACGGCGCGCAAGACCTTCGAGGAAGGCGCCCTTGCCGATAACCTGCCGTCGATCGAGGTCCCCGCCGCTGAACTCGAAGCCGGCGTCGGGTTGCTGACGCTCATCGTGCGCGCCGGCCTTGCGGCTTCGAACGGCGAAGCGCGACGTCACGTCCAGGGCGGTGCTGTGAGAATCAACGACGAAGCGATCAGCGACGAACGTCGGGTCGTTGCCGATGACGACATAGCCGGCGGCGTCATCAAGCTGTCGCTCGGCAAGAAGAAGCATATCCTCGTGCGGCCGGCCTGAGCCGCATCGGAGTGAAGTCAAAGCATTCATGAACGGGATGGGAAGCGTGTAGTTTCCCATCCCGTTCGCGCTTGAATCTGCCGTGGACGACAGCGCCTCGGTGGATCCATGGCAGGAGTGCCGGGATCGGGGCCGATCGTCTCACTGAAACTCGAAGATGTTGCGGAACACGCCCGGCGCGATGATCGACAATGGGTTGATCGTAAGCTGCGGCTGCGTGAATTGGCCTGTCAGCTTGAAGGTGATGCCCAGCAGGCCGCGATCACGACCGTTGCCGAGCAGGACTCCGATCAGCGGCAGTTCGCCGAACAGCCGGTTCAGCCCGTAGGCCGGCATGAAGGTACCCGTCATGTCCATCCGGTCCCGTGCGTCGCGGACGGTGCCCTGAAATGTCGCCCCGACGTCGACGCCGCGCAGGACGCCGCTTTCGACGCGGATCGTGCCCTGATCGAGGAAGAGTTGAGCGAAGCCGCGGTCGAACTGCGCCGTGCTCACGTCGATGTCACGCCGAACCGCCTGGTTGAGGCTGCGGCCATCCTGTCCCGCCGGCGTCGAGACCATGGATTGCAACCGCTGTTCGCCGACGAGCGAGAATTTCCGCACATCCACAGCACCGCGCCAGGAACGTGCGCCACGATCGCGCAATCTCAGATGCATCAGACCGCCGCTCATGTTGCGATAGATATCGGCAAAGCGCGCCAGCGAGCCCGCGTCGCCGGTCGTCAGTTCCAGTATGTTGTCGACGCCGGATTTGGCCATCTTGGCCACAACCGCTTGCCCACTCCTGGTCACGGCAGAGAGGTCGATGTCGTCGATCTGTTGCCCGCGGGCCGAATAGGCGAAACGCACATTGGACAAGACTTCGCCGTTGAAGCCCGTGACCCGGTCAAGCCGGGCGTTGAGCGTGATATTGCCGCTGTCAGCCGAACCGGATCCGGATTTCGCTCGCACCAGCGCCGGCCTGATGTCCGCGGCCCCACCGGTCAGACCAACAGAATAACCGCCCTTGCTGCGATCGATCGTGACGGCGAAATCGTCTCCGTTGGCAAGGCGCACACCGTTCAACTCGGCCGATGCGAGGCCCGCGTCATCGACACGCAGGCGACCTGCAGCCCCGAACCCGTCGCCCGCGATATCGAAATCGCCGATCTCCGTCACGCCCTCGGTTGCCTTGATAGTGAATTGGGCTTTTGCGGGAATACCAGCCCCCTTGCTCCAGCCGATCCAGGGCAGCGACAGCGAAGCCTTGCCGAGGTCCGCCTTGACCGATTGGCTGCCGTCTTCCGCCATCGAAACGTCGACGCCGACCGGCCCGCTGACGATGCCCGACAAGGCCGGAGCGATCTTCCGCCGCGCGGCGTCGTCGAGCGTCCCCGAGATCTCGCGTGTTCGCTTCACGTTTGCCTTGCTGTCCACCGGCTCGGTGAGTGCGATCCGCATCTTGGAACCGTCGATCAGTGCATCGGCCGCAAGCACCGCCTGGGCGTTGTCGATCCGCATTGTGCCCGCCAGATTGGCGATGGAACGACCGGAGATGGGTCGGTTGATCGTCACGTCCTGAAGCTGCATCTCCGCTTGCCAGAGAGGCGACGGCGGCTTCTGATCCGAAACCAGGCCGAACCGCGCGCCTACCAGGGCGGTCATCGGCCCGGTGAAATCCTCCGGCACGAATGGCGTCTTCTGGAGGGCACGGATCGGCTTATAGGCGACAAGCTCGGCAATCGCGTCGGCTTGCCCGCCGACTTCGATCTTCATTTCCGCCATCAGCGGCTTCTTGTAGACGTCGGGAATGATAAAGTCGCCGCCTTTCAACGCGACCGAGCGGCCGGACGGGAAATAGGCGGCACCCTTTCCGACGTCGACGACCATGCGCTCGCCGCTGAGCTTGAAACGCCCCGAGGTGTCACGAAGCGGTGGGATCTCCCCGGCGATGTTGATACGGGTGTCGTCGATGGCGAAGCTGATGTTGAGCTCATGCTCGTCGAGCCTTAGTTCGCCCTGGTTGTTGGCGATCCGTCCCTCGGCAATCGAAACCTCGATCCGCGCGTCGGTCACCGTGCCGCCGAAGAGATTGCCGATCGCCCAGCGTCTCGCTCCCTTGGCGAGCCACCAGGGCCACAATTGCTTGACGGCGGTGGAATGCATCTGCTCGCTGAGCGCGACGAAGCTGATCTGCGGCGACGTCTTGCCGAAGGCGACCGAAAGCGAACCAGCCATGGAGCCAAGCGGGCTCGATATCGCCAGTTGGTCGAAAATAAGCCGGTGGCTGCCGGCCTCGAACCGTCCGCTTGCCTTGGCGTCGAAGGCAAGCGGTTTCTCCTGGATATCTTCAGGGTCCGTGCTTGCGTTCTTCAAGAGAAGGTCGACGGCGAAGCCCGTTTCGCTCGCCTCCGCAACCTTGTCGAGATCGATGAGGGCGCCCGTAAAAGGAAAGCTCGAGCGTCCGATCTTGACGACGGACGGCAATATCTCGACCGAGGCGCGGCCAAAATCATAGGAGACGTTCAGTTCGGACGGATTGAGAGCGGAAACAAGGCCACCGGCATGGAACGAACCTTGCGATGTCCTGACGCCGACTTCCAACTCCGGCTTCTGGCCGTCAGCCGCACGGGTGGCCCTCAGGCTGACGTCCGCCGCCGCCTCGACACCGAAGGCTTCCTCGCTTCCCGACTTGCCGTGATAGAGAAAGGGGGAGAGCGGCAAAGCGCTGACCGTCCCTTCGAAACCGCCGATCCGGCCGTTCTCACCGAGAGCTTTGGCGGTCAATTGCGCTTCGATGCCGTCGATCGCGACAACTCCATCGATGCGCATGGAGCTATTGGGGTCGTGGGTGAACTCCAGCGTTTTCACTTCGACGGGAACGACGCGACCGCGTGACCCTGTGACCGACAGGCTGAAATCCGAGAGCAGCACCGTTTGTGTCGCCCTGCCCGCGGTCAGCCTTGACATGCGGTCCGCCTGCGCGAACAACATCTCGAGCGCATCGCCGACATCCGCGATTCGGATTGTGGTGAGGTCGATCGGTTCGCCGCGTGGCAGCAGTCCCGTATCGAGTTCGCCTTCTTCTGCCTCGAGCCGCGACACGGCTATGCGTCCGGTCATCAGGGCGAAGGGATCTAGCGCTATCGAAATTGCGCCGAGCTTGGCAAGGTGGCGGCCCGACCCGCTTTCCTTAAGCGTCACCCCGCGCGCCTTCAGCGCAAGCGCGCCGCCGCTCGTCATGCGGAGCACCGTGCTCTCGACATCGGCATTGTAGTTTTCGCCAAGCGCGGCGTTCAGCGCCGTGCGCGCACGCGAATTGAGCGGCCCGTCGACCAGGCCGGTTTCGATGATGGCGACAAGGGACGCCACGACGACAAATGTGAGCAACGCGCAGCACAGTATGATCTTGCCGAGAAAACGCAGGGCGCCGCCCGGCCGAGGCGCATGCACGATGACCGGGTCATGGGCTTGCGCCGAAGGCAGTTCGTGCAGTGCGATGATGTCTTCCTTGCGAAAGCAAACCCTTTCGCCGCGGATGTCGCTCATCGGTGCCGGCGCCCTCCACCTAAGTGCGGCATTGCATATTTCCTTGTAAGGCCAGTCGCCGCGCGCGAGGGCCGGACCTTTTGTTCACCCATGTAGATCACAATTTGTCGAGCCACGTCACCACGCGTCCCTACCGATGCTGTGGAAAGGCTCGCTGTCGCCCCGGTTTTTTGCACGACGAAACGCCGACCAGACTCCTAGCCAACAAAGCCGTCCGCAACCTGTCTATCACAAATCCGCTGGACGGCTGTCGCCGATTTTCGGTATGCCCTACCTGCCGAATGTCTGCAAAACTTGGCGTAAGAAAGGTTAAATCATGGCACGATTGGGACCAGGTGATGTCGCCCCGGATTTTGAGCTTCCTCGCGACGGTGGTGGTTCGATCTCGCTCTCTGCCCTTCGCGGCAAGCCGGTGGTGCTCTTTTTCTATCCCAAGGACGATACCAAGGCCTGCACCGAGGAGGCGATCTCCTTCTCCGGCCTTGCCGACGAATTTGAAGCCGCCGGCATTGCTCTGATCGGTCTCTCGCCCGATTCGGTCAAGCGGCACGACCGCTTCGCCAAGAAGCACAATCTAACCGTCGCTCTGGCGGCGGACGAAGAAAAGAACGTCGTCAATGCCTATGGCGTCTGGGTGGAGAAGAGCCTGTACGGGCGCAAATACATGGGGGTCGAACGCACGACATTCCTGATAAACCCCGATGGGACCATCAACCGGGTTTGGGAAAAGGTCAGGGTTGCAGGCCATGCGAGCGAGGTTCTGGCGGCCGCAAAGACGCTTTGAACCGAAAGGGGCCAGAGATGACCGACCTTCCGCAGTTCCACAGCTTGCGAGGCGCTGCCGTCGAGGCGATTCGCTCACCGGACCTCCACCAAAAGACCGAGCTCGCACAGGAGGCGGCGCGACGTTGGCAGGGCAGAAAGCTGTCGCTGCGCTCCCCGCTGGATCGCTCGGTTCCCGAGCGGCCGGGACGTCCGGCGAAGCCTGTGCTCACACCGCCGACTCAGGTCAAGCGGCGCTCGCTCGGCTCATTGAAGGGGCGCATCGCCCTGCTCCATGCGATCGCCCATATCGAATTGAACGCCGTAGACCTGGCGCTCGATATCGTTGCCCGCTTTGCCTCGGAACCGGTGCCCAATTCGTTCTTCGACGGATGGATGCAGGTCGCCTTCGAGGAGGCGAAACACTTTCGGATGATCCGGCGACGGCTGAACGACCTTGGTGCGGACTATGGCGACCTGCCCGCGCATGACGGGCTGTGGCAGGCCGCGCACGACACACGGAACGACTTGACCGCGCGCCTTGCCGTCGTGCCGCTCATACTCGAAGCCCGCGGTCTTGACGTCACGCCGGCTTTGCAGGCGAAAATGCGCGAAACCGGCGATCACGAGAGTGCCGCCGTTCTCGATGTGATCTACGAGGACGAAAAGGGTCACGTCGCCGTCGGCGCAAAATGGTTCCGCTTCCTTTGCGCACGGCAAAAGAAGGATCCGGCCGCAACCTTTCAGGCACTCGTGCGGGCGAATTTTCGCGGACCGCTGAAGGCTCCGTTCAATGACATTGCGCGTGCGGAAGCCGGTTTGACGCCGTCCTTCTACCGCTCGATGACGGCGTCCACCAACATCTGACGCCGATCCTCACTCAATGGTTTGTTAACCCTAATAAAGTGTAATCGCTCCCGGGCAACGCGAGCTAGTTCGCATCCGGCTGGGGGTGATGTGGTGTCTGTTCGTTCGGCAAACGGCGCCTTTCGCAAGCGCAGGCAAAGCCACGTGCTTATCCTGGCGAGCGGCGACAAGGTGCGGCACATGACCGTTCGCCCGTGGATGGCGGCGCTTGTTACATCTGTCGTCGGGGTCTTCAGCATCGGCTATCTGGCGGCCACGACCTATCTGGTCCTGAGAGACGACCTGATCGGCGGCACGATCGCTCGCCAGGCTCGCATGCAGCATGAATACGAAGACCGAATCACCGCGCTTAGGGCGCAGGTAGACCGGGTGACGAGCCGGCAATTGCTGGACCAGCAGGTCGTCGAGGAGAAAGTCGAGAAACTCCTGCAGCAGCAATCGGCGCTATGGTCGCGCAGCGGCAAGCTTGGCGCCTTGGCGGCAAGTGCCGATGCTTCCGACGGCCTCGGTGAGGACACATCTCCTGTGGTCGATCCCCTCGCTTTCGAAAAGCCCGAGGATGGGAATGGTGGGGTGGAGGCAATTGAAGAAATCATGGGCTTGAACGGGCAAGCCGGCGCGACGCCGACGCGCCTCGGCGCCCTCGCCTACGCACCTGCCCTGCCCGAGGGCCGCGAAAGGGAAATCCTCTCGGATCGAGCGGACCGAATTTTTTCCAAAGTTACGCATTCACTCAAAGATGTCGAACGCGATCAGATGGCGCGCATGGCGCATCTGACGAGCAGCGCGACCCGGGCGACCGAAGCGATCAGGACGATCGTCGAATGGACCGGCGTCACGCTATCGGCCGGAAAGCAGGAGGCTTCTGCGAACGAGACCGATGGAAACGCGATCGGTGGGCCGTTCGTCGAACCACAGAATGAGGATCCCTTCGGAAAGTCGCTTGCAGCACTCGATAGCGCGCTTCTGGAACTGGAGGAAACCCGCGACGCCGCCCGCAAGCTGCCGCTCCAAAGTCCTGCGCCCACCAGCGACGTCACCAGCAATTTCGGCAATCGACTGGATCCGTTTCTTGGGCGACTGGCGCTCCACGCGGGCATCGATTTTCGGGCACCGATCGGCACACGGATTCGCTCTGCTGCCGCTGGGACCGTCACAACCGCCGGACCGACAGGCGGATACGGCAATATGGTCGAGATCGATCATGGCAACGGCGTCGTGACGCGTTATGCCCACCTGTCGGTCATTCTCGTCAATGAAGGTGACCATGTGCGAGCATATGACGTCATCGCCAAGTCGGGAAGCACGGGGCGGTCAACGGGTCCGCACCTGCACTATGAAGTTCGCTTGAACGGCCGCGCCGTCGATCCGGTGCTTTTTCTTCGTGCCGGCACGAAGCTTGCGGGCTTGATGAACTGACGTTTACGGACGCCAGCATTGTCTCCTTCCGCTTGACAAGAAATGGGTAGATTCGCAGTCGTTTACCTTTCACCGCTTCAACGTGCTGGATTTCTTGACTTTCGGCGCCTTTCGGCTTAAGAGCGCCGCCACGTGGTGGCGCATTTTCCATCGATCGATCAGAGTTCTATTGAACCGGAACGGAAACAGTTTCCCCTTTGACCAATTTTGCTGACCTTGGCCTGAGCCAAAAAGTTCTCTCCGCCGTTACCGATGCGGGCTACACAACTCCTACACCGATCCAGGTCGGGGCCATCCCTCCGGCGCTGCAGCGCCGTGACATTCTGGGTACTGCACAGACCGGAACCGGCAAGACGGCGTCCTTCGTTCTGCCGATGTTGACGCTGCTGGAAAAGGGGCGCGCCCGCGCCCGCATGCCGCGCACGCTGATCCTCGAGCCGACGCGCGAGCTCGCCGCGCAGGTCGCGGAGAACTTTGACAAGTACGGCAAGAACCACAAGCTCAACATCGCGCTTTTGATTGGTGGTGTTTCCTTTGAGGATCAGGACCGCAAGCTCGAGCGCGGAGCCGATGTGCTGATCTGCACCCCCGGCCGTCTGCTGGACCATTTCGAGCGTGGCAAGCTTTTGATGTCAGGCGTCGAGATCCTCGTCATCGACGAAGCGGACCGTATGCTCGACATGGGCTTCATTCCCGACATCGAGCGCATCGCGAAGCTTATTCCCTTTACCCGCCAGACGCTGTTCTTCTCGGCGACGATGCCGCCGGAAATCCAGAAGCTCGCAGATCGCTTCCTGCAGAATCCGGAGCGTGTGGAAGTGGCTCGCCGCTCCTCAACGGCGACCACCGTTACCCAGCGTTTCGTTGCCGCGCACGCCAAGGACTATGAAAAACGCGCCGCCCTGCGCGATCTGATCCGTTCCCAGGACGAATTGAAGAACGCAATTATCTTCTGCAACCGCAAGAAGGATGTTGCCGATCTCTTCCGTTCGCTCGACCGCCACGGCTTCTCCGTCGGCGCACTGCATGGCGACATGGATCAGCGCTCCCGCATGGCGATGCTCGCCAGTTTCAAGGACGGCAACATCAAGCTGCTCGTCGCTTCGGACGTTGCCGCTCGCGGGCTGGACATTCCGGATGTCAGCCATGTCTTCAATTTCGACGTCCCGATTCACGCGGAAGACTATGTTCACCGCATCGGCCGCACCGGTCGCGCCGGCCGTTCCGGCGCCTCCTTCACGCTCGTCACGAAGCGCGACACGAAGTTCGCCGACGCCATCGAGAAGCTCATCGGCCAGAAGGTCGAATGGCTGAACGGCGATCTTTCCGAGCTTCCGGAACCAATGGAAAGCCATGACACCGGCCGCAAGGATCGTGGCCGCGATCGTCACAAGGACCGCAAAAAAGATGTGGAACGCTCCGGCAGAGGCCGTTCCGATCATAGAACTGATACCGCCTATGCCGATAGTGCGGCTGAACTTGAACCAGTCGCAGAAAGGGCGGAAGCGGTGAAACCGGAACGCAATGCAGACAACGGGCGCGGCCACGCCGGCCGCAACGATCGGCCGGGCCGGACGCAGAATGCCGCCAATGACGACAATCGCGACCGCCGCAACCGGCATCGTCGCGATCATGACGACGGTCCGACGCCGGTCGGTTTTGGCGATGAGATTCCGGCCTTCATGCTGATCGCCGGCAAGGCCTGACACTCGGCCCCATGGCTCTCCCCGGCATCGATTTTCCCGGTGTTGGTTGCGGTCTCGCGATCATGCGCGACGGCAAGATCCTGCTTTGCCGCCGCCTCAAGGCGCCAGAAGCGGGTCACTGGAACATCGTCGGGGGCAAGGTCGACCATATGGAGCGCGCCGAGAATGCGGCGCGCCGGGAGGCGGAGGAGGAAAGCGGTCTTTCCATCCATTCGACCCGCTTTCTCTGCATCAGCGAACAGGTGATCGAAACCGACCAGCAGCACTGGGTTTCGCTGATCTATGTAACGGATGATTTTTCAGGCGAGCCGCGCCTCACCGAACCGGACAAGCTATCCGACATCGGCTGGTTCGATCTCTCCGCCCTACCCCAGCCGCTGTCGCGGTTCGCCGCCGATGCCGTTCGGGCTCTTGGCTAAGTCGGTAGCCCCGCCGGTTCGGCCGCGCCACTCTATTTTCTTGTCCTGAGCGCTGCCGCATAGGCAATCCTCACCCAGCGGGCCATCTCGTCCGGATCGTCGAGTGCCGGATCCGGAATGCTCCAATAGGGCATCTTCACCAGCTTGCCTTTTCCGTCGTACGCCCATTGGCGGCAGCCCGCCTGCTCGTATTCCGGTGCCGATTCGGCATCCCCCTTGAGTAGGATTTCGCCGTCGACCTCGAGCGCGAAAATGACGCCTTCGAAATAGATGCCTTTGCCACCGAACATGCGGCGTATCGTCACCGGTCCCAGCGTTTCGAACATCTCTTCGATCGCAGCATTGTCCATTCTTCACTCCTTCAGTACGCCGCCCGCGGCGATGATCGCTTCCGGGGTGTCGAGGTCGAGGCGCGCTGCTTCACCGAGCTCGACGTCGATGACCGGGAGCCCGCACCGCTCGATGATATGTCGTGCTCCGACATCGCCGACGAGCTGCCGGACCGCGGCGAAGGTCGCTTTCGGCAGAATGACCGGATTGCCGCGCTGGCCTTCCGAGACCGCGCGCACGACCGCTTGGCGTCCCTCGTTGTCGAAGACTTCGATCATCTTTCGCAGGTGATTGGCGGTAATACCCGGCATATCGGCCAGCATCACGAGAACGCCGCCCGCCTCGGTTCCGAGTGCGTTCACGCCGGCCACCAGCGAAGAGCCCATGCCGGCCGCATAATCCGGATTCGAGACAAACTCAACGGGCAGGCCTGCGAGCGCGCCGCGAATATCCGCTTCGCGGTACCCGGTTACCACCACCACCTTCCCGGCATTAGTGGCGAGTGCCGTTTCGACCGACCGCCGGACCAGTGGGACGCCGTCGAACTCGGCCAAGAGCTTGTGACCGCCGCTCTCACCCATCCTGCTTGCCCGCCCCGCAGCCAGGACGACGATTCGTGCCGGATCTCGCGGTGGACTGACGGTTTGCTCACGCGGTTGCGGCCGCGTCGGAATTTCCTTAAGCAGGCCGCCGACACCGAGGCCGGTTATATCTTCAGAATTCGGCCATTCGCCGGCAAGCAGGCGGTCGAGTATCCAGTCGAAGCCGTTCTCTTTGGGACTGCGTGCGCAACCCGGCGCCCCGACGACGGGCAGTTCGGCAATTCGACCCAGGACCAGAAGATTGCCTGGATCGACCGGCATTCCGACATGTTCGACGACTCCGCCGGCCCGCCTGATTGCCGCCGGAATTACGTCGTCCGGATCGGCGACTGCCGATGCGCCAAAGATGATGATCAGGTCATGGGTCGGCTTGAGATCGGCGATGGCTGCGGTGACGGAGCCTTCCGAATGTGCCACGCGACGTTCCGTAACGAGATGGCTTCCGGAGCGCAAGAGCCGGGCAGCGAGAACCGTATGTGTCTTGTCCATGACCTGCCGCTTGAGCGACGGCAACTCGGTTGCGATAAGGGCCGCGCGGTGCGGCACAAAGGGCTTTACCTCGAAGGCTGCCTCCGCCAGCAGCATATTCTCCGCCTGCGCGACGAACCGCTCCGGCACCGCCAGCGGAATGATCTTGATCGTCGCTACCATGTCGCCCGTTGCGACCGCCGTATGATCGGCGAGGCAGGCGAGCGTGATCGCCGGATCGATCCGGTTCACCCGGTCGACGGCGGCGCGGTTTGCGACGAAAAGGCCAGAGATGGTGGCGTGGACGTTCACCCGGCCGGTAGCTGCTTGTGAAAAGCGCAAGTGGTCGGGAGCGATCGCCGCGGCGATGCGCGCCGCCGCCTCGTTTTCGAGCAGGTCATCCGCATCGAGCCGCGCGACAATGACCTCCTCCACACCGGCTTCGGCAAGTGTCGCGATGTCCGTTCGGCTCAGCAGATGTCCTTTCGGCAATCGCTGCGCTCCGGTTTTCATTGCATGCGCAAGAACAGCGCCCTCGGCATCGGCGAGCCGTACGGGACCGAACTTCATTTTGCACCTCCCTCCCGGCCACTCGGATCACGGCGGCGCAAGGATTCGATGATTTCAGCCAGGATGGCGATGGCGATTTCGGCGGGGCTCGCTGCGCCGATGTTGAGGCCGATCGGGGCTTTGATCCGGCCGATGGCGTCAGCAGGCACACCTGCTTGTTCCAACCTTTCCACGCGTGCCGCATGCGTCTTGCGGCTACCGAGCGCGCCCACATAGAAGCATCCCGCTTCCAGGGCCGCCCGGATCGGATAATCGTCGATCTTCGGATCATGCGTGAGCGCGGCGAGTGCCGTGTAGCGGTCCAGTGGCCTCGAGGGCAGAATGTCTTCCGGCCATTCAGCGAGGAGTTCGATAGCGCCGAACCGCTCCGCTGTCGCGAACGCCGTGCGCGGATCTATGATCGTCATGTCGAATCCGGCAACCGCCGCTAATTCGGCAAGCGCTTGGGAAATATGAACGGCACCGATCGCAACGATGCGCGGTGGTGGCAGATGGACATTGACGAAGAGCGATCGTCCTTCTACCGCCGCAACGCCGGCGCGTCCTGAACGCAACGCTTCGACGATCAGGTTATCCCATTCCGGCGGAAAGCTCGCGCCTTCAAGAAAGACCTCACTGGCGCCGTCCGAAAGATCGGTAACGACCACAGCTGCCCGTCGCGCGGCTCGCGCCGCATTGATTGCCTGAAGGGTGGAGCTTTTCATCGTCAGCCATCAATTCTTTCGACATAGACCCGAATGCGGCCGCCGCAGGAAAGGCCGACGCGCCAGGCAGTCTCGTCGGCAACGCCGAATTCGAGGATCTTGGGTGTTCCTGAGTCGATAATCTCCATTGCCTCGGCGATGACGGCGCCTTCGACGCATCCGCCGGAGACGGACCCCTGGAAATTTCCCTCCTCATCGATCACCAGATGGCTGCCGATCGGTCGCGGCGCGGAGCCCCAGGTCTCAATGACCGTCGCAAGCGCCACTTTGCGTCCGTCACTGCACCAGGTTTCGGCGACCTCCAGCGGGTCGAGGATATTGGGCTCTTTCGACATGTTGCCTACCAGTTTTTTGTGTCTCATGCCGCTCGCGTGTGCAGGAAGCGCCGCGGATCGGCGTCTTGCGCGCCATGACCGGACAGCGATTTCACCAGCTCGGCCACAGATTCAAGATTGTGCACCGCCCGGAATTCGTCAACATGCGGCAGCATGGCTCGCACGCCCCGGGCGCGCGCCTCAAATCCGTCGAACCGCAGCAGCGGGTTGAGCCAGATGAGGCGCCGGCAGGAGCGATGCAAGCGATCGACCTCGACCTCGAGTTCCGCTGTATCATCGCGCTCAAGGCCGTCGGTGATCAGGAGGACGATGGCACCCTGACCGAGCACCCGGCGCGACCAACGCCGGTTGAATTCGCGAAGTGTTTCTCCGATGCGGGTGCCGCCAGACCAATCCTTGACCGCCGCCACGCATTCGTCCAGCGCTTCGTCGGGATCGCGATTGCGCATTTGGCGAGTGACATTCGTCAGCCGCGTCCCGAAAAGAAAAATGTGAACGCGTTGTCGCTGTTCCGTCAGCGCGTGCAGGAAATGCAGGAAAATCCGCGTGTACTGGCTCATCGATCCGGAAATATCGGCAAGCACGACGAGCGGTGGATGAACAAGCCGCGGTTCGCGAAAGCGCGGCAGGATCAACTCGCCGCCAAAGCGCATCGCATCGCGCATGGTGGCGCGTGGATCGATCCGTGCCGGCCGATGGGCGGCTCGAAAGCGTCGGGTCCGCACACGATCGAGCGGCAATATCAGCGATGACAATGCCTTCCTGGCCTCGGCGATCTCCGCTGCGGTCATCTGCGCGAAATCCGCCTTGCGGAAAAGCTCGCGACCGGAGCCCGTGTAGCGGGCATCGACCTCGATTTCCGGTTCGTCGCGCGGCGAACGGGCGTCGTCCCTTCCGTCGAGGAGTGCCTCGCGGAGTCGCTCCTCGCCGGCGCGCCTGGTCCGATCTTCACCCCGACGCTCCGGCGCAGTCGGCGACAGAAGCGCGATCATCTTCTCGACGAGGTCGCGCGAGCGCCAAAACAGGTTGAACGCTTCGTCGAATAGAACCTGATCTTCATGACGCTTGACGAAGGTGCATTGAAGGGCGGCGTAGAACTCGCTGCGGGAACCGATCCCGATCAAGGCAACGGCGTTGATGGCGTCGGCAATGGCCGCCGGACCAATTCTCATTCCCGCTCTTCGAAGCGCGCGGGCAAAGAAGACGATGTTGTCAGCAAGTTTGCCGTCGCCAAGCGCGATTGGAGAAACTGTCGTGCGATCAACCTGCTCGTCCACCATGACGGTCAGCCCTGCGCCAGGAGGTCGGCCTTGACGTCGGCAAGCAGCTTGCGCCCCTCCGTGCCCTCGATCCGGGCGATATCGTCCTGGTATTTGAGCAAAGTACCGAGCGTGTCGGCGATCGTTTCCGGATCAAGCGCTAACCGGTCAAGTTCGGTGAGCGCCGTCGCCCAGTCGATCGTCTCCGCCACGCCGGGGTTCTTGAAAAGGTCGATCGCCCGCAGTCTTTGGACATAGGCGACGATTTCCCGCGATAGAGTGGCGTTGCAGCCGGGCACCTTGCGCCGAATGATCTCCAGTTCCTGCGCCGCCCTCGGATAGTCGACCCAGTGATAAAGGCAGCGTCGCTTCAGGGCGTCATGAATTTCGCGGGTGCGGTTGGTCGTGATGATGACGATGGGCGGCTCGTCCGCCCTGATCGTCCCGAGTTCGGGGATGGTGACCTGAAAATCGGAAAGCACTTCCAGAAGGAAAGCCTCGAAAGCTTCGTCGGTGCGGTCGAGCTCGTCGATCAAGAATACTGGAGCCCGCCCCGTGCTGGCGGATATCGCCTGCAGCACCGGGCGGCGGATGAGAAAGCGTTCGGAGAAGATGTCGCCTTCGATCCTTTGGCGGTCGACCATGCCGGCCGCCTCCGAAAGGCGTATCTCCAGCATCTGCGCCGGGTAGTTCCATTCATAAACGGCCGAGGAGACGTCTAGCCCTTCGTAACATTGCAGCCGGATCAGGGGGCGATCGAGCGAACGGGCAAGGACCTTGGCGATCTCGGTCTTGCCGACGCCCGCTTCGCCTTCCAGAAACAGCGGGCGCTTCATTTTCAGGGCCAGGAAAAGCACCGTCGCAAGCTGAGTTCCGGCGAGGTAATTCTGCGCCTCCAGCATTGCCAGGGTCTCATCGATGGATTGCGGCAGCTTTCCCGTCTCGTGCTTCGCCATGTTTCCTCCGTGGCCCGAGAAAACTTATAGCGTGTGATATCCCCGGTCCACATAAATGAGCGGCGGCTGCTTCTTCCCGAGGTGCAGGTCGACGACTTCGCCGAAGAGGATGAGATGGGTCGCCATGATCTTGACCTCGATGAGGCGGCAGTCGAAGGCGACAACGGCGTCGGCTAGGATGGGCGCGCCGGTGGCAAGCTGCGTCCATTGGCCGAGCGCGAAGCGCCGGTCCATGTCGAGCTGATCGCGACCGGAGAAGGCATGGGCGAGCGCCCTGTGCGGCTCGCCAAGCACGTTAAGCGCGAAAGCACCAGAGCGAGCGAAGATATCATTGCGAGGATTTGCGGCATTGAGGCATGCAAGGATCGTCGGAGGATCATCGGACACGGAGCAGGACGCCGTAATCGTGACGCCGCGCCGCGCCCGCCCATCGGCCGTGGTGATGAGTTGCACATGAGCAGACATGCGGCTCATCGCGTCGCGGTAACTTATCGGGTCCAGTCGGGTCTTCTCCAACACATCTCTCTCCGGATCGATGTCTTGCACATACATAGACTCTCACGGAAAATATGAAACCCGGCGGCGCGAGATTCTTGCGAGGCAGCGGCATAGTCATGGCGTGTTCAGAATGACGAGCTCTTGCGGTGCGATCTTTTCCTTTGACGGAGAGAGACACATGCTTAAAACATGGCGTCGTTGCGGGAAAAATACATGTTTAGATTGATTATTAAGAGCATCGTCGTCGTCGGATTGATATCGGCCTCCCCTGCCTTTGCCGCAGGCCTGAAAGTTGCCGTCGTGGCTCCCATGGACGGACCTTTCGCCACGCTTGGAAAGCAGATGGTGGACGGCGCCGCCTTTCAGGCGGACGAGCGTGGAAGTCAGATTATCCCGATCGCCGAAAGCTGTGATCCCGCAGGCGGCGAGGCGCTGAAGAAGGCGCTTCTGGCGAGCGGGGCGGAGGCAGCGATCGGCTTTCTCTGCACGGAGAGCCTCGAAGCTGCCCTGCCCGCCCTTGCCGAGGCTCGCATTCCCGCCATCACACTTAGCGTCCGCTCCAACATTCTGATGGAGGACGCACTCAAGAAGAATTGGCCGTTTTTCCGGCTGGCGCCAAACGGAAAGGCCGAAGCCGCGGCAATCACCGACGTCATCGTCGCGAACTGGAAGGGCAAACCGCTCGCGCTCATCGACGACGGCACGATCCATAGCCGGGAGCTTGTCGAAAGCGTTCGAAACGCGCTTGCCGAGATCGGCGTGACACCCGTGTTCACCGACACCTATCGCCCGGCGCAGGAACAGCAGGTTGGCCTCGTCCGTCGACTGGCGAAGAGCGGCGCCACCCACATCTTTACCGGAGGCGACCGCTACGACACCGCCGTGATCGCGCGTGATGCGAAGGCTGAGAAGGTCTCGATAACCCTGCTTGGCGGCGACGTACTGAATGCCGCCGACATTGATGTGCCGCTCGAGAGCGGAGTGCTCGCCGTGACGGTTCCGGAGGCGTCTCGGTCGAACGAAGCTGGAGCCGTCGTCAAGGCGATGCGCGCGAGCGGAATCGAACCGGAGGGTTATGTCCTGCCGGCCTTCGTCGCCATGTCGCTGCTCGAACAGGCGAAGGACCAGGCTGCCAAGGACGGGAGCGCGCTTCCCGAAGCCCTGCTGAAGGGGCCTTATGCAACAATCCTCGGGCCAATAAAGTTCAACGACAGCCACGAAAGAACCGATACGCCCTACCGGCTGATGGAATGGCGGGACGGCCGATTCGTCGCGGCCACGGGCGCGGGCGGTGCGGACTGATGCGCAAGGGGCCGAACAATCTGATTACCGATGTCGCGGGCCTTTTGGTCGGCAACGCCGAAGACCACCGACTGAAGTCCGGTGTCTCGGTCGTGCTTTGCGAACAGCCGGCAACGGCAGCGGTTCAGGTTCTCGGCGGCGCGCCGGGCACGCGGGAGACGGATCTGCTCGCGCCGGAAAATACCGTCCAGACGGTGGACGCCATTGTGCTTTCCGGCGGTTCGGCCTTCGGTCTGGACGCCGCCTCCGGGGTACAGGCGGCCCTTCGGGAGATGGGACGCGGTTTCGAGGTCGGCCCCCACCGCATTCCGATCGTTCCGGCGGCAATTCTGTTTGATCTCGTCAATGGTGGCGACAAGGATTGGGGACGCTTTTCGCCCTATCGCGACCTCGGTTACGACGCCGTGCGGGCTGCTGGTGCCACATTTCTGACCGGGACCGCCGGTGCCGGTACGGGCGCACTGACGGCTACCTTCAAAGGCGGCCTGGGCTCGGCGTCGACGGTGCTCGCCAATGGCATCACGGTCGGCGCGCTCGTCGCCGTCAATGCGCTCGGCTCGGCCACGATCGGCAGCACACGCCATTTCTGGGCCGCGCCCTTCGAGCTTGACGACGAGTTCGGCGGGCTCGGATATCCGGCCCCCATGCCGCCGGATGCGGCGCTGCCGCGCCTCAAGTTCCGTGAGAGGCAATCGGCCGCTGCGAATACGACGATCGCCGTCATCGCGACCGATGCGGTGCTCAGTAAGGCTGAGGCGAAACGGCTGGCCATCGCCGCCCATGACGGCTTTTCTCGCGCGCTATGGCCGTCGCATACGCCGCTCGACGGCGACCTTGTCTTCGCGCTGGCGACCGGAGCGAGCGGCAAGGCGCCCCTGCTCGAAGATTTCATCGATCTTAGCGCTGCCGCGGCCTCTACGATGGCGCGCGCGATCGCACGCGGCGTTCACGATGCTGTTGCGGCCGACAACGATACGAGGCCGTCCTGGTCGCAATAGAGCGGGATGAGGAAAAGGGTGCGCGGTTTTCCGCCTGCATCCCCTCTAATCTATTGGAATCGATTTAACCTGAAATCATCGCGATCCAGGCGTTGGGCCGCAGGCTTGCTTCGGATGTTGTTTGCGCGTCGGCGGAATGCTATGGCGCGGGAAACATCGGAGCCTGTCATGACCCATCCCATTCGCATTGCCCCGTCGATCCTGGCGTCCAACTTCTCCAAGCTCGGCCAGGAGGTTCGCGATGTCGTCGAAGCCGGCGCCGACTGGATCCATCTCGACGTCATGGATGGTCATTTCGTGCCAAACATCACTTTCGGCCCGGACGTCATCAAGTCGCTGCGTCCGCATACGGACGCGACTTTCGACTGTCATCTGATGATTTCGCCCGCCGATCCCTATCTCGAAGCTTTCGCCAGGGCCGGCTGCGACATCATGACGGTGCACGCCGAGGCCGGCCCGCATTTGCACCGGTCGCTGCAGACCGTGAAGTCGCTTGGCAAGAAGGCCGGCGTCTCGCTTAATCCGGCAACCCCGGAAAGCGCAATCGAATATGTGCTGGACATGGTCGATCTGATCCTGGTGATGACGGTCAATCCTGGCTTCGGCGGACAGAAATTCATCCACGCCACCGAAGAGAAGATCCGGCGGATCAAGGCCATGGTCGGCGACCGGCCGATCGAGATCGAGGTCGATGGCGGTATCACGCCGGAGACAGCCGCGCTGCCTGTCAAGGCCGGTGCCAACGTGCTGGTCGCGGGCTCGGCCGTCTTCAAGGGCGGTTCCGTCGAGACCTATCGCACTGCCATCGAGGCGATCCGCAAATCCGCGGAAAAGGCGCGCGAATGAGCATGCGGACGGTAGTCACCACAACGCTTCTGGCGGCGACGATTGCGGCCGCTGAGGTGCGTGCTGGAGACTTTGCCGCCCTGCAGCCGATCGGATTTTCGTCTGATGGCAACGTCTTCGCGTTCGAGGAATATGGCGTCCAGGACGGCTCCGGCTTTCCCTATTCGACGATTTATGTCCTCGACACGCGCAAAGACACCTTCCTCCCTGGCGCACCTGTCCGCGCCGTCATCGAGAAAGATGGTGGCGCACAGCACGAAGCGCGCCGCGAGGCGCACAGCCGTGCCGCACCACTGATCGATGCTTACCGCTTGGCGGACACGCCTGGGATACTGGTCGCGTACAATCCTGTAACTGAAAGAAGCAGCGCGGCGCACACGCTGAGCTATGATGCCTTTCCGGCCAATGAGCCGTTCCGCAAGAGTTACGCGCTGAAGCTCGAGGAGAAGAGCTTCGAGCCTCAGGGCGTGTGCAGCAGCTTCTTGAAGGAGGTGAAGGGCTTCCGGCTGGTGATGACGGAGAAGGCCGGGAAACCTGCGGCGGAGCTGCTGCAGGAGGACACGCGCATCCCTGAAAGCCGTCGCTGCCCGACGGGTTATCGCATTGGCGGCGTCGTAACCCGCATCAATAATGACGGATCCGAAGTCCACGTGGTGATGATCCTGGTCAAATCGCTCGGTTTCGAGGGTTCAACCGATGGCCGCTGGATTGCGCTACCGGTCCGGCTTCCCAAATGACAAGTGACGAGCAGGCCGCCAAATCGCCAGTGCTCCCTTCGGATGTCGCACCGTCAAAACGATCCCGCTTAGTGCGTTCCCTTCCCAAGCCGCATGAAGTGCTGATCGGTGCCCCCAGTTGGGCCGGGGCAATGGCGACATCTGCCTGGCTGGCGCTTTGGCTGCGTGGCGACGAGGCGGCCTTCCACATCAGGGACATCTTGCTGCTCTACGCGCTCGGCGGCCTGTTGGCGTGGCCGATTTCACTGTTTGCGGCGCGGTTTGCAGCACAGGAGCGAGTGGCCGAGACCCGCTTCTCGGCCTTTTTCCTGTGCCTCATCGCAGGCACGGTCGGTACGACGGCGTGTCTCTTCGCCTTTGACTACCGGATATTCTATGCGCAGTGGCATGCGGCCACGGGCACGCGCATATGGCTCTTCCAGTTCCTGTTCACGTCGCTCGCCGCGCTCTACCAGTTTCTGGTCCTGGGCGTTCGGCTCTACCTGCCGCTCGGACTTGCCGTCCTTGTCGCCGCCAGCCTTTGGCTTGCGCGATCGGACATGCACCAACGGCGTTGAGCTTGACCAACATCTTTGATAGAGGCACAGCCATCCTTCACTGATGACGAAAGCTTAAGCCCATGATCCCCCGTTACTCCCGGCCGGAAATGGTGGCCATCTGGTCGCCGGAAACGAAATTCCGTATCTGGTTCGAGATCGAGGCGCATGCCTGCGATGCTCTCGCCGAAATCGGCGTCATCCCCAAGGAAGCGGCGAAGACGATCTGGGAAAAGGGCGGCGCGGCAAAGTTCGACGTTGCCCGGATCGACGAGATCGAGGCCGTCACCAAGCACGACGTCATCGCTTTTCTCACTCATCTTGCGGAATTCGTCGGGCCGGACAGCCGTTTCGTCCATCAGGGCATGACCTCGTCGGACGTGCTCGATACCTGCTTCAACGTGCAGCTCGTTCGCGCGACGGACCTCTTGCTCGCCGACCTCGACAAGCTGCTTGAAGCCCTGAAGCGCCGTGCTTTCGAGCACAAGGATACGGTCACCATCGGCCGTTCGCACGGCATCCACGCCGAGCCCACCACCTTCGGCATCAAGCTGGCGCTTGCCTATGCGGAATTCGATCGCTGTAAGCAGCGCCTCCTGGCCGCCCGCGAAGAGGTTGCGACCGGCGCCATTTCCGGTGCTGTCGGCACCTTTGCCAATATCGATCCACGAGTCGAGGAGCATGTCGCAAAGGCTCTCGGCCTGAAGCCGGAACCGGTCTCGACGCAGGTCATCCCGCGCGACCGCCACGCCATGTATTTCGCGACGCTCGGCGTCATCGCCTCCTCGATCGAGCGTCTTGCGACGGAAATCCGCCATCTGCAGCGCACCGAGGTGCTGGAAGCCGAGGAATATTTCTCCCCGGGCCAGAAGGGCTCTTCGGCCATGCCGCACAAGCGCAATCCGGTGCTGACGGAAAACCTCACCGGTCTCGCCCGAATGGTCCGCGCCTTCGTCGTGCCAGCAATGGAAAACGTGGCACTTTGGCATGAACGCGATATTTCGCACTCCTCGGTCGAACGCATGATCGGACCGGACGCGACGGTGACGCTCGATTTCGCACTGGCGCGGCTTACCGTCGTGATCGACAAGTTGCTCGTCTATCCCGAGAACATGATGAAGAACTTGAACAAGTTCCGCGGTCTTGTTCACTCGCAGCGCGTGCTGCTTGCGCTCACCCAGGCCGGCGCTTCACGAGAGGACGCCTACCGGCTCGTTCAGCGCAATGCCATGAAGGTCTGGGAACAGGGCAAGGATTTCCTGGAGGAGCTGCTGGCCGACACTGAGGTGCGGGCCGCACTTTCGGAAGAGGAAATTCGCGAGAAGTTCGATCTCGGGTATCACACCAAGCACGTCGACACGATCTTTAAGCGCGTCTTTGGCTGACAGGAATAAGACAGCCTGCTGCATGTTTCCTTAAATCGTATCCGATTTAAGGACAAAAACATGCAGCAAATCAAAGTGCTACAGCGACCTTTGCGCGTCTAATTAGACGCGCGGCGCTGTAGTCTCGCTGCGGGACATGATGACGTTGTCCATGAATACAAACGCTCGCATTCGGTGCATTTTGTTCGAGTGCGGGCGAGCTTATTAGCAAGTTGTTTAGAAGTGGTGTGAGAGCTTCCAGAACTGTCTAATCAGGTTTCGAGGAAGCCATGACTTACAGGGACAGTGTTCAGCGCGGATCACCGCGCACGCAGACGAAAATAACAGGTAAGGTTACCTGCAAATTCGGGTCCAGCAACGGGGTTGTCAGGGACCTTTCCGACGAGGGTATCTGTTTCCAGCTCCTGTTCGATATCGGGGCGCAAACGGGACAGGAAGTCACCATTCAAAGTGAAGAGCTCGGCTATCTGACGGGGATAGTGCGCTGGTATCGCGGCGACAAGATCGGCATCAAGCTCAAGCTTTCGTCGAACACCGCAGCGCAGATATCATCCTACTATAAGTTCTTCCGCCAATAACCGCGCCGTTGTCGGGCGGCGAACCGGTGAACTCTCGCAAAAACAATCGCGGCGATCTTGGGTCATTCAAGATCGCCGCGATGTCATTGGAGGACCTGCCGTTCAGCTTTTGCGGCCGGCCGGCTCTGGCTCCACGATCTTGCGATAGAGATGCCACGTGGCGTGGCCAAAGATCGGCATGATAACGGCCAGGCCGACGAAGACCGGAATCGAGCCGATCACCAGTCCCGCTGCTATGATGAGGCCCCAGCAGGCGACCGGCACCGGATTGGTAAGCGTCGCCCGGATCGAGGTCTCGACGGCCACGACGGCGCCGACATCGCGGTCAAGCAGCAACGGGAATGTAACCACGCTGATCGAGAGCACGATGACGGCGAAGACAAAGCCGACGGCGTTGCCGATAACGATGAGATTCCAACCCTCTGGCGTGCCGATAATGCCGTTCCAGAAGGCCGAAATCGAATTCGGCGGCGTCGTTCCGAAAATTCTGACGTAAAGCGCCTGTGCAACCAGAAGCCAGGCGATGAAGATAACGAACAGCACGGCGGCGACCGCCAAAATGGAAGGCAGCGCTGGTGAACGGTAGAGCCGCAAAGCGTGCGGCCATGACGCATCCATGCCCAATTCACGGCGCCGGCTGATCTCATAGAGGCCGATTGCCGCGACAGGACCGATGAGGGCGAAGCCGGACGCAAGCGGATAGAGTAGCGGCAGCATATTCGCGCCCGCGCTCCAGGTTATCAGTACTGCACCGGCGATAGGGTATATCAAGCACAAGAAAACATAATGCGACGGCTTCTCGCGAAAATCATTGAACCCGAGACGCAACGCATCAAACACATCCGCAATGCCAATCTTTCGTATACCGGGATGCGAGGCTCTCGCATTCGCCCCCGACAGGACATGGAAGGTTGTCATGGCTCACACTCCTCAACGAACCAGAGCGGCCACGGACTCGCGACAGCGATAAAACTCGCCGCTGTCAACCGCGACCGGCGTCTTGGATTATACAGAAAATGCGGCCTCTGTCGCCTGTGCCTTGACTTCGGCGCTTTTCACCTCCAAATCGCCGCAATCATGAAGGTTTCAGAAGCTGACATCCTGATCGTGCCGGGCTACACCAATTCCGGCCCGGCCCATTGGCAAAGCCGTTGGGAGCGAAAGCTGTCGACCGCGCGCCGCGTCGAACAGGCTGAGTGGTCGAAGCCTGTGCGCGAGGATTGGGTGGCGCGGATGGTCGGGGCCGTCAATGCCGCGCAAAAGCCGGTCGTCATCGTCGCACATTCGCTGGGGGTCGCCACGGCGATCCATGCCCTGCCCCATTGCGCGAACGCGAAGAAGATCGCAGGCGCTTTCCTGGTCGCGCCGCCGGACGTCGCCAATCCCAAGATCCGACCGAAGCATCTGATGACCTTCGGCCCGTACCCACGCGATCCTCTACCCTTCCCGTCGCTGATGGTGGCAAGCCGCAACGATCCCTTCGGATCCTATGAGCACGCCGGAGACATCGCCAACGCGTGGGGCTCGTTGTTGGTCGATGCCGGCGAAGCCGGTCACATCAATACCGAATCCGGCCACGGCCCGTGGCCCGAGGGCACGATGGTTTTTGCCCAGTTCCTCAGCCGCCTGCGGTCATAATGGTTATCGGCGGAACCGCGCACCATTAATCTGAATTTCATTGCTAGGAGATCATGATAGGCTGGCAACTCTCAGGATCCGGGATAAGTGACCGAACCGCGGGAACCAATCGACACCGGCAATGAGCCGACGACACAAGACAGCTTGGCGGGCGCAATGGATCAAATCCCGGCGGGCATCATTCTTATTGATGCGGACGATGTCATATGCGCCGCCAATGCCCTCGCACTCGAGATGCTTGGGCGAACCTCCGACGAACTCATCGGCACACCGATCGCCGCATTCGTGGATGACGAAGATCTTCCGGCAGTTGTGCCTATCCCGGAAACGCAGCGATCGGCGGAGCCGGCGGTCGTGCGCTTTCTCGGCGCATCCGCCTCTCGTTCCATGCTCGTTTCGCTGGCGCCTCTTCCTGCTGCACAAGGAGCCGAGGCGAAGAGGATGCTGGCGATGCTTCCGGCCGATAGCGTGGTTTCGCAAATCGCTAACCTGCGCAAGGACGAGACACGCTGGAAGTATGCCCTTGAAAGCGCGTTGGAAGGTGTCTGGGATCACGACTACGAAAGCGGCAATCTATTCTATTCCTCAACCTGGCGACGTCTACGAGGACTGGCGGATGACGCGGAGGTCGATGGCACGCTGGAGAAATGGATCGAAAACGTCCATCCGGATGACCGAGCGCACGTTCTCGCGTGCATCGAACGCCAAGATTCGGGCGAGGCTCAGTTCAACACATTCGAGTATCGTGAGCGCCATGCCGACGGACGCTGGATCTGGATCGAGAGCCGGGGCGCATCGGTCGCTTATGGCCCTGACGGCAAGCCGTGCCGCATCATCGGCACCGATACCGACATAACCGCGCGCAAGGAAGCGGAGGCCCGGCTCGAAGAAGTTTCGCGCCGCCTGCAACTGGCGCTCGATATTTCGAGGATTGGCGTCTTCGAACACAATCTCGACACTGGCGTCTCGCTCTGGGACGAAGCCATGTTGAGGATGTATGGCCTGGACCCTGCCGGCAAAGCGCCCTCCTCGGCCGGTTGGGAGAACTTTCTGCATCCGGAGGACAAGGCTGCTGCGATTAAACGCGTCAATGACGCGATCGCCAGCGGCACGCCTTTCACCAACGCGTTCCGCATCATCAGGCCCGATGGGGTCGTCCGCCACATCCGGTCCAACGCCGCGTTCCATACCGACCTGGATGGTGCAGGGAGGCTCGTTGGCGCCAATTGGGACGTGACCGATGATATCGCCCTGCAGGAGGAGTTGAGGCGGGCAAAATCCTTTGCCGAGGCGCGCAACTGCGAACTCGAAGCGGCGCGTGTCAGCATCGAGTACAACGCGCTGCACGATCATCTGACGGATTTGCCGAACCGCCGCTATCTCGATCGGATCCTGACGGAAGCGCGTGTCGTCAACGCCATACTTCATATCGACCTGGATCGCTTCAAGCAGATCAACGACACGCTCGGTCATCAGGCTGGCGACGCAATGCTCGTGCATGCCGCGACCGTGCTGAGGTCGCACTCCGAGCGGGACGATTTCATCGCGCGCATCGGTGGCGACGAATTCGTCATCGTATGCCGCAGCGGTCGGGATTCGACGCAACTGGCAGAGCTTGCCGCACGCATCATTCAGGCCTTCCGCCGTCCCGTCCCCTACGGCGGGCAATTGTGCCGCCTTGGCGCAAGCATTGGCGTTTCGCTGGATGAAGGCAGGCTCACCGATCCCAGGCAGCTTCTGATGGACGCCGACATCGCGCTTTATCGCGCCAAGAGCCTTGGCCGCGACCGTTTTGAACTCTTTTCCGACGAGATGCAGAACGAGATCCTGACTGCGAAGCGGATCGGCGACGAGCTGCGCGAAGCACTCGAAAAGAGACAGTTCGTTCCCTTCTACCAACCCCAGTTCGACGCCCGCACTCTGGAGATCACGGGGGTCGAGACGCTGGTGCGCTGGAACCACCCGGAACGCGGGGTCCTGGCGCCCGTGCAATTCCTTAAGGTCGCCGAAGACATCAATCTGCTCGCAGCAATAGACCGGATGGTGGTCGATATGGCCTATGCCGACTTCCGCGCTTGGCAGCGGCAGGGGCTCGCCATCCCCAAGATCTCGGTCAATATTTCCTCGCGCCGTTTGCGCGACCCTCAACTCGTGGCCGATCTGCGGGAAATGAACATCCCGCACGGCGTCATGTCGTTCGAACTGCTCGAATCGATCTTTCTCGACGAGTTCGAGGATGAAGTTGCGGAGACGATCGCGGCCTTGAACGAGCTCGGCATAGATATCGAGATCGATGATTTTGGAACCGGTCACGCGTCGATCATCGGGCTCCTCAAACTCAATCCGGCGCGCCTCAAGATCGATCGCGCACTGGTAGGGCCGGTCACGGAAAGCAGCAAACAGCAAAAGCTGGTGCGCGCGATTATCGACATCGGCCATTCGCTGAACATCGAAGTTGTCGCCGAAGGCGTCGAAACCTGGGCCCACGCCGCACTTCTCGCCGATCTTGGCTGCGACATCCTGCAAGGCTATGCGCTGGCGAAACCAATGAGCCGGCAGGATTTCGAGACGTTTGCCCGGGAAGGTTTCGATGTGCCGCGGAGCTTTTCAGAGGCGCGCAGGATGCGCTGAGCATCGAGGCGCCGCAAAATCCGGGTGAAGCTTCGCTCGATACAAAAAAGCCGCCCGATTCTGCTGCCGGGCGGCGCCACCATGTCTCTTTTCGCTGGCTGCGAGATCAGTTGTTCTGAAGCTGCTCTATCGCTTGGGCCAGAAATTCCAGCATCCGCAAGCGGATTTCGTCTTCCGACTGTGCGATGCCGGCGGCGTCGAAATCTGCCTTAATCTTGCGCACCACGTCCTCGTGGCCAATTTCTGCGAGGTCGGCGGTGATGACTTCCCTTGCATAGGCGTCCGGGTCGGCCTTGTTCAAGAGACCAGCCGCCCAAAGACCGAGCAGCTTGTTGCGTCGCGCCACTGCCTTGAACCTCAGCTCTTCGTCCAGCGCAAACTTCGCCTCAAAACCCTTCTCGCGATCCTGCATCGTGGTCATCGATAAACTCCCTGAGAATTTCGTCCCGGTAACAGTTATCGCCATAACACTACTGAAAGCGCAATGCGAAGTTTTCGTCTTCGGTGACTTTCATGATACCCTAATCTAAATCGGGGGATGGGAAGATACGCCGATTGTGAAATGCGTTCTTTTCAGATATGGACCCGCTGAGAAAATTCCAATTGCGCGACCCAAGAGCGCCACCAACCAACAGAGATAAAATCCATGAATCGTCGCCGCCGTATCTACGAGGGCAAGGCCAAGATCCTTTACGAGGGTCCGGAACCGGGCACGCTCATCCAGTTTTTCAAGGATGACGCGACCGCTTTCAACAAGAAGAAACACGATGTCATCGACGGTAAGGGTGTGCTGAACAACCGGATTTCTGAGTACATCTTCACCCATCTGAACAAGATCGGCATTCCGACGCATTTCATCCGCCGCCTGAACATGCGCGAGCAATTGATCAAGGAAGTGGAAATCATTCCGCTCGAGATCGTCGTGCGCAACGTCGCCGCCGGTTCGCTCGCGAAGCGCCTTGGCATCGAGGAAGGCACCGTGCTGCCGCGCTCGATCATTGAGTTCTATTACAAGGCCGACGCGCTTGACGACCCGATGGTCTCCGAAGAGCACATTACTGCCTTCGGCTGGGCAAGCCCGCAGGAACTCGACGACATCATGGCGCTTGCCATCCGCATCAATGATTTCCTTTCCGGCCTCTTCCTGGGCGTCGGCATCCAGCTCGTCGATTTCAAGATCGAATGCGGGCGCCTGTTTGAAGGCGACATGATGCGCATCGTCCTTGCCGACGAGATTTCTCCGGATAGCTGCCGCCTCTGGGATGTCGAGACAAAGGAAAAGATGGACAAGGATCGCTTCCGCCGCGACATGGGCGGTCTCGTCGAAGCCTATCAGGAGGTGGCGCGCCGCCTCGGCATCATCAACGAGAACGAGCCGCCGCGCGGCTCTGGTCCGGTGCTGGTCAAGTAATTCAGGGAAAAGCAAAGTGATCAAAGCGCGTGTAACCGTGACGCTGAAGAACGGCGTTCTCGATCCTCAGGGTAAGGCAATCGAGGGTGCACTCGGTGCGCTCGGTTTTGACGGCATCGGCCAGGTTCGCCAAGGTAAGGTCTTCGATCTGCAGATCGAAACGGCGGACAAGGCCAAGGCCGAATCCGACCTCAAGGCCATGTGCGAGAAGCTGCTGGCTAACACCGTGATTGAAAACTACACCATCTCCCTCGCCTGAGGCGGGGGGAATGGTCTTTGCTGGTGATCCGCTGGTCGCCTGCCTTAAATCCCTTTTTTGGCGGCCTTAGCTGGATTGACTGACCAGCGCTACACTGCGCATTGAAACCGCCTCGAACTGCTCAGACGCCGAGGCCAAGGCAAGGTTTGAACATCCCATGAAGTCTGCCGTCGTCCAGCTCCCCGGTCTCAACCGCGATCGCGACATGATCGCGGCGCTCACCAAGATCTCCGGCCATAAGCCTGCGACCGTTTGGCAGACGGAAACGGAAATTCCGGACGTCGACCTGATCGTCATACCGGGCGGCTTTTCCTATGGCGACTACCTGCGCTGCGGTGCGATCGCCGCGCGGATGCCGGTGATGCAGGCGATCAAGGCCAAGGCCGATCAGGGCGTCAAGGTCCTCGGCGTCTGCAACGGCTTCCAGATCCTGCTTGAAGCAGGCCTCCTGCCCGGCGCGCTGATGCGCAATGCGTCGCTGAAGTTCGTCTGCCGCGAAGTGAAACTGGAAATCGTCAACGCGGACACCGCGTTCACCCGCGCCTATTCCAAGGGCCAGGTGATCCGCAGCCCCGTCGCTCACCACGACGGCAATTATTTCGCAGATGCGGAGACGCTGAAGGCGATCGAGGGCAATGGTCAGGTCGTGTTCCGTTACGCCGAAGGCACCAATCCGAACGGATCGATCAATGACATTGCCGGCATCATGAATGCCAAGGGCAACGTGCTTGGGATGATGCCGCATCCGGAAAACCTGATTGAGGCGGCACATGGCGGTTCGGACGGACGCGGGATTTTCGCTTCCGCCCTCGACGTAATCGCTGCTTAACCATCGCGCTGATAGAAGACGGCCTCCCGCCACCGACCGACGATCGAGACCGCCGATGCCTTCATTCTCCTCCGTACGCCTCCCGGTGCTTGCCTGCGCCATCGCGAGCTTCACGCTTGTCGCCGGTTGCCAATCGAATCGTCCGGCTGCGCCGCCGGCGAGCTCCGCCGCATTGCCGACGATGGAGCGCGTGGCGCTCGGCGCCAATGGTTGCTGGTTCAAATCGGGTGACCCGGCCTTCAAGGCCTATCGCCTCGCGCCCGAGCTCAACTCCTTCTCGGGCCGTCCGCGCATCCTGATCGTGCCGCGCAAGTCGCCCGAGGCGCGCCCGCTCGCCGTCATCCAGGCCGAAGGGCACCCTGCCCGCCTGCAGGCTTTCGGTCCGCTCCTGAGCGAGCCGGTGGGCGCGCGCATGACGACGGATGTCCGCCGTTGGGCGGCCGGCGGCGAGGGCTGCAACTGATCTCGGGTCGCAGGGATCCTGCGGCTCACGAAGCTGACGGTTGCGGGCTGTCGTAACCCTCGACGATTGCCAGATCCATCACCGATTTGCCCTGCCTGAGCGCCATGGCTTTCGCATATTCGGGCGAACGATAGCACTCCAGCGCCGAGCTGTAGGTGGGGAACTCGATCACGACGATGCGAGAGCGCAGCTTTCCTTCGGGCATCTCACATTGGCCACCACGGGTAAGAAAGCGCGCGCCGTACTTTCGAAAGACGTCAGCGTTCTCGGCTTTGTAAGCCTTGTATCCCTCTGGATCGGTTACATCGACGGACGCCACCCAATATCCCTTTGTCATCGCTGCTCCCCCAGTTCCTGTAGGGACGCAACAATACCATTCTGCTATACGCATCGCTACCGCCAGAACGGAACGGCCGCCTCGCGCCGCGCCTCGGTTTCCGTCAGACCGATATCCTTAAGCAGGTGCGGGCTCAGTTCTTCGAGAGCCAGGCGGCTGCGTCTTTTCGCGGCTAGCGTGCAGTAAAGGTGCCAGAGCCGCGACAGCACATTCCGCTGCGGCCGTTGGAGGCCATAGCCGAAGCGTGCCTCGCGAGCCGCGATTTCTCGCCACGGCGAAAGATGGATTGTATCAATTGTATTCATTGTCTATACCATTGCGTCGCTTTCCTCTATTGATTAGAGATAATTGACATGGCCGGCGGTGCAATATAGACAATTGTCACTATGACAACTTGGCTACCCGATATTCAGCAGGGCCAAGGCCCCCTCTACGCCCGGATCGCCGATCAGATCGAGCAGGCGATCGGCAGCGGGACCTTGCCGGTGGGAGCGAAGCTTCCGCCGCAGCGCAATCTAGCCTTCGACATAGGCGTGACGATCGGCACGATCGGCCGGGCATACAACATTGTCCGCGAACGAGGACTTGTCAGTGGCGAAGTCGGCCGCGGCACCTATGTCCTCGATCGCCCGGAAAGCCGCCCGCCCGAACAGTCCGATCCTCTGACGACCTCGTTGGCTGGAACGCGGCCGATCAATGCTCCGGCTGGCAAGTTGCGTTTCGACAGCACGGCTGCGCCGGACGTCGGCCAAGGTGACATTCTGGCGAAATTGCTGGGTGACATCAGCCGTGAGCACCATGCGGACATTGCGAGTTATGCCCGCAATTTCCCGGATGACTGGTTCGAGGCGGGCTGCCAATGGCTGGCACGCGGCAATTTTCGGCCGGCCCGCGAAACCATCGTGCCGACGCTCGGTGCCCATGCCGCCGTCATTGCCGTAATCTCCGCGGTCACCTCCCCCGGTGACCGGATCGCCTTCGAAACATTGACCTATTCGCAGGTCAGCCGCAGTGCGGGTCTGATTGGTCGTCGAACGGCATTGGTGGAAAGCGACGAATTCGGCTTCGTTCCGGGCGATTTCGAACGTGTTTGCGCCCAGCAGCATCCGAAACTCGCCTTCCTCATGCCGAGCGCGCAGAACCCGACCGTCGCCGTCATGCCGTTGGACAGGCGCCGGGCCGTCGCCGAGATCGCGCGAAAATACGGCGTCTGGCTGGTCGAGGATGAAGTCTATGGTTCGATGACGGGCGATCAGGTGCCGTTGCTCGCGGAACTGGCGCCGGAGCGGACCTTCCTTGTCGGCGGCTTGTCGAAGTCCGTTGCCGCCGGCGTGCGCGGCGGCTGGGTCGCCTGCCCGCCGAACTTTAGCCAGCGAATCCGCATCGCGCACAAGATGGTGAGCGGCGGTCTTCCCTTCATTCTCGCCGAGCTTTGCGCGCGCTTGGTTCTTTCGGGCGCAGCATCCGCCTTGCGCAACCGCGCCGTCGAGGAAATCACCGCGCGTGAAACGATGGCGCGCGAAATCTTTTCCGGACTGGAGTTCAATTCCCACCCGAAGGTGCCCTTCCTCTGGCTGAAGTTGCCGGATCCCTGGCTTTCGGGAACCTTCAAGCAAGCGGCGCTGCAGGAAGGCGTGCTGGTCGACGACGAGGACGAGTTCAAGGCGGGGCGCGCGGAGCGCGTCTTCCATCGTATCCGCGTCGGCTTTTCTTCGCCGCCCGAGCGGTCCGAGGTGCAGAGAGGATTTCAAATCCTGCGTCGGCTACTCGACAGCGGTCGCACCGGCTACGACAGCTTCGATTGAAGTCACTTTTTTTGGAGGGGGACTTCGACGATCATTGGAATCTCTCGGCCACTCTCGAACATGCCTCGAACGCAAATCTTTGCAACGGCCCCAACGATGGCCTGACGCGCGCGGGTCTGATGCTCGGGTACAAGTTTTAATAGCACGAATTTTCCCGCATTCGCCTCGGCATGCACGCTCCCGCGCCCTGTTGATCGACCTTATTTTTCTGTCGCGCCGCGCCGCAGCATAGGCTAAAGAAGCCGCAAAGCGCCCCCTACAGCGCCGCGCGTCTCAATCGACGCACAAAGGTGGCTGTAGCACTTTGAGTCTGTTGCGGTTCGCACGCGCCGTGTCCCTTGGAAGGGTTGCGCGCCGCCCGAAGGATTGACGGTCGACGATGACGATTTCCAACACCCGCCCCATCACCCCGGACCTTATCGCCTCCCACGGGCTGAAGCCTGATGAGTACGAGCGCATCCTGAATCTCATCGGGCGCGAGCCGACATTTACCGAACTCGGTATTTTCTCGGCGATGTGGAACGAGCATTGCTCCTACAAGTCTTCGAAGAAGTGGCTGCGGACACTGCCGACCAAGGGGCCGCGCGTCATTCAGGGGCCGGGCGAAAACGCCGGCGTTGTCGATATCGACGATGGTGACTGCGTCGTCTTCAAGATGGAGAGCCACAACCACCCGTCCTATATCGAGCCCTATCAGGGGGCAGCGACCGGCGTCGGTGGCATCCTGCGCGACGTCTTCACCATGGGCGCACGTCCTATCGCCGCGATGAACGCGCTGCGCTTCGGCTCGCCGGACCACCCAAAGACCCGCCATCTGGTGTCCGGCGTCGTGGCTGGTGTCGGCGGCTACGGCAACTCCTTCGGCGTTCCGACCGTGGGCGGCGAGGTTGAGTTCGACGCGCGTTACAATGGCAACATTCTCGTCAACGCATTCGCCGCCGGCCTCGCGAAGAGCGATGCGATCTTCTATTCGAAGGCGGAAGGTGTCGGCCTGCCGGTCGTCTATCTCGGTGCCAAGACCGGCCGCGATGGCGTCGGCGGCGCGACCATGGCGTCGGCCGAATTCGACGAGTCGATCGAGGAGAAGCGCCCGACCGTGCAGGTCGGCGATCCCTTCACCGAAAAATGCCTGCTCGAGGCCTGCCTCGAACTGATGCAGACAGGCGCGGTGATCGCCATCCAGGACATGGGGGCGGCAGGCCTTACCTGCTCTGCGGTCGAGATGGGCGCTAAGGGCGATCTCGGCATCGAGCTCGATCTCGACAAGGTGCCGGTGCGCGAAGAGCACATGACGGCTTACGAGATGATGCTTTCCGAAAGCCAGGAGCGCATGCTGATGGTGCTGCGCCCGGAAAAGGAAGACGAAGCCAAGGCGATCTTCGTCAAGTGGGGGCTCGATTTCGCGATTGTCGGCAAGACCACGGACGATCTGCGCTTCCGCATCCTGCACCAGGGCGAGGAAGTGGCAAACCTGCCGATCAAGGAACTCGGCGACCAAGCGCCGGAATATGATCGTCCTTGGACGCCGGCAACGACCCCCTCGCCGCTCGCCACCAACGACATCCCGCAGGCAGACGTCGCAGAAGCGCTTCTCAAGCTTGTCGGCTCCGCCAACAATTCGTCGCGCCGCTGGGTCTACGAGCAATACGATACCCTGATCCAGGGCAATTCGCTGCAATTGCCGGGCGGCGATGCCGGCGTCGTCCGTGTCGAAGGTCATGAGACGAAGGCGCTGGCCTTCTCATCAGACGTGACGCCGCGCTATGTCGAGGCTGATGCTTTCGAGGGCGGAAAGCAGGCGGTTGCCGAGTGCTGGCGTAACCTCACGGCAACCGGTGCGCTGCCGCTCGCTGCGACCGACAACTTGAACTTCGGCAATCCCGAGCGCCTGGAGATCATGAGCCAGTTCGTCCATGCCATCAAAGGCATCGGCGAAGCCTGCCGCGTGCTCGACTTCCCCATCGTTTCGGGCAACGTGTCGCTCTATAATGAGACCAACGGCCAGGCGATCCTTCCGACCCCGACGATCGGCGGCGTTGGTCTGATCAAGGACTGGTCGAAGATGGCGCGCATCGGCTTTGCGGCAGCGGGCGAGACGATCCTGCTTGCTGGCGCACCGGAAAGCTGGGGCAGCCATATCGCCCAGTCGGTCTACATGCGCGACATCCACGGCCGCACCGACGGTCCGGCACCGCATGTCGATCTTGCGCATGAGCGCAAGGTCGGCGATTTCGTTCGCGGTCTGATCGAAGCGGGCCTTGCGACGGCGGTGCATGATTGCTCCTCCGGCGGCCTCGCCCTCGCGGTGGCGGAAATGGCGATGGCGTCCGCCATCGGGGCGACGATCGATGCCCCGGCGGGGCATGATCCCATTCCGGTTTTCTACGGCGAAGACCAGGGACGCTACGTTGTGACCGTTGCTGCCGGCAATCTTGATGCGGTGCTGGAGCGCACGAAGGCTGCGGGCGTTTCGGTCCCGGTCATCGGCAAGACCGGCGGCGACACCGTCAAGCTCGGTGAAGCGCGAGCGGTCGCAATCAATGACCTGCGCTCTGCGCATGAATCCTGGTTCCCGGACTACATGGGCGGCGATCTCGCGCCGGACAATTAATGCATGTCGCGCAAAAGTGTGCAGCGGTTTTGCGATAACGACATGCATGAAGACATGATCTAAAGCCTGTCCGTGAATTCTTTTTCACGCGACAGACTGTAGCCGCGGAGACTTCGGGAATAGGCCGATTCAGCATTTGCTTTCAGCACCTGAATCGTGGTTCCCTGAAAATATGAAAGGCGTCGGCAGCGCAGCCGACGCAGAATAAAAGGGAGTTGGCGTACCATGCCCATGACACCAGGCGATATCGAAGACTTGATCAAGGCCGGGATCCCCGGTGCAAAGGTCACGATCCGCGATTTGGCCGGTGACGGCGACCACTATGCCGCCGAAGTCGTGGCTGAAGCGTTTCGCGGCAAGACCCGCGTGCAGCAGCACCAGATGGTCTACAACGCATTGAAGGGCAATATGGGTGGCGTGCTTCACGCACTCGCTCTCCAGACCAGCGCGCCGGAGTGAGCCGGAATGGCGGATCTGATCAAGGAACTCGTCAGCGGTGTTGTTGACAGCGCGCTGAAGGAGATCCTGAAGAAGACCGGTGCGAGGCGTACCGCAACGAAGCGGACGAAGCGCCGGACCAGGAAAGCCGCGTCGGGCGGTCTGCTCGCGGAGATCATCGAAGCTGCGGTGCGCAAACCCGCGAAGAAACAGGTGAGTCGTCGCCGTACGGCGGCCGCGAGGAGCAAGCTGCGCCGCCGCTCCTCGTAGCGAGTGGCATCAAGGCCACATTTTGAGGACCATCAATATTTGTTGCGATGGGGTGGTGAAAATCACGCGCACGCATGCTATCTAAGCCCCAATCGACATCCGGTCCTTGAAACCGGCGCAGGAAGGAAGACAAAATGAGCGGAATTCACGATTTCATCGATAACGAAGTCAAGACGAACGACGTCGTTCTCTTCATGAAGGGCACGCCGCAGTTTCCGCAGTGTGGCTTCTCCGGCCAGGTTGTCCAGATCCTCGATTATATCGGCGTCGACTATAAGGGCATCAATGTGCTCGCGGATGCGGATCTTCGCCAGGGCATTAAGGACTACTCCAATTGGCCGACCATTCCGCAGCTTTATGTGAAGGGCGAATTTGTCGGCGGCTGTGACATCGTACGGGAGATGTTCCAGGCCGGCGAATTGCAGTCGCATCTTCAGGGACAAGGTATTTCTGTGAAGGGTGCCGCCTGACCCGGAAGGCATCCTTCCAAATATCGGGAAAGGCGGGCGACCGCCTTTTTTGATTCTGAAGCTATATTTCGACTGTCTAATTTCTAATGTGCTTCTTGAGCAGTCAGGCAATTTCCGGCTGCGGGAAGCGTTCTCGATAGCCTGATATAAGCTGCCCGCGAGGGGCACCTTTCCATTCAAGGGCACCAAAAGGCGGATATCGCTTTGCCCGGACCTCCGCTCGCCGCTCGTTCTGACGAGCGAGCGCGTCCCACCTCCATACCCGACGTGACGATCGGTGCTCGCCGGTCGCCTGTCCTTTCGGAGTCACTGACCGCATCGTTCGGGCCGGACGCGGCCCGCAGCAGATGCGGAAACTCAACGCGTTGCAGCCCTCTCCCGCTCGGAGAGCAAATAGTTTTCAAGACCGATTGCCAAACCCCGGCCATCAGCAGGACAAGTGAGATGACGAGGCCCATTGATCAGACCGCCACCCTCTCGGGACTGACGAAGTTCCAGTTCATTGCGCTGATGGCAATGCTGATGTCGATCAACGCGGTCTCCATCGACATCATGCTGCCGGGCCTGCAGGAGATTGGTGCGAGTCTCGGCGTAGCCGACGAAAACGACCGGCAGTTTGTCATCACGGCCTACCTCATCGGCATGGGCTTCGCGCAACTGTTCTTCGGCCCACTTTCCGACCGCTTCGGGCGAAAGGGGCCGCTGCTGGGTGGGCTCGCCTTGTACGGCCTCTGCGCGCTTGCAATCGTGTTCGTGCCGACCTTCGCTGCGCTCCTTTTCTTTCGCTTCGTGCAGGGTGTGGGCGCGGCCGCAACCCGCGTCATCACCGTTTCCGTCGTGCGTGACGTGTATGGCGGCCGCCAGATGGCGGAGATCATGTCGCTGGTCATGATGGTGTTCATGACCGTTCCGATCGTCGCGCCGAGCATCGGTCAGTTGATCATGCTCTTTTCGGAATGGCACATGATCTTCGTCGTGATCGCGCTGTTCGCAGTAGCCATCGCCGTACCTGTAGCCTTTCGGCTTCAGGAGACGCTGGCACCGGCCAATCGACGCGCCTTCACGTCTACAGTGATACTGGACGGCTTCCGCATCGTGCTGACGAACCGGTTGGCGCTCTTTTACACGCTGGCGACAGCCGCCCTCCTCGGCGGCCTCTTCGGCTTCGTCAATTCGGCCCAACAGATCCTCGTGGGCATATACGGGCTCGGCATCTGGTTCCCGGCGGTTTTCGCAGCCTTCGCCGGAATGATGGCGGTCGCGTCCTTCACCAATTCGCGCCTCGTCCAGCGATTTGGCATGCGGACGCTGTCGCACGCGGCACTTCTCGGTTTCACTCTGGCAAGCTTCGTCTGGGTGTCCCTGTCGCTGATGGGGCCGCTGCCGCTGCCGCTCTTCATCATTCTGCAAGCCGCGACGATGTTCCAGTTCGGCCTGATCGCGGCGAATTTCAACGCCATGGCGATGGAGCCACTTGGCCATGTAGCCGGAACGGCCTCCTCTGTGCTGGGCTTCACGCAGACGATCGGCGGCGGGATCATCGGTGCATTTATCGGCCAGGCCTTCGACGGCACCGTGACGCCGCTTGCCGCCGGATTTTTCATTGTCGCCGTTTTCGCCCTCGCCTTCGTGCTGATCGCCGAGGGCGGCCGGCTCTTCAAACCGCACAATCCGGCGGGGTAGCCCGAAATGCGGCATGGAGGCGTCCCTCGCCTCCGCCGCGGACGCGCCGGTCCGATGTCTCCTCCCAAGCTCATATTACGGATATTTCGACAATGTCTTCCGTCTCAGAACGATCCTCCATCCCTCAAAAAGCCGAACATGGCGATGGGCTTTCGGGCGCGGCACGCATCCGTATGGGCATCGCCGAGTTCATCGTGACAATCGCGCTCATGACCGCCAGCGTCGCGCTCGCAATCGACAGTATGCTGCCCGCGCTTCAAAGCATCGGCCAGTCGTTCGACCTTGCGAATGCGAACGACGCGCAGCTCGTCATCGGCATCTTCCTGCTTGGATTCGGCCTCTCGCAGATCTTCTTCGGTAGCCTTTCCGATGCCTTCGGTCGACGCATCGTTCTGTTCGGCGGCCTGGCCTTCTTCACGCTCACCTCATTCACGGCGTCGCAGGCCTCAAGTTTCGAAGCGCTGCTTGTGATGCGCTTCGTCCAGGGGATCGGAGCTGCCGCCATCCGCATCACGACGATGGCAATCGTGCGCGATTGTTTCGGTGGCCGCGAGATGGCACGAGTCATGTCTTACGTGATGATCGTCTTCATGATCATCCCGATCGTCGCTCCTTTCCTTGGCCAACTTGTGCTCGCCTCTGCGAGTTGGCACTGGATCTTCATCCTGATTGGCGGCATTGGGGCAGTCCTCTTCACCTGGGCGCTGACCCGGATGAAGGAGTCTCTGCCGGTAGAGGAGCGTCTGCCGCTTTCGGTCGGCGCCGTCCTCTCCGGATTCCGCACGGTACTGACGAACCGCATAACCTGCGGCTATATGATCGGCCTTACGCTCTTCTCCGCCGTGATCTGTGCCTACATCGTCAGTGTTCAGCAGGTCTTCGGGGAGGTCTATGGTCTTGGCGATTGGCTGCCGATCGCCTTTGCAGGGACCGCTGGCGGTATTGCAGTCGCCAACTTCGCCAACGGCTTCTTCGTCCGCAGCTTCGGTATGCGCCGCATCTCACATGCGGCGATGATCCTCTTCACGTCGCTGGCGTCGATCGGTTTCGTGCTGTCGCTCGCAGGCACGCCCGCCTTCGTCATCAGCTATCTGCTTTTCTCGATACTGCTGATGTTCTTCGCCGTCATCGCCACGAACTTCACCGCCATCAGCCTTGAGCCGATGGGACACGTTGCGGGGACGGCAACCGCGATTACCGGCTTCGTTTCGACGACGGGCGGCACGCTACTCGGCGCCGCCGTTGGCCAGCTCTTCAATGGTACGCTGCAGCCCTTGTTCGGTGGCTTTGCGCTGTTCGGCCTGTTCACCATTCTCGCCACGCTCTGGGCAGAGAACGGCAAGCTCTTCACGCATCCCGGTGACAAGGACATGGCGCACGAGCACGGCGGCCACGTCTAGTTCTCAGTTCACATCCAGCGGCGGCCCGGTGAACCGCAGATTGTGCCGACCTGCGGCCTCCACGATTGCCGGCATATCGTCGGGAATGGAGAACTGGCCCGCCGCCATTTCCGCGAAGAACTCCTCGAAGCCGCCGGGCGTCAGGGTCACGAGATGGCGGCAGGAAATATCTCCGATGACCTGAAAGGTGTGCTCCGATCCGCGCGGGATAAATACCGCCTCTCCCGGTCCTCGCATGAACTCTTCGCCTTCCAGCCAGAATTTGCACCGGCCCGTGAGGATCACGAAAACCTCGTCTTCCGCCTCGTGGACGTGCCGCGGAGGTCCGCTTCCGATCGGAGAGAGGCTGTCAACGATCGACAGTTTGCCGTCGGTCGCCTTGGTGGACAGAATTGTCCTGTATTTGACGCCATTCCAATCGATGGCATTGGCGCAAAAGATCTCGTGCATGCTCAGCTCCGTCAAAGCGTTCTTATTGACTCGAGCTTATGCGGCGGGACACTATCGATCCAACCGATTGTACAGATACAAGCTATCGTGAAAGTCAATTTCGCAACGTTCGACCTTAACCTTATGCGCGTGCTCGACGCCATTCTGCGCGAAGGCTCGACTGTTCAGGCGGGCAAGCGGCTGAACATGTCCCAATCGGCAGTGTCGGGCGCACTGGCCAGATTGCGGCACGCGTTGAAAGACGAGCTGTTCGTCCGCCATGGCAACCGCCTGGTTCCGACCGACTATGCAAGGTCCATCGAATTGCCGCTCAGGGAGGAATTGGACCGACTTGCAGTCCTTTTTGCGCCGCCGAGCACGTTCGAACCCGCAACGGCCGAGGGAACCTTTCGGATCACGGCAAGCGATTTCTTCGCCGAGATGCTGATGCCGGCGCTCGCGGACCTGCTGCGCAAGCAGGCGCCCAATATCAGGGCCCAACTCGTCGATCTCGTTCCAAACAGCTATATCGACAGCCTCGAGAAGTATCATGCCGATTTGGCCTTGATCCCGAACCAGCCCGTTCCAGACTGGGCCAGCAGCCAGCCGCTCTTTTATTCGACCTTCGTCGTGATCACGCGACGCAGCCATCCCCAACTGACAGCGGCGGGGTTAGGACCAGGCGAAATCGTTCCGATGGACCTGTTCTGCGAGATTGGACACGTGCTTTTCTCGCCCGAGGGAAATTTCTCGGCCATGGGCGACGCCGCCCTGGCCAAGGTGGGCCGCCGCCGAAAGGTCATGATGACCTTGCCGGTGTTCTCGGGCGTTTGCCGCGCAGTTGCGGCAAGCGACCTGATCGCGTTGGCGCCGCGTCAGCTGGCCGAGCGGGTCGCCCCGCAGATCGGCCTGGACATCTACCACCCGCCGATGCCGATTGTTCCGCCCTTGATCATCGCGGTCTGGCACCGACGTTCGACGGCCAGCCCGCTGCACAGATGGATGAGGGAGAAGATCATCGGGTTGATGCGCCCCCTCAACGAAGGCGAACGGACGGCCATCGCCTAGATGTCAGACGGTGAAAACCTCTCGCCGCAGCGCGTCCCAGCTCTCCTTGTCGGTTGCCAGAAGCAGGCCGCCGTTCGTATGGGCGGGCAGATAGCGCGAGCCATCGAAGCGCGCGGCATAGGCGCCCGCCTCTTCGGCGATCAACGTACCGGCCAGATGGTCCCACGGCATCAGCTTCTGGTACATCAGGAAATGCAGATGGCCGCCGACAAAGATGCGATACTCGTGCGCCGCGCAACGGTAACTCGTCGCAATCCTGACCTTGGCCAAATTGCCCATGACGATCCGGCGGTCGTCTTGCTTGTAGAAGGCCGTCGAAGCACCGCCGACCATGGCCTCGAGTGGCACGCCGGCAGTCACCGCCAATTTCTCCTGCGATCCGTCGGGCCGGCAAAGCCAGGCGCCCGCCCCCTTCTCGGCAATGACCCAGTCGTTGCCAAGCGGATCATAAATGATGCCGGCGACGGTCTCGCCTTTGGCGACCACGCTTGCCATCACGCCAAAGAGCGGCAGGCCGGCCGCGAAATTGAACGTTCCGTCGATCGGGTCGACGACGATGGCGAGATCGGCATCGGCAAGCTTGTCGAGAAGCGCCGGCTCGGCGGCGACGGATTCCTCGCCGATGAAGACAGCACCGGGCGCGACCGTGTCGATCTTGGCCTTGATGAGCCTTTCCGCTGCTTCATCCCCCTCAGTGACGAGATCGATCGCCTCCGACTTCATGCGTACATCGCCTGAACCAAGATTGCGGAAGCGCGGCAGGATTTCCTTGACCGCCGCCTCCTGCAGAAGGTTGGCAAGCGCAGCGATGTCGACCGATTGGCTCATTCTTTGGGCTCCGGGGAAAGGGATTGGAAATCGAAAAGTCTCGGATCAAGCAGGTGCGACGGGTTCACGTGTCCGAGCGCCCGCAGCATCGTGTCCTTGCGGCCCGGCATGCGCCGCTCGATGTCGGCAAGCATCGCCTTCATCGCATTTCGTTCGAGACCATCCTGCGAACCACAGAGGTCGCAGGGGATGATCGGAAATTCCATGGCGGCTGCGAACTTCGCGAGGTCGTCTTCCGCCGCATAGGCAAGCGGTCTCAGAACCATGAGATCGCCCTCGTCGTTGAGAAGCTTTGCCGGCATCGATGCGAGACGCCCGCCATGGAAGAGGTTCATGAAGAAGGTTTCGAGAATATCTTCGCGATGATGACCGAGGACCAGGGCATCACACCCCTCCTCCCGCGCGATGCGATAGAGATTGCCGCGTCTCAGCCGCGAACAGAGCGAGCAGTAAGTCGCGCCGGCTGGCACCTTTTCCTTCACGACGGAATAGGTGTCGCGGTACTCGATCCGGTGCTTGATGCCGATCGAAGTCAGGTATTCCGGCAGGATATGCTTTGGGAAATTCGGCTGGCCCTGATCGAGGTTGCAGGCGATGAGTTCGACCGGGAGCAACCCGCGCCATTGCAGGTCCATCAGCAGTGCGAGCAGGCTGTAGCTGTCCTTGCCGCCGGAAAGACCGACCAGCCAGCGCTTCGCGCCCTTCAGCATGCCGAAATCGTCGAGCGCCTGACGCGTCTGCCGCAGCAGGCGCTTGCGAAGCTTGTTGAAGGAAACAGACGACGGCATCCGGGCAAAAAGCGGATGGGCGCCGGCGTCGAAGCCGGTGTCTTCCTCGTCGACGATGATGTTCATCCCATCGCGCTCTGACGATCGTGCGAGTTCCATAGCGACAGTCTCGGATTAGGCGGGCCGCAACAGCTGCGCCCAGGTGCATCAACCAGCACTTGCCCTGTCCGGCGCCGGAGATCAAGGGGAAACGGTCCGGAACGGCATTATCAAGGGCCAAACACGGACCAGCCCGTGCGCGCGGCCAGCATTTCGAGAGCCAGGGAGCCGAGCAGCGAATTGCCGTTCTCGTTGAGACCCGGTGACCAGACGGCGACGGAAGCCTTGCTCGGCGCGACTGCCATAATCCCGCCGCCGACGCCGCTCTTGCCTGGCAGACCGACGCGATAGGCGAAATCGCCGGAGCCGTCGTAGTGTCCGCAGGTCAGCATCAGGGCATTGATGCGGCGCGCACGTTGACGCGAGACGACGGAATGCCCCGTCAGGGGGTTGGCGCCGCCGGCTGCCAGGAACAAGCCGGCCTTGGCGAGTTGCACGCAGGTCATCGCCAAGGCGCAATGATGGAAATAGACGCCGAGCACGTGCTCGGCCGGATGATCGAGTTTGCCGAAGGAACGCATGAAATTGGCAAGCGCGACATTGCGGAAGCCGGTTGCCGTCTCCGAGCGCGCTACCTCGTGGTCGATCACGATCGTGTCGTCGTCGGCAAGATAGCGGACGAACTGCACGATTTCGCCGATCAGCTCCTTGGGCGTGTGGCCTGCCAGGATGAGGTCGCTGATGGTGATCGCGCCGGCATTGATGAAGGGATTGCGTGGCTTGCCGCCTTCGTGCTCGAGCTGCACGATCGAATTGAAGGCGGAGCCGGACGGCTCGCGCCCGACACGGTGCCAGATATTCTCTCCATGCTTGCCGAGCGCCAGTGTCAGCGTGAACACCTTGGAAATGCTCTGGATCGAAAACGGCACCTCGGCATCGCCAACCCGATAGATCTGGCCGCCCGTCGTGACGATTGCCATGCCGAAACGGCGGGAGTCGACGCGCGCGAGTTGCGGGATGTAGTCGGCCACCTTGCCTTCGCCAAGCCTTGGCGTCAGTTCGCGGTAAATGTCATCGATGATCGCCTGCAGATCTTGCGGCGCTTGCTGCTCCGGCATGCGGCATCCCTCGACACGGATTGATCGGTATTTCGTACAAAAAAACCGCCCGTCTCCGGGCGGTTTTTCGAAAGCTCACAAGGCCAAAGCCCGGATTAACGCGAATAGAATTCGACGACCAGGTGCGGTTCCATGACGACCGGATACGGAACGTCGGTGAGAACCGGAACGCGGACGAAGGTCGCGACCATCTTGTTGTGGTCCGCATCGATGTAGTCCGGAACGTCGCGCTCAGCGAGCTGTACGGATTCGAGAACCGAAACGAGCTGCTTGGACTTTTCCTTGACTTCGATGACGTCGCCCGGCTTGCAACGGTAGGAACCGATGTTGACGCGGACACCGTTGACCTTGACGTGGCCGTGGTTGACGAACTGGCGTGCAGCGAAGACGGTCGGAACGAACTTGGCGCGGTAGACGATCGCGTCGAGGCGCGATTCGAGCAGACCGATCAGGTTTTCCGGGGTGTCACCCTTGCGGCGCGAAGCTTCGGCGAAGATCGCGCGGAACTGCTTTTCACGGATGTCGCCGTAGTAGCCCTTCAGCTTCTGCTTGGCGCGCAGCTGCACGCCGAAGTCGGAAAGCTTGGACTTGCGGCGCTGGCCGTGCTGGCCCGGGCCGTATTCACGGCGGTTGACCGGGGACTTCGGACGACCCCAGATGTTTTCGCCCATGCGGCGGTCAATTTTGTACTTGGACGATTCGCGCTTGCTCATCGCATTTCCTTTCAATCAGTTACACCGGCTTGTTGCCAAGCCGGATCAAGGAAACACGCCCTCCTCTGAACCCATTTTGGGAGTTCTGACAGGCCTCTCACGATCACGCGGACGCAAGAAACCACGGGACATGTCAAATGAAACACCGGACATCGCTGCCCGGCGTTGGGCGGGTCTTTACGCATCGGTCGCTGGTTTGTCAACGGAATATGACAGAAACATAGCGATTTTCGCCAGATAGCGTCACTCGGCGGCCGCCTGTTCCCCATTGCCGACATCCGGACCATTCGCATCGCCCGGCGCGGTTTCGCTCCCGAGATCGGGGAAAGCGACGATACGCTTGCCGGAGAAATCCGCATGCACGACGATCAGGCCGTGTTCCTCGAAATAGCCGAGCAACCGCCGCGCGCGGCGGGCGGAATGGGTTCCATAGGCGCGCGCGATCATCGCGTCCGAAGGACATGGCAGGCTGCGCACGGCCGCCTGCGCCATCATCAGGAACACGGCTTGCAAATCCTCGCTCACGCGGTCGGCAAGCCGGAGCGCCGATGCCCATGTCTCGGTCGCAGCCGTCTCGGCGTCGACGCCGGACCGGGCGACGGCCATCTTGCGGCGGAAGGCGCTCAAGGAGAGCGCGGGCCCGGGCACGCGGCGAATACGGCAGCGCACGAGAAAATCCTGGAACAGTTCGGCGTCTGGGCGGAACGCCGCGTCCGGATTGGCCAGGATCTCGGCAAACAGGCTGTCGAGCAACGCCTCGCGCTCCTCCGGCGACATTTCCGGCGGGGCTGGCTTGGTCTCCACCGGCGCCAAAGGCTCGGGGCGTGGCCGTGACAGTTCGGCGAGGATATCGGTCGCCGGACGTGGCTGCGGAGCCGGCCGGCGCATGATCGGCCGTGTCAACTCTTCCAGATCCGGCGTGAAGATCAGGTCCTCGACATCCTGCGGCGCTTCCGGCAGCGGCATCAACTTCGGGCTGGTGGAGCGGGCGGAGGTCTCGACGGAGCCGATCGTTACCTTCAGGGGCCGACGCGACAGCGCGGGCCCGAGCGCGACGAAAGAGCCGCGTTTCAGGTCGCGGAACATCTCGGCGGTGCGGCGGTCCATGCCGAGGAGATCGGCGGCGCGCAGCATGTCGATATCGAGAAAGGTGCGCCCCATCAGGAAATTCGAGGCTTCGGCGGCGACATTCTTTGCGAGCTTCGCCAAGCGCTGCGTGGCGATAACGCCGGCAAGCCCCCTCTTGCGGCCGCGGCACATGAGATTGGTCATCGCGCCAAGCGATACCTTGCGGGCTTCTTCCGAGACATCGCCGCCGACCGATGGCGCGAACATCTGCGCCTCGTCGACGACGACGAGGACGGGATACCAGTATTCGCGATCCGCATCGAACATCGCGTTCAGGAACACGCCGGCGCTGCGCATCTGTTGTTCGATGTCGAGACCTTCCAGCGAAAGGACGCAGGAGACGCGGTGCTGGCGGATGCGCGTCGCGATGCCGATCAACTCCGCATCCGTGCGCTCGCCATCGATGACAACATGGCCGAACTTGTCGGCGAGGGTAACAAAATCGCCTTCGGGATCGATGATGCACTGCTGCACCCATGGCGCGGACTGTTCGAGCAGACGGCGCAAGAGATGCGACTTTCCGGAGCCGGAATTGCCCTGCACCAGGAGACGTGTTGCCAGAAGCTCCTCGATATCGAGCGAGGCCGAAGTCCCTTCGGACGTCGTTCCCATGTCGATGCCGACTTTCATTCCCACCTCTTCGTCACGGATTGATTCGCGATCCGCCGGGATCGTCAAACGGGCGACACCTAGCACGGTTTATCCCACGACCATCCCGCAGATTCCGACAACCCACAGGGAATACTTCGTTGCGGCCGCCCCCTGAAGGGAAACTCACGGGCTTCCCCTTATTGCAAGGGAAAGTTGAATATCGGGGTCGCAGTGTCTTTCTTAGCTCTCCGACCGTCCCCATATGCGTTTGGTCCGTCACAGCTTGCTAGAGGCAGCGATGCACCAGAACGAAACCAAACAACAATTCGAGATGCACAAGCTCGATGAACGCATGCGCGAAGCGCACAAAGACGCCCATCGGGTCATATCCAAGAAGGAAGCGGCGCAAATGAAGGTTGCCAACGCGATTGTCGCGGGCGCCTTGGTTGTCCTTGTCGGCGGACTTTTGTTCTTGCTGGACGTTTTTTAAACGATAGCTTGGCTGGGTTTCGCCCGCTCATCGGGCACGGTGTTTGCAATCACCGTTAACCCAAAGCCCTGCATCAGCCGCCGCGTGGCGAAATCGGGTTTGCCGGAAGTGAAAATGGCCGGGTCATCGCCATTCAATGGCTCGAAGCCGTTCGGTAGCGCCACCAGCGAGCGCGCCCGCCGGGCGATCGCTTCGGCCGGATCCAGCCAATCGACCGGCCAGGGTGCGAGCCGCCGGAAGAGATTCGCCATAAACGGGTAATGCGTGCAGGCGAGCACGATAATGTCGGTCTTCTTCCCGTCCTTTTCGACGAAACAGGGGCTGATTTCCGCCAGAACCGCTTCATCATCGAGGCGATCGCCACGAATATAGGCTTCCGCCATGCGCGCCAGGTTTTCCGAGCCGACGAGCCGCACATGGCATTGCGAGGCGAAGGATTGGATCAGATCGCGCGTATAAGCGCGTTTGACCGTGCCGGGTGTGGCCAGAACCGAAACCAGCCCCGAACGCGTCCGCTCCGCCGCCGGCTTGATCGCCGGCACCGTGCCGACGAAGGTCATCTGCGGATAGGTGGCGCGGAGATCAGCGCCGACGAGCGTGAAGGCGGTGTTGCAGGCGATGATGCAGATTTCCGGAGCGTGCGTGGCGAGCAGTTCGCCGAAGAGCGTGATCACGCGCTCCTTCAACGCCCCCTCCTCCCAACCGCCATAGGGAAACCCGGCATCGTCGGCGACGTAGATGAAATGACGCTCCGGCATCAGCACGCGCGCCTCGCGCAGCACCGTCAGCCCACCAATCCCGCTGTCGAAGACGAGTATGGGTTTCAGTTCACTCGTTGTCACCCCCGCCTTGCACTTTCCTGTTGCGCCCTGCCGGTGCGCCGGAGCCGCGCGGATTTTCGCGCGTAAACCGGTCGAGTGAAGAGATGACGCCGCGCAGCACCTGGATTTCGGACTCGGTAAAGGATGGTCTTGTCAGAACAGCGCGGAGATTTTCGACCAATTTCGGCTTTTTGTCGGCGGAGCGGAAGTAATTGCGCGCTTCCAGGGCGTCTTCCAGATGATCGAACAGGCCCTGCAGATGCTCCTTGGTCGCCGGGCGCTGTGCGATCGCCTGGAAAGACGTTTCCTCTTCCGATTCCATGCCGGTCTTCATCCACTCGTAGGACATGAGCAGCACAGCCTGTGCGAGGTTCAGCGAAGCGAAGGCCGGATTGACCGGGAAGGTCACGATCTCGTCAGCCAACGCCACTTCCTCGTTGGTGAGGCCCGTGCGTTCGCGGCCGAAGATGATGCCGACAGCCTCCCCGCTCCTGAATCGCTCGCGCAGCGTGCGTGCCGCGACGATCGGCGAGCGCACGGGCTTGTAGCCGTCGCGGTCGCGGGCCGTGGTGGCGTAGACGAAGTTCAAGTCCGCGATCGCCTCCTCAAGCGAGCCATAGAGCTTGGCGCCATCGATGACGTGGTCAGCGCGGCTTGCGGCGGAGCGCGCCTTTTCGCTCGGCCAGCCATCCCGCGGATTGACGAGGCGCAGTTCCGACAGCCCGAAATTGGCCATGGCGCGCGCCACCATGCCGATATTCTCGCCGAGTTGGGGATAAGCGAGAATGATTGCCGGACCTTCCGTCAAGAGTTCGCGCTCGCTATTGGTACCTGCCATTGCCGTCGCCTTCTGTTTGGCGCTTCCCTCGCACAATTGCTCGCGAATTTAAAGTCTGCCGTTGAGTCCCGGCGAGACGGCAAATGGCGTCCGATGGCTGCCTCTCCTCCATCCAAAGTTTCACCCAAGCATGCTTTGCCTTGCTGGTTCACAGTGCTATAGGGCTCTGGATTTCTCCCACCGGGGGGCATCGCGTCCGATGCTCCGCAAAGCTACGAGGCATATCCATGGCAAAGATCAAGGTCGCCAATCCGGTCGTCGAACTCGACGGCGACGAGATGACCCGCATCATCTGGCAGTTCATCAAGGACAAGCTGATCCACCCCTATCTCGACCTCGATCTCGAATATTATGACCTCAGCGTCGAGAACCGCGACGCAACCGAAGACCAGGTGACCGTCGACGCCGCCAACGCAATCAAGAAGCATGGCGTCGGTGTCAAGTGCGCGACGATCACGCCGGATGAGGCCCGCGTCGAAGAGTTCAAGCTGAAGAAGATGTGGAAGTCGCCGAACGGCACGATCCGCAACATCCTGGGCGGCGTCATCTTCCGCGAGCCGATCATCTGCAAGAACGTGCCGCGCCTCGTTCCCGGCTGGACCAAGCCGATCATCGTCGGCCGTCACGCTTTCGGCGACCAGTATCGCGCCACCGACTTCAAGTTCCCGGGCAAGGGCAAGCTTTCGATCAAGTTCGTCGGCGAAGACGGCCAGACGATCGAACACGACGTCTATGACGCGCCCGGCGCCGGCGTCGCGATGGCCATGTACAACCTCGACGAGTCGATCACGGAATTCGCTCGCGCTTCGTTCAACTACGGCCTGCAGCGCAAGGTTCCGGTCTATCTGTCGACCAAGAATACAATCCTCAAGTCCTATGACGGCCGCTTCAAGGACATTTTCCAGAAAGTGTTCGAAGAGGAGTTCGCCGAACAGTTCAAGGCGGAAAAGCTCTGGTACGAACATCGCCTGATCGATGACATGGTGGCTTCGGCGCTGAAGTGGTCCGGCGGTTATGTCTGGGCCTGCAAGAACTATGACGGCGACGTCCAGTCCGACATCGTCGCCCAGGGCTTCGGTTCGCTCGGCCTGATGACCTCCGTGCTGATGACGCCGGACGGCAAGACGGTCGAAGCGGAAGCCGCGCACGGCACCGTGACCCGCCACTACCGCCAGCATCAGAAGGGCGAGGAAACCTCGACCAACTCGATCGCCTCGATCTTCGCCTGGACCCGTGGCCTTGCCCACCGCGCCAAGCTCGACGGCAATGCCGAACTCGCCAAGTTCGCCGAAACGCTCGAGCGCGTCTGCGTCGAAACGGTCGAATCCGGCTTCATGACCAAGGACCTGGCTCTGCTGATCGGCCCCGACCAGCCGTGGCTCTCGACCACCGGCTTCCTCGACAAGATCGACGAGAACCTCAAGAAGGCAATGGCTGCCTAAACCGGCCAAACCCACAGGAAGTCTTGGAACCCGGCCACGCGCCGGGTTTCTTGTCTTTCGGTCCCGCGAGCGGATGGGCAAGTGCGCCCATGGAACGCATACAGCACTCGTTCATTTTCCGATGGAAGTTTCCAACCATGGGCAACAGCAGATGGACCAAGCGGGATCAAAACCGGTGCGACTCGTCGCCCTCGATATCGACGGCACGCTTCTCGGCGATGATGGAGCTGTTAATCGCTTTCGTTTGGCCTGGCAGGCGCTCGGCAAGAGCGAGAGGCCGCTGCTCGTCTACAATAGCGGGCGGCCGATCAACGACATATTTTCGCTCGTCGATGTCGATCAGTTGTCCCCGCCTCACTACGTGATTGGCGGCGTCGGGACGATGATAGCGGACGCGCGCATAAGGAAACGGTTGCAGGCGTTCACCGAAGCGCTTGGACCTCCTATCGACGTCAAGGCCGTCACCGCGGTCATGGAGACGGTAGAAGGCGCGGTTCCGCAGGCGGCCGTCGACCAGCATGCTCACAAGGCGAGCTGGCGTTTGCCCGACGCGCGGGAGGAGGAGATCGGCGCCATCGCGGAACGGCTGGCGGCCGACGGATTGGACGTGAAGCTCATCTATTCCAGCAGTCGGGATCTCGACATATTGCCGCGCGCCGGCGGCAAGGGCAGCGCGCTTGCCTGGATCTGCCGGGAGCTTGCGGTCGATCTCGACGAGGTGGTGGTCGCCGGCGACACCGGAAACGACCGCGAAATGTTCGACATGCCGCGCGTGCGCGGCGTGGTGGTCGCCAATGCGCTTGCCGAACTGCGCCAGGTTGGGCGCGAACGGCGGCATTTTCTCGCCCGCAACTCGTATGCCGACGGCGTGATCGAAGGGCTGCGTCACTGGGGCGTCATCAGATAGGTCCGGTCCTTCACCCCGCCCTACAGCGCCGCGCCGCCAGTCATTTCAGCGGAAGAAAGATTTCCGTGACGAGCTCCGTCGGCGGGACTTCCCTTGGATTGTTGAGATATTTCTCGAACATCACGCTGTCGCGGATTGCCCGACCGGATTGCGGCAACCAGGTCGCGTAGAGCCACTGATAGGCCTTCGGCATGTCGGCGTAAGGCCCTTTGTGGCGCAGCACCGCATATTGGCCGCCCTCGATTCTTTGCGGCGTCAGTGGCGCCTCGACCGGAAACTCAGCGGGTGTGGTAACGCAGGCAAAGGAACGGAGCTTGTCTGTGTCTACCAGTTCGGGGTCGTCGAGATAAATGCCAATCATATCCATGCCCGGTTGGAACAGGTTGCGCGCAAACAGCGTCCCATAGAGCGTCTCGAAGGCCTGGCCGATGGCCATGTAGGAGCCGGTGTGGGCCACGCCGACCAGCGCGAGCGGATCGACTTCCCGTAAGTTGACGTCATACATGTCAGGATTTCCTTCCGTCGAAGTGGTTTCAAAGGCTTTGTGGCTCCCTTCATTCCTGTAGCGCGCCGGCGGCAGGCCGTAGACGGCCTTGAAAGTGCGATTGAAGGACTGAACATTCGGGTAGCCCGAGCGTCGCGCGATTGCTTCGACTGGAAGAGTGGTCTGGACGAGATCGGCGGCGGCCTGCTGCAACCGCAGTCTCTTCACCGTCGCCGCCAGAGTTTCTCCGTGGACTGCACGATAGACCCGATGCCAGTGGTGCGGCGACATGCAGGCAATTTCCGACAGCCGATCGAGATCGAGTTCCTCGTCGAGATGCGCATAGATGTAAGCGGAGACGCGGTGGAGCCGCCTCTCATAGCCCGCCCATACCGTTTCTTCATTCATGCCGAACCTTTCGCGTTTCGCTCGGAAATCGATAAAGCATAGATGGAATTGACAAATCCTGCGGACATCAAGCGCCCGATCGCCACTGCTTGTTCGGCGTAGCGACTCATATAGTCTGACCGCGTCCAGTACGCTTTGCCCGCAATAGTGGAATCCCGAAAGTTTCGTCGATGCCCGATTCTCTCGTCCCCAAAACGGTAAGCGTCTTTAAGGAAGGATACGACGGCGCTCGCCTGAAGGCGGACGCCTTTGCCGGGTTGACCGTCGCCATTGTTGCCCTGCCGCTGTCCATGGCCATCGCGATCGCCTCGGGTGTTACGCCTGATCGCGGGCTCTACACCGCGATTGTCGGCGGTTTTCTGGTTTCGCTCCTCGGCGGCAGCCGGGTGCAGATTGGCGGCCCTGCCGGCGCTTTCATCGTGCTCGTGGCTGCAACGGGTGCCAGGCACGGCCTCGATGGCCTGCTGCTGGCAACGGCGATGTCGGGCGTCATGCTCGTTGCCGCAGGTTACCTGCGGCTTGGCAACTACATCAAGTTTATCCCCTACCCGGTGACCGTGGGCTTTACCGCCGGGATCGCGGTGATCATCTTCGCCAGCCAATTGCGCGATCTCTTCGGCCTCACTCTGAGCGGCCGCGAGCCCGGGCCAATCATCGAGAAACTTGCGACGCTTGGTCTTGCCGCCGGTACGGTCAACTGGGCAGCAGTTCTGACGGCCGCGCTAACGATCGGTATCATTCTCGCGCTGCGCAAGCTGCGGCCGCATTGGCCGGGCATGCTGATTGCTGTTGCTGCCGCTTCTGCATTCGTCGCTCTCCTGCAATTGCCGGCGGAAACGATCGGCACGCGCTTTGGCGGCATTCCACGTGGCCTGCCCTCACCGGCACTCCCGCCCTTCTCGCTCGAAAAGGCGGCCGCCGTCTTTCCGGATGCCGTCTCCTTTGCGCTTCTCGGTGCAATCGAGTCTTTGCTGTCGGCCGTCGTCGCCGACGGCATGACCGGTCGCCGGCATCGTTCGAGCATGGAATTGATTGCGCAGGGGATCGCGAATTTCTGCTCGGCGCTCTTCGGCGGCATCTGCGTTACCGGGACGATCGCCCGCACGGCGACGAATGTGCGTGCCGGCGGGACCAGCCCGGTTTCTGGCATGCTGCACTCCATCTTTCTGCTTTTATTCATGCTTCTCGCCGCTCCGCTCGCGAGCTACATCCCGCTTGCGTCGCTCGCCGGCGTGCTCGCCGTGGTTGCCTGGAACATGATCGAGAAGCCGGCGTTCATGGCGCTCATGCGATCCTCCTACGGCGATGCGGTCGTGCTTCTGGCGACCTTCATCATCGTCGTCTTCCGCGAGCTGACGGAGGGCATCGTGATCGGCTTCGCGCTCGGCGCGGTTCTTTTCATCGACCGCATGGCAAAGAGCATCTCTGTCGGAGAAACAAAACCACTGGAGGCCCTGAAGGAGGAGAATGGCGAGGAAGAACACCCGGTCATCGCGGACGACCCGGACACGGTGGTCTATCGGATCTCGGGCATCTTCTTCTTCGGCTCGGCCGCAACCGTCGGCACTGTCCTCGACCGCATCGCCGACCAGCGCCGGAACTTCATTCTCGATTGCTCGGAGGTGCCCTTCATGGATTCGACCGCTGCCAATGTCATTGAGGGGACGCTGCGGAAGGCCGAGCGGACGGGTGTGCGATTTATCATCACCGGCGCCAGGTCGCAGGTGCGCCGCACGCTCCGCCAGCATGACGTTCGCCCGCCACGTGTGGTGATGCGTGCCTCGGTTCAAGCGGCGCTCAAAAGTATCCGCAACGAAAAGAGCGCATGAAAAAGGGCGCCGCAGCGCCCTTTCCCCTGTTCAATCAAGCGTAGGTCAACCGGCGAGCGCTACAGCGACCGCCTCGATCGCTTCGGCGGCACGGTTGCCATCCGGTCCGCCGGCCTGGGCCATGTCCGGGCGTCCACCGCCGCCCTTGCCACCGAGTGCGGCCGAAGCGACGCGCACCAGGTCGACGGCACTGACCTTCGAGGTGAGGTCGTCGGTAACGGCCACCACCGCGCTCGCCTTGCCATCGCCGGAAACGCCGACGAAAGCGACAACGCCCGAACCGAGCGTCTTCTTGCCATCGTCGGCGAGGCTCTTCAGGTCCTTCGGCTCGACGCCGGACACGACCCTGCCAAGGAAGCGAACGCCCGCGATATCACGGGCGGCATCGGCCGAACCATTCTGGCCATCACCGACGAGAGCAAGCTTCTTCTTCGCCTCGGTCAGCTCCCGCTCCAGCTTCCGGCGCTCGTCGAGCAGGGCCTCCACCCGTCCGAGCACATCCGCCGGCTGGACCTTGAGCGCGGACGCCAGCGTTTTCACCCGTTCGTCCTGCTCGTTGAGATAGGCGCGAGCCGCCTCGCCCGTCAGCGCCTCGATTCGACGCACGCCGGCACCGACCGCACTTTCAGAAACGATCCGCACGAGACCGATGTCGCCGGTCGCCGACACATGCGTGCCACCGCAGAGTTCCACCGAGTACGGTTTCCCGGCCTTCGAGCCGCGAACGCCCTGCCCCATGGAGACGACGCGGACCTCGTCGCCGTATTTCTCGCCGAAGAGCGCCATGGCGCCTTCCGCGATCGCATCGTCAACGGTCATCAGTCGCGTCTTCACAGGCGAATTCTGAACGATGATCTCATTCGCCATCTCCTCCACGACCTTCAATTCGTCCGTCGTCATCGGCTTCGGGTGCGATACGTCGAAGCGTAGCCGGTCCGGCGCGACAAGCGAGCCCTTCTGCGCCACATGCGTGCCGAGCACCTCGCGCAGCGCCTCGTGCAGCAGGTGGGTCGCGGAGTGATTGGAGCGGAGCCGGGTGCGACGCGCGTGATCGACGGTGAGCGCAGCCGCCTCGCCAGTCTTCACGCTTCCTTCGCCGACAACGCAGTAGTGGACAAATAGCCCCTCCCCGCGCTTCTGCGTGTCGGTGACCGTCAGCTTGCCGGTGTCGGTCGCGATAATGCCGGTATCGCCCATCTGGCCGCCGGATTCGCCATAGAAGGGTGTCTGGTTCAGGATCACCTGAACGCTCTCGCCCTTGGAAGCGGATTCGACCACGCGACCATCGCGGACGATCGCCTGGATTACACCTTCGGCGGCCTCGGTGTCATAGCCGAGGAATTCCGTCGCACCGTGCTTTTCCTTGAGTTCAAACCAGATCGTCTCGGTCGCGGCTTCACCCGATCCAGCCCAGTTGGCGCGCGCTTCTGCCTTCTGTCGTTCCATTGCCGCGGAAAACGCATCGGTGTCGACCGTGATGCCTTTAGCCCGCAGCGCATCCTGCGTCAGGTCGAGCGGGAAGCCGTAGGTATCATAAAGCTTGAAGGCTGTTTCGCCGTTGAACCGGTCGCCCTCGGAAAGACCTGCCGAGGCTTCGGAAAGGAGGTTCAGACCGCGCTCCAGCGTCTTGCGGAAACGCGTCTCTTCCAGCTTCAGCGTTTCGGAGATCAGCGCTTCGGCGCGGGCAAGCTCCGGATAGGCGCGGCCCATCTGCTCGACGAGCGCCGGCAGGAGCCTCCACATCAACGGGTCTTCCGCGCCGAGCAACTGTGCGTGGCGCATGGCGCGGCGCATGATGCGGCGCAGCACATAGCCGCGGCCTTCATTCGAGGGCAGCACACCGTCCGCGATCAGGAAGGCGGATGAACGTAGATGGTCGGCGATGACGCGGTGGCTTGCGCGGCGGTCGCCCTCCGCCTTGACGCCGGTTGCCTCTTCGGAAGCAGCAATCAATGCGCGGAACAGGTCGATGTCATAATTGTCGTGCTGGCCCTGGAGGACGGCGGCTACGCGTTCCAGTCCCATGCCGGTATCGATCGATGGGCGCGGCAGGTCGACGCGCTCTTCCTTTGTGACCTGCTCGTACTGCATGAAGACGAGGTTCCAGATCTCAATAAAGCGGTCGCCATCCTCTTCGGCCGATCCGGGCGGTCCGCCCCAGATGTGCTCGCCGTGATCGTAAAAGATCTCCGAGCACGGGCCGCAGGGGCCGGTATCGCCCATCGCCCAGAAATTATCGCTGGTCGGAATGCGGATGATCCGGTCGTCACTGAAGCCGGCGATCTTCTTCCAGAGGCCGAAGGCTTCATCGTCGGTATGGTAGACAGTCACCAGCAGGCGCTTGGCATCGAGCCCGTATTCCTTGGTGATGAGGTTCCAGGCGAGCTCGATCGCGCGTTCCTTGAAATAGTCGCCGAACGAGAAGTTGCCGAGCATTTCGAAGAAGGTGTGGTGCCGGGCAGTGTAGCCGACATTGTCGAGGTCGTTGTGCTTGCCGCCGGCACGCACGCATTTCTGCGCCGTCGCGGCCGTCGAATAGGGGCGCTGCTCCAGGCCGGTGAAGACGTTCTTGAACTGCACCATACCGGCATTGGTGAACATCAACGTCGGGTCGTTGCGCGGCACCAGGGGGCTCGACGGCACGATCTCGTGACCGTTCTTGCGGAAATAGTCGAGAAACATCGACCGGATTTCATTCACGCCGCTCATTTTGCGTCCTATCTGTGCACCATTCCCGGTTGCGACCGCACTTCTCGGGCCGCGCACCGCCATCTCAACCTCGCGTCTGTCCGTGACAGTCGCGCCCACCAACGCCCTCAGCCGCCGGAACCACAGGCTTTTATCTTTCGTCTATCATGCTGTCCAGACGGCAGCAAAAAACCGGCCGTCTGGAAGAACGACCGGCTTTATCCAAAACGCGTGCGCCTCAGATCTTACATTTCGGCTGCTGCATCGCCGTCGTCATCGCTCTCCGGTCCACCGTTCTCCAGGAACTTGTCAGCGATCAGGCCGGCATTCTGCCGCAGAGCCATCTCGATCTCGCGCAGAAGATCGGGATTGTCACGCAAGAAAAGTTTCGCGTTCTCCCGCCCCTGGCCGAGCCGCTGGCTGTTATAGGAAAACCAGGCGCCGGACTTCTCGACGATGCCGGCCTTGACGCCGAGATCGATAAGCTCGCCGGTCTTGGAAACGCCCTCGCCATACATGATGTCGAATTCCACCTGCTTGAAGGGGGGCGCCATCTTGTTCTTGACGACCTTGACGCGAGTCTGGTTGCCGACGACTTCCTCGCGCTCCTTGACCGAGCCGATGCGGCGGATATCGAGGCGCACCGATGCATAAAACTTCAGCGCGTTGCCGCCCGTCGTCGTTTCCGGCGAACCGAACATGACGCCGATCTTCATGCGGATCTGGTTGATGAAGATCACCATGCAGTTGGACTTGGAGATCGAAGCGGTCAGCTTGCGCAACGCCTGGCTCATCAGGCGGGCCTGCATGCCCGGCAGGCTGTCGCCCATTTCGCCTTCGATTTCAGCGCGCGGCACGAGGGCAGCGACGGAGTCGACGACGAGGACGTCGATGGCGCCGGAACGGACCAGCGTGTCGGTGATTTCGAGCGCCTGCTCACCGGTGTCCGGCTGCGAGATCAGGAGGTTTTCGAGATCGACGCCAAGCTTGCGCGCATAGACCGGATCGAGCGCATGTTCGGCGTCGACGAAGGCGCAGATGCCACCCTTCTTCTGCGCTTCCGCAATAGTCTGCAGCGCCAGCGTCGTCTTGCCAGAGCTTTCTGGACCATAGATTTCAACGATGCGCCCCTTCGGCAGGCCGCCGATGCCGAGCGCGATATCGAGGCCGAGCGAACCGGTCGAAATAGTTTCGATCTCGATTACGCTGTCCTTCGCGCCGAGCTTCATGATCGATCCCTTGCCGAACGAACGTTCGATCTGGGAAAGAGCCGCTTCAAGTGCCTTGCTTTTATCCACCGATTTGTCCTCTACGAGCCGCAAAGAGTTTTGTGCCATTTGGTCCCACCTTTAGGTTATTGGAGCTATCGAGGCAATGAAGCCGCCGCAGGAGTTTTTGTACATGTTTTGTTCCGCTTTGGCAACAGAGTGGCAACCAATTGAATTGTAATGGTTATTTTCATTGCGTTCGATTCTTGTTCACGGGCATTGTACCACATTTCCACAGGCCATGCCGGACCGCGGCCAGGTTTGGCGATACCAGCGCGATTCGCGACCGTGCCGCGGCTGTGATTTCGGATTGAAGCAATCCAAAGAGGAGCTTTTATGAAACAACGGGAAATCGCCGTATTCGGCGGCGCCCACATCGATCGTCGCGGCCGCATCAGCGGCGTCACCGCTCCCGGCGCGAGCAATCCCGGCTCGTGGTTCGAGGAAGCGGGCGGAGGCGGCTTCAACGCGGCGAGAAACCTTGCGCGCCTCGGTCACAGCGTACGAATGATCAGCCCGCGCGGCGGCGACGCCGCAGGCGAGATGGTGGCGGCTGCCGCGGCCGCGGCTGGTGTGATCGATTGCCCGTTCACCTTTCTCGACCGGAAAACGCCGAGCTATACGGCGATCCTTGAAAACGACGGCAACCTCGTCATCGCGCTTGCCGACATGGAGCTCTACCAGTTGTTTTCGCCTCGCCGGCTGCAGCAGCGCGCGATACGCGAAATATTGTCTGCCAGCGATCTGGTGCTGATGGATGCGAACCTGCCCGAGGAGACACTCTCCACGCTGGTCAGTGTGGCGTCCAGGGACGATCGAATTGTTGCCGCCATCGCCGTGTCACCGGCAAAGGTGATGCGGCTCAGGAAATGCCTCGGCGGGCTCAGTTTCCTGTTCATGAACGAGGCGGAAGCGCGTGCCCTGACCGGGATGGACGCACCAGAGGCTGCGAACTGGCCATCGCTGTTGCGAGCGGCCGGTCTTACTGGTGGCGTCGTAACGCGCGGCGGCAGCGCCGCTGTCGCCTTCGATCGCAGCGAGGCCTGCCTCGTCGTTCCGCCTGCCCTGCCCGCGCTTGCAGACGTCACGGGCGCCGGCGACGCATTGGCCTCGGGGTTCCTCACGGCGCGGCTTTCGGGTTTCGATCTTGCCGGTTGCCTGCGCTACGGGATTGCCGCCGCGGGGATAACGCTCCGCTCGCCTTTTGCCGTTTCGCAGGACATGTCTGCGAGCAATCTCGAACAGGCGGTGGCTCTTGTGCCGGCGCCGCAAATGCTGTCATGAGAACTGACGTCGAACGCCGGCGGGACGAAAATGCGCGCAGCTTCCTTCCGCATCTCGCTTCGAACCTTTTTGGAAACGATCTCGATGATCCTTGGTTGATTTAAGCCCAACATGATCGCGATTTAAGGATAGATCCATGACAAAACCCTCCTCCCCGTCCCTGCCGATGGAATATTCCGATGAAGTCGCGGCCGCCAGGGCGCGTGGCGCGCCGATCGTCGCGCTCGAATCGACGATCATCACCCATGGCATGCCCTATCCCGGCAACCTCAACATGGCCCGCAGCGTCGAAGCGATCATCCGTGAACAGGGCGCCGTGCCCGCAACAATTGCGGTCATTCACGGCGTCCTTCACATTGGCCTCGACGACGCGAAGCTGGAGGCACTTTCAAAAACGGAAGGCGCCATGAAGCTCTCGCGCGCCGATCTTGCCTTCGCCATCGCCGAACGGCGCACGGGCGCCACGACCGTGGCAGCGACGATGATCGCCGCGGCGCGCGCCGGCATCAGCGTCTTTGCCACCGGCGGGATCGGCGGCGTTCACCGCGGCGCGGAGCAGAGCTTCGATATTTCCGCCGATCTCGACGAACTCGCCCGCACCGGCGTCATCGTTGTCTGCGCCGGCGCCAAGGCCATTCTAGACATCCCGAAGACGCTCGAGGTGCTGGAGACACGCGGCGTTCCGGTTGTCACCTATGACAGCGAAACCTTCCCGGCCTTCTGGTCGCGCGATTCCGGCATCAAGAGTCCGCTGATGCTGAACAGCCCCGCCGCGATCGCCAATTTCCAGAAGATGCGCGACTTGCTCGGCATCGACGGCGGCATGCTTGTTGCCAATCCGGTTCCCGAAGAGAGTGAAATTCCGCGCGAGGAGATGGAAATCTACATCACCCGTGCCCTCGACAATGCCGCGAGCGACGAGATCGTCGGCAAGGCCGTCACGCCTTATCTGCTCGACAACCTTTTCCACATGACCGACGGCCGCAGCCTCGAAACCAATATCGCGCTCGTGGAAAACAATGCCCGTCTTGCCGCCGAAATCGCCGTTGCACTGACGGCGAAGTAGGTGAAGCAACTTTGCTGGATCATTTCACTGAAACAGTGAAATGATCTAACTCTTTGAAATTACGCAATTCCGGACGGCTTTTCCTGGAATTGCTTTAACAAGAGGCCCGGCGCTGGACCGGGCCTTTTCATGCGCCGGGTATCAGCGCCGCTCAAGAATCCAGCATCTCGCGAACGGCGACAGCCAGTTGTTTCAGCGAGAATGGCTTCGGCAGGAAACCGAACTTTGCATCGGCCGGGAGGTTGCGCGCAAAAGCGTCTTCCGCGTAACCCGACACGAAGATGAATTTCAAGTCCGGGTACTTCTTGCGCAGTTCGCGCAGCAGCGTCGGCCCGTCCATCTCCGGCATCACGACGTCCGATACGACGATGTCGACCGCGCCGTTGAGTTCCTCCATGATGTCGAGCGCTTCAACGCCCGATCCGGCCTCGTGAACGGTGTAACCGCGCGTCTCGAGCATGCGCTTGCCGCCGCGGCGCACCGCTTCCTCGTCCTCGACCAGGAGCACGACAGCGGAATCGCCAGTGAGGTCTGCAGGCTCCGATTCCGCCTTGGGCGCGGGCGCCACGACCAAGTTGCTGGCCGCCGGCATCGCAACTTCGGTTGCCGACGACGCTTCGGCTGCGACTTCCTCGACATGGCGTGGCAGCAGAATGCGGAAGGTGGTGCCCTTCCCGACTTCCGACTCCGGATAGATATAGCCGCCCGACTGCTTGACGATGCCATAGACCATCGAAAGACCGAGGCCGGTGCCCTTGCCGACTTCCTTCGTCGTGAAGAAGGGCTCGAAGATCTTGTCCATGATCTCCTGCGGAATGCCGGTGCCCTGGTCGGCGACCTCGACCATGACGAAGTCGTCCTCCGGCAGTTCCCGTCGTCCGAGCGCCGCCACCTCGCTTGCCGGCAGATTTCGCGTCCGCAGCGTGATCGTTCCGCCTTCGGGCATGGCATCCCGCGCATTGACGGCAAGATTGAGCAGGACCTGCTCGAACTGGCCGAGATCGGTCTTCACCGGCCAGAGGTCTCGGCCGTAGTCGACCTCGACCTTGACATTGGTGCCGGTCATCCGGTCGACGAGCATTCGCAGATCGCCGATGACGTCGGTGAGATTGAGCACGGTCGGGCGCATCGTCTGCTTGCGCGAGAAGGCGAGCAGTTGTCGCACGAGCACGGCGGCACGATTGGCGTTGCGCTTGATTTCCATCAGATCGGCGAAGGTTGCATCCGCGGGCCGCGCCGAAAGCAGGAGGTGGTCGGAGGAAAGCAGGATCGCGGTCAGCACATTGTTGAAATCGTGGGCGATGCCGCCTGCGAGCGTCCCTACCGCATTCATCTTCTGCGTCTGCGCCATCTGGGTCTCGAGCGCCTTCTGCTCGGTGATCTCCAGCGCATAGATGATCGCCGCCTCCTCCGGTGCCTGATCGCTCTGGTCGATCACGGCGTTGACGTAGAAGCGGAAATGTCGTGCCTCGTCGCTCGGATGCAAGGCGTCGATCGGCGCGATATCGCCCTGCCGGTCCTTTGCCGCCGCAAGCGCGTCCTGAAGGCGGTTTCTTTCGGACTTGTGCACGACCGTTTCGATCAATGCGCCGCGCTCGACGTCGTCCTGCGAAACAAGACCTGCAAACAGCTTCAGGAACGGAGCATTCGTCCGCAGGATCCGCCCGTCGCCGTCGACCGAAGCGATCGCCATCGGCGTGTTGTTGAAGAAGCGCGTGAAGCGCATGGCGGCGTTCGAGGCCGACTGATCGCCATCATCGTCTTCACGCGACATGACTATCGTCCGGCTTTCGCCGGGCGCACCGTCACGGGTCGACGAGACACGGTGGATGAGGCGTACCGGCAGGCTCTGGCCGTTGGTTTTGCGCAGGTCGAGATCAAGAACTTTCGTCTTCTTGAGGCCCGGCTCGGCCTGGACCGACTGGACGAGCGCGAGACCTTCGCCCGCGACCACATCGGCAATGCTGACCGATCCCGGTTGAAACTTGGTGAGGTCGATGCCGAGCCAATCGGCGAGGGTCGCGTTGATATAGAAGATCTCGCCCTTGCGTCCGGCCGAGAAGAAGCCTGCCGGGGCGTGATCGAGATAGTCGATCGCGTTCTGCAGTTCCTTGAAGAAACGCTCCTGGTCGTCTCGTTCGGCCGTGATGTCGGCGATCTGCCAGAGATAGAGCGGGTTTCTGTCGCTGTCCTCCAAGGGCAGGACGCGAGCCTTGAGGCGGAACCAGTGGGCGCCGGAGGCGACCGACGCGCCGTTTGCGAGCGGCTTCAGCAACCGGAATTCCTCGTGTCCCTTCTTGCCTTCGTGGAGGCCGTTGGTGAGGCGATAAATTGCTTCGGTCGCTTCGCGGTTCCTGGAGAGAATAGTCTCGAGCGACTGGACGCCGGCGGCACTCTTGGCGCCGGTCAGCGCGCCATAGGCGGCATTGGCATAGATGATGCGTCCCCTGCGATCGGTGACGATCGTGCCATCTTCGTGAGCGTCGAGAAAGGCACGCGCGAGCTCGTCGGGACGCGTCTGCGGCATGACTTCGATGAAACCGATCACCGACGAGACCAGGAAGAATATGCCGACCATCGCCAGCACGCCGAGGATGCCAAGGACGATTTCGTTCTCGAGCTGGTTCTTGAAGACGACGAAGGCGGCTGCCGACGCGGTGAGCACGATCGCCAGCAGGATGATCCGCAAGACCGTGCCCGGCCGGACGCCGCGGTCAACAACCGGCATCTGGTAGTCACCTGACTGCCGCAATTTCGTCATCGGTCCTCACCTGCCGCTGCGGCCGCGCGCGACCACCCCTGCCATCATACACAGCGCCGTGCCCCTTGTTCAGGCGCGCTAGGCTCGCTGCAATCCCTTGAGTTGCTGCATAATCTATCCTTAAATCGATCCCGGCTTAAGGAATCATGCAGTAGCCGGTGTCCGACCAACGCTTCGCGAAATCCGCAAGTGCCTTTCCCGCGTTGGATCATCGAACTGGAATCACCTTTAACAATCAGAGATAACAGCAAAAAGCGTCTCTGCGGAAGCATCCCGGTCAATTCACAGGGAATGTCGGGCGCAAGCTTGTACCGGCCCGAAAAAAGCCGTCAAATATTGACATGCGGGGGAGGCAGAAGGAGTTCAGCCTATGATCGAAACCATTGTCGGGGACAACGGCAGCCGATTCATCATCGCCGCCGCGGCCGTTGCCGTCGGGCTCTTGTGCCTTGTAGCCGTGCTCTGGATCATGCGCCACAGACCCTCCTCCCCCTTTGTGCGCGGCGGCAAGAACAGACAGCCGAGACTGGCCGTCCTCGACGCCGCTGCGGTCGACGCGCGCCGCCGCCTCGTGCTTGTTCGCCGCGATGACGTCGAACATCTCGTTATGATCGGTGGCCCGACGGACATCGTCATCGAAAGTCGAATTGCGCCGGACGACACCGCACCGGCAGAGACCGGCGCCGCCGAACAAAAGGTCGCCGAGGCGCCCAAGGCCGCGCCGCGACCCGAGCCGAGGCCCGCACCTGCGCCGGCGCCGGTTCCGGCGGAAGCTACAGCCGCCGCCGAGGAGCGGCCTGCCGCGCGCATGGAAGAGCGGGCGCAGGCAGCGGCTCCCCGCGTGGAGCCGGCGCCGCCGATCCGCCTTGCCGCGGAGCAAAGACCCGCGGCGGCGCAACCACTCCAGCAACAGCCGCCAGCCAGGGTTTCGCCGCCCGTGTCCGCGATTCCCACCGTTTCCGCCATTGAACGTGCGGAAGATATTTTCGACGTCGCCCGCGAGCGGGTGTTGCCGGTGGCGCCGCGGCGCGAGCAGGCGCCAATGCAACAGGGCTCGATGCACGCGGCCTCCGCGCCGGCCGCGCAGACACACCCGATGCCGATTCAACCGGCCGCGTCGGACAGGGTTTCGGATTTCGAGCGGATTCTCGATGCGGAGATCAGCGGCGATCTCCAACGGCTGGCGCCCTCCGTTGGGCCCCAGGCGGAGAGCCGGCCAATTGCGGGCGGCCGCCAGGAACCGTTGCTCGGTGGTACACCGGACAATATCCGCAAGGAGCCGACGATCGAAGAGGAAATGAATCGCATGCTCGCCGACATTTCCGCCGGGCGGAAGCCCTGAGCGCGGCAGAAGGATGATCATGGATTGCCAGAAGGCACGTTGGCCCAAGCAACCCAATAACGAAAAACGGCGCGGTTAACCGCGCCGTTTTTTCAGATCAGGAAAACCTGTATCCGTTATTCGTCCCGATAGACCTTCTCGCGACGTTCGTGACGCTCCTGCGCCTCGATCGAGAGGGTTGCAATCGGCCGGGCGTCCAGACGCTTCAAACCGATCGGTTCGCCCGTTTCCTCGCAGTAACCGTAGGTTCCTTCGTCAAGCCGCTGCAATGCAGCATCGATCTTGGCGATCAGTTTCCGTTGCCGGTCCCGGGCGCGCAATTCGATGGCCCGGTCTGTTTCGGAAGAAGCTCGGTCCGCGAGATCCGGATGGTTGGCGCTCTCCTCTGCCAAGTGGTCCAGTGTCTCGCGGGCCTCGCGAAGGATATCATTTTTCCAGGCATTCAACTTTGCACGAAAATACGCCCGGTGGTTGGCATTCATAAATTCCTCGTCCTCGGAGAGAACAAAGGTACTAAGATCGATCTTCTCACTCAACGCGATTCTCCTGAAGAACATCTCATTGCGGCGGTGTATAGACCTATGGAAGCTCCGATTCAAGCCTTGTGCCAGACACTCAACCGCATTTTAGCAATGCTTGCATTTCAGGCTAACTGACGAATATTTCATCAAAATTACACACGAAGTCTTGATCGCCGATTGCGGTCGGCCGGTTTACCTGCAAACCGCCGGCCGACGCCGGCAGCATTTCAGATTGCGACATCTGGTGTGCCTTGAGCGTCAATTCAAGAAGCCTGGGTTCCGCGGAAAACGTATGCCGACGGCTTGATCTTTGCTGCGGCAGCGGGACAAGGTACCCATCCTGCCGGACTCGCGACTGGATCCGGCCTATAGCGCTGCGCGTCTGATCAGACGCGCAGCGCTATAGGGCTTTGAATTGCTGCATGTTCTTAACTTCAGATCGGCTGTGATTTAAGGGAACAGACAGTAGACAGATGACTCCAACCTTCGGGCGACTTGAGCGCCCCCCGGACGATACATGCAAGACAGCGTCGCCCCGGCATTTCGCCTCTTCCTACTCCGCCACGCCCGTTCGGGCTGGGCGCTGCCAGGTCAGCGGGATTTCGACCGCACGCTTGACGATACCGGCTATGCCGAGGCGGAACTGATCGCCCAGAGTGCTGCCGACCATGGCATTCGACCGGACCTGATCCTGTGCTCGACCGCGGTCCGTTGTCGCCAGACCGCCGAACCGTTCCGTCGCACGCTCGGAGAAGACATAGATCTTCGTTACATCGATGCGCTCTATACGGGATCGATGAACGTCTACGCCGAGCTTCTCGAAGCAAATTCCAGCCTGGCCTCACTGATGCTCATCGGTCACAATCCGATGATCGAGGAGTTGTTTCGTCGACTCATCGGCAATGAAGCTGCCGATAGGGTTCTCGCGGACGGCTATCCTCCGGCCGCGTTGGCAGTCATCGACTTTTCGGCACCCCCGAGCGCCGGCGCCAGATGGTTGGCAAGACTTTCGACGCTGTTGCTATCCGTGCCGGAGGAGACGGGAAAATCGTAACGAAATCCTGCCTGCCAACCGAAAGTCCTGCTATGTCGTTGCAGTGGCGGAAAGATTTCCTATATCGCACCACGGCCAAAGCATGTGCGCGGCGTCTTTAATGGCTGCAGGTAAGCAGACGATTCTCATATCGACGAAATCAATCCCGAGGAACGGACAGACTTGGCGCCCATTTTGAGCAGCTTCAAAGATGATGCCCTGATTGCGCTGGACAATCTTGCCGATCGCGCATCCGGGCTCGTCAATCCCGCCGTCCGGCTCGGAGTCACCGGCCTGTCGCGTGCCGGCAAGACCGTTTTCATTTCCTCGCTCGTCCATAATTTGCTGAATGGCGGCCGCCTGCCGGTGTTCGAACCCATTCGATCCGGGCGGGTCTCGAAGGTCCGGCTTGAGCCGCAACCCGACGATGCGGTGCCGCGCTTCCAATACGAGGATCATATCGCCGCCCTCGTGAGAGATCGGGTCTGGCCGGATTCGACGAGGGCGATTTCGCAGCTGCGCGTCACGCTCGACTATGAAAGCGCCAGCGGCTGGAACCGGATGTTTTCGGCCGGGCGGCTGTCGATAGACATCGTCGACTATCCGGGGGAATGGTTGCTCGACCTGCCCCTGCTTGCGCAGGATTTTCGGCAGTTCAGCGAGAGCACGGTGCGGCGCGCGCACACCGGCACACGCGCAGGCCTTTCGCGCGAATGGCTGGCGCTTGCATCAGTGAGCGGCGCGACTGCCGCGGCGGACGAGGGCAGCGCCCGGCGGCTTGCCGAAAGCTTCACCGCCTATCTCCAAGCCTGCAAGGCCGACCACCGATCCCTCTCGACGCTGCCGCCCGGCCGCTTCTTGATGCCCGGAGACCTCGAGGGTTCGCCGGCGCTGACCTTCTCGCCGCTTCCGGACCTGCCTGAGGGCCGCGCGCCGAAAGGATCGCTCTGGGCGATGATGGAGCGCCGGTACGAGGCCTACAAGACCCACGTCGTAAGCCCTTTCTTCCGCGAGCACTTCGCCCGTCTCGACCGCCAGATCGTGCTTGTCGACGCCTTGCAGGCGATCAACCGCGGGCAGGAAGCGCTGAGTGATCTGGAACAGGCACTCGCCGACGTGCTCGCCTGCTTCCGGCCCGGCACCAATTCCTGGCTTTCGTCCCTGTTCACACGCCGCATAGATCGGGTCCTGATCGCCGCGACCAAGGCCGACCACCTGCACCACGAGAGCCACGACCGGCTCGAACGCATTACCGCCCGGCTCGTCAGCCGCGCGGCTGAACGGATCGGCATGAGCGGCGCAGGTCTTGAAGTGATGGCGCTTGCATCCGTCCGCGCGACGCGCGAGGCGACGGTGAACCACGACGGCCACACGCTTCCGGTGATCGTCGGCACCCCCATTGCCGGCGAGCGGATAAATGGCGAAGTATTCGACGGAGAAAGAAAGACAGCGATATTTCCCGGTGATTTACCGGAAGATCCTGAAGTTCTTTTTGAGCCAGCGGACGGGCATAAGGCCTCGAAACCCGCGGAAGCGGAGCGCGCGATGCCTGAGCTGAACTTCGTGCGCTTCCGCCCACCGCATCTGGAAGAGACGCGCGGCGGATTGAAACTCTCGGTACCACATATCCGGCTTGACCGTGCAATGCAGTTCCTGCTCGGAGATCGCCTGGCATGAGCGACGATTTCAAAAACCGTGGGCGCAAGCCGGCCGCCTTCACCGTCGAGCCCGACGAGCAGACCGAACGCAAGGAGCGACAACAACAACGACGCGCGCCGGCAAGCTTCAGCGAGCAGGTCGTCATGACGCCTGATGCCGAAGACCCGTTCATCGAGACAACTGCGGCGATCGAAGCGCTCAACCTGCCGGAAGCAAGCCCGCGTCGTGGTCGGCTTTCCTTCGGCAAGGTGGCGGTGGGCGCACTGGGGATACTGCTTTCGCTTGCCTTGGGATTGTGGGTCGATAGCCTGGTTCGCGACCTCTTTTCCCGCGCCGATTGGCTTGGCTACGGCGCGATTGCCGTCGTCGCGATCGGCGCCCTCGCCTTCCTGGTCGTCATCGTGCGCGAGCTCTTCGGCATGATGCAGCTGACGGCGATACAGCAATTGAAAATAGACGTCGGTGAAGCTGCGGCCAGCAGCAAGACCGCGCGCGCCGCAACCGCGAGGCTCGTCCATCTGCTGGCCGCCAATCCGCGCACGGCAAAAGGCCGGGCGCGCCTCGCGGAAACCGAGGGCGAGATCATCGACGGCCCTCATCTTCTCGAATTGACCGAGCGGGAATTGCTGACGCCGCTTGACCGCGAAGCGCGCCGGATGATCCTGGCCGCCTCGAAGCGCGTGTCGATCGTGACAGCCGTAAGTCCGCGCGCGCTCGTCGATCTCGGTTATGTTCTTTACGAATCGGCCCGGATGATCCGTGCGATGGCGGAGCTCTACGGCGGTCGCCCGGGCACGCTCGGCATGCTGCGGCTCATGCGCGACGTCATTGCGCATCTTGCCGTCACCGGCTCGATTGCTGCCGGCGACAGCCTCATCCAACAGGTTCTCGGCCACGGCCTTGCATCCAAACTCTCCGCCCGTCTTGGCGAAGGGGTCATCAACGGGCTGATGACCGCGCGCATCGGGATAGCAGCGATGGATCTGTGCCGTCCCATGCCGTTCCGTGCGCTGAAGCGACCGGGGATCGGGGACTTCCTCTCCGATCTCGCGCCCGGTGCGTTGCGTTCGGCAGATCGGCCCGAGAGCTGATCGGCGTTAACCTCCTAGTGGCCTGTGCACGCGTGGGCGCTGGATCACTTCATTGTTTCATGGGAACAGTGAAACCTAACTCTTTGAAACCACGCAATTCCGAACGGAAAGCCGTTTCACACTTTTCCTGGAATTGCTCCTATATGCCCGCATACCAGTCGTAGCCGAGGTCCTCCCAGAAACCGCCCTTCCCCTGGCCGTACGGTGCGAGGTCGGAGGCGAGCTCGATCGAGCGAATGTATTTCGCCATTTTGTATCCGAGCTGACGCTCGACCCGCACACGCAAGGGGGCGCCATTCTCGACCGGGAGAGGTTCTTCGTTCAAGCCATAGGCCAGGATCGTCTGCGGATGGCGGGCATCCAGCATGTCGATCGACTCGTAATAGGCGACGTCCCCGGAGAGGCCGAGATTCATCGTGTCGAAGCATCGAAATACCACGTAGCGTGCCTCCGGCTTCGCGCCCGCTTCGTCCAGAACGGCAGCGAGCGGGACACCCGTCCACTTGGCGATGCAACTCCAGCCTTCGACGCAATCGTGGCGGGTGATCTGCGTGCGTGACGGCATGTTGCGCAACTCGTCGAGCGAAAGCCTCAGCGGCCGGTCGACAAGCCCGCCGACGTCCAAACGGTAGCCGGCGAAGCCGGCATCCCGAAGCGCGATGTATGTGGCGTCGGTCGGGTCGGTGGAGCCGTTCGGCCTTTGCCCCTGGCGGATCTCGCTCTCCGAAAATTCTTTTGCCAGACTGTCGGCGCCGATCAGGAAGCGCTGGACGCGATAGGTTAGGCCATTCGCCTTGGCCATCGCATCACGTGCGGTCGCCCCGCTCGACAGCATGCCGTCCAACGCATCGCATCCAGCAAGGGGCAACGTCGAGGCTGCGACACCCGCCGCGGTCAAAAGCCGCCTACGGTTGATGATGATCCGGCTCATCGTTCGGGTCCTCCCTCGGCTACCTCCCGGTCGATTCGGTACCGCCCGGTCACCATTGAGCGCATCTCGTTGATCGGTCCGGCGGCAAAGACCATGAAGATGTGGATGGCAAAGAAGCCCACGAGCAGCAGCATGACTGCAAAATGGATGGTGCGCGCCGTCTGGCGGCCGCCGAAGATCTCCGTGAGCCAGGGCACGGCGGCGTTCATTCCCGGTGACATCGTCAGTCCCGTCAGGATCATCAGCGGGAAAAGCACCAGAAGAACAATCGCATAGGAGATTTTCTGTAGACCGTTGTAGGAGTGGCCACTATGGAAACGGAACCGCAAATGATCGACGAAACTGCCCGGCAGGCCGCGAATATCCGAGAAGGTCGGCAGGATATCGCGCCGCAGATGGCCGTTGATCAGGCTCGCGGCAAACCATGAGATGAACGTCGCCGCGAACAGCCAGGCGAAGAAGAAGTGGACGACCCTGCCTGTCGCAAGATCGTGATAGGAGGGCACGGTCAGCCAGCCCGGGAACGCCTGGTACGCGCGGCTGTCCTCCGGTCCACTGACACCGAACAGGCCGGTCGTGTCGATGCTTCGACCGAACAACGTCGTCAGACCTTCGGCGTTGCCGTCGGCTCCCTTGATCGCGCGGATCGACAACACGCTGTTGTCGAATGCAAAGCCGGATTGCTCGCCGATATAAAGCGATGGGTGGGCATTGAAGATCTGCAAGCCGCTGAGGAGCAGGAAAAACAGTGCGACCGCCCATGTCCAGTGCGTGACCCGCGTCATGAGGCCATGCCGACGAATCGTCGTCCGTTGCAAGTGAATGTCATGCCTCTTTTTGTCTATCGCCGTCGCCATGTCCGAGACCTCCCGCGATATGACAATGACGTAACAGGCGGCAATGGAGTTTCAAAAACACGTCGGCGCCGCTCGCCGCGCGGTGAGGTTTGTGTGAGCCGCGTAAGCGGCACTTCTTCGTGGGGCGATGTTCACGGGAACTGCCATGTATATGAGCAATAAAGAAACCGTCCATTAACCATTTCAGCGCAAATGTGGTTGCCAGTTTCGGACGTTGACCCATCAAGGATCGATCATGTTCTCGCGCCCTTCTTTGATCGTTCGCGGCGTTGCCGCTTTTGCGCTTGCTGCCACTGTCGGCTTGGCGACGCCGGCGTCGTCCGGCGCCCGCGACAAGGCTTTTTTCGAGAGGGTAGCCGGCCAGTGGAAAGGCCCCGGCGAGATCGTCGCCGGCAAATACAAAGGCACGAAGTTTACCTGCGATCTCACCGGCGAACCGACATCGGGTGCAGACGCCGGCATCAAACTCGACGGTTTCTGCCGGGTCGGCGTCTTCAAGCAGCCGATGTCCGCCATGATCACGCAGAAGGGTAACAGCTATACGGGCAAGTTTCTCGATGGCGCCGACGGCAAGGGGCTCGATGTCGTCTCGGGCAATGTTGCCAAGGACAAGGTCGTCGTCGGAATCAACCGCAAGCAGCTCAATGGCGCGATGATAGCCCGTCTCCAGGACGCGGAGACCATGAACATCACGATCTCCGTCAAGGTCGAGGAGACGATGATCCCGGTCATCGGCGTCAACCTCAACCGGCAAATGGACGATATCGCCGTCGGCTCGATCAAGTAGCGACGGAAGACGATTTGATCAGCCCGGCTCGGCGCCGGGCGTTCCGCAAGGCATTACCAGCGTTCAGCTACGCCTGCGCCACCAATCGGCGTCGCCATCCGCCACCTCAATTCCAGTCACATCGGCATCTTTCAACCATTCGCGGACAGTACGCCCTTCTATGCAAAGGTCGGCCGCGAAGTCGGCAAGCGGCATCAGCACGAAACCTCGCACCGTCATGCGTGGATGTGGCAGTTCCAGTTTTTCGCTCGCTGAGCTCACTCCGTCGAAGGTCAGCAGATCGATGTCGATCGTGCGCGGCCCCCAGCGCTCCTTGCGAATGCGCTTCATAGCCCGCTCAATATCAAGGCAGGTGTCGAGCAGCGCCTCGGGATCGAGCGTGGTTTCTACCTCAGCGCAGGCGTTGAAGAACCAGGCCTGATCGGTCTTGCCCCATGGTGGTGTTCGGTAGAGCCGTGACACAGCGTTGATTTTGCAATCCGGTCTTTCGTCGAGTGCGCGCAACGCCTCCGCCATCGCCCGCGGCGGATCACCGAGATTGCCGCCGAGACCGAGCGTCGCGCGCCGCCAGGCCCTATTCTGCGACATGCTCGACCGTGACTTCCACATAATCCAGCACGCCCGGGACCGGCGCGTTCGGCTTGCGGATGGAAACCTTCGCGCGCCGTATTTGCCGGAAGCGGGCGCAAAGGGTCTTTGCAACCTCAAGCGCCAGCGCTTCGATCAGGTAGCGCCGGCGACCGGTGACGATTCTCTCAATTTCCGCAAAGGCAATGCCGTAATGCACGGTGTCGTCGATGCAATCCTCCGCGAGCGCCGTGCCCTGCTCGACCTCGAGCTCGGCATCAACGAAGAAGCGCTGCCCGAGAAACTCCTCCTCATCGAGCACGCCGTGGCGGGCAAAGAAAGCGCAATTCTTCAAGGTGATAATGTAGGTCGCAGTCATGGCTTCATATCCCGTCGGCTGTTCTTTGCGGCCAGCATAGCATCTGCCATTACCAGTGCATCCCTGTTGATTGCGACATCATGCACCCGAAATATCGCAGCGCCTGCGGCCCTGAGAAGCGCGGTCGTCGCCGCCGTCCCGACGTCACGCGCCGGTGCATCTCGCCCCGTGACCGCGCCGATGAAACGCTTGCGCGACGTTCCGACCAGGATCGGCAAGCCGAAGCGGTGCAACTCGCTGAAGCGTGCCATCAGTTCGAGATTTTCATCGGCATCCTTGGCAAATCCGAAACCCGGATCGAGTACGATTCTTTCCCGCGCGACACCGGCCCTGGCTGCGATCTCAAGCGATCGATCGAGAAAATGAAACTGATCTTCGACGACATCATCAAGTTTCTGCCTGTCGCGGCCCGTGTGCATGATGCAGAGCCCTGCTCCCGTTGCCGCCGCGACATCCGCGATCGCCGGCTCGCGCTGCAACCCGTGCACGTCATTGACGATGTGGGCGCCGGCTTCGACGGCGAGCCGCGCCGTTTCGGCGCGGTAGGTGTCGACGGAAATGATCGCATCGGTTTCGCGAGCAAGCCCGGCGATCACCGGAAGGATGCGCGCCTGCTCCTCCTCGGCCGTCACCGGCTCGGCGTCCGGGCGGGTGGATTCGCCACCGACATCGAGGATTTCCGCGCCCTGCTCCAGCGCATGCCGACCGGCAGTCACGGCCGCAGCGGCATCGATGAAACGCCCGCCGTCGGAGAACGAATCCGGCGTGACATTGATGATCGCCATCAAAACGCCACGCGGCCCTAGTTCGAGACTGCGCCCGTGCGCCAATTTCCAGCGAGACACCTGAAATGGAGTTTTCGTCATGTTCTCATGATCCCGCGATGCCGAGAGGTGTGCCACATTGCTTGGCCGCACCAAGATAGATCAGCCTGTTCAATATCAAAGAGTTGCGAAGCTTTCTTCAAGATACTCCGAGAGTTTCGAGCGCCATCTCAGTCGATTTGTGTTGCGCTCGGGCTGGCTATGCCCCAAGCTTCAACGAAGTTCAACCAAAGAGAACCACGCATTGATGTACCGAGTACGCGTTCCGCTGAAAGCCGCTCTCGTCGCGCTCTTCGTCGGCCTTCCGCTGGGGAGCGTCGCGGCAGAGACTGTGTTCAGCAAGAGCTTCACCTATTTCTCGATCGGCGGTCGTACGGCAGCCGAACTCGACAAGGCACTTGCTGCGGCCGGCCCTGTGATGACAAGCACCGGTGCGCGCCATCCCGGAGCCACGCGGATCAAGTTCGGTGGCACGATCACCTATGTCAGCCGCAGTGGGCGCTGCGCCATCGGCACGGCGCGCGTGACTCTCAGCACACGTATCATCCTGCCGCGTTGGAAATATCGCAAACAGGCGGGGCGTGATCTCGCTTTGGTTTGGGACACGCTCGCAAGCGACATAAAGCGCCACGAGGAGCGGCATGCGGAGATCGCGCGCAATCATGCGCGCCAGATGGAAAAAGCGTTTCTCGCGCTGAAACCGGAGGCGGATTGCGAGCGGATGCAAGCCAAAGTGGCTCGGACAAGTGCGACCGAAGTTGAAAGCCACGATAAGGACCAGGCACGCTTCGACCGCACTGAGGCCGCAAACTTCGATCGTCGCATGATCCGGTTGCTGCAATACCGGCTGGATAGCCTCAAAGACGGGCGCTGAGGCCGTCGCCCCCCTGCTCTCCGCGGGCCTTGCGCTGCTATTCACAACGCGACTGCCCGTGTTGTTCAAGAAGCAAAAAATTCGCCCCCAAGAACAGGGTGACTGCAGCCTGACAGTGCGCAAAGCGGCTGCTCAAAACCCACGGTATTTTATTGGCGAATTCTAACGATGGCAGTGGGACGCCGACTCAGCTATATTGTTACTATGAAGTGAGAGGTGGAGTTGAAGTTCAACCTCTCGACGAGATGAATGTTTAGCTGTCGGCCGATAGTTAAGACGTTGTACTCGTATATGGCTTTATTTTGGTTTCGCGTCGTTGCTTTGAGCGTTTAATACAGCGCCGAAGCAATGAAGCAAAAACAGGTTCTCCTGGCGTGTCCTGGTGCTGCAGATGTTCCCTCCCTCATCTGTATGCGATACGCCCTCCTTGCCTCGCTCGTCGGCGTGACCAGCGAGGCATTTTTTTGTGCGCTATGCAGAAATTCAAGGTTCTACAGCGACCTTTGCGCATCTGGTTAGACGCGCGGCGCTGTAGAGTAGCCGCCGACAACGGCCCCGGGATCAGGCCTGGCGTTCCGGAACGTGGACGACCAGGCCGTCCAGTGCCTCACTCATCTTGATCTGGCAGGAAAGCCGCGACGTCGGACGAACGTCGTAGGCGAAGTCCAGCATGTCCTCTTCCATAGCCTCCGGCGCGCCGACGGCAGCCGCCCACTCGTCGTCGATATAGACATGACAGGTCGCGCAGGCGCAGGCTCCGCCGCATTCGGCTTCGATGCCCGGTACAGAATTGCGAACCGCATTCTCCATGACCGTGGAGCCGTTCTCGACATCGAGTTCGTGGCGCGTGCCGTCAAAGGCTACGATCGTAAGTTTTGTCATTTCACTTTCCGGAATGGATTGTAGGATTGGCCACCAGCACAAGATCCTGCTCCAACAGGCGGCGACGGCGCGAATTCAGGGCACGTTCTTCCAACAAATTGGCCAGCCAGTCAACAACAGCCGGTCGTGCCCTCGTGGCACATGCTCGTCGGCACGGCCACGAAGGGCGTTTAATACACGAGGTACCGCGACAGAGTTGAAGTCAGCGGCAAAGCTTCAGGATGAAAAGCTCGGTCACGAGCACGGCCGCGCCGAGCGCCCCGGCAAGGATCGCGTTTCCTGGTTCGCGCTCGATCGCGGCAGCCGCCTGTGCGACGTCGACGGCACCGACAGCGAGCGCCGCACCTTTCAGGCGATGCGCAGCCTGGACGCGCCGATCGGCGTCACCGGCAGCGATCTCGCCCACCGCTTGCCGTGCCTGCCGCGCAAACAACTGCAGGACTTCGATCTCCAGTTCCTTGTCCCCCATCGTCTGCTTGCCAAGCTGGGCGAAGTCGATGGGCTTTTTGCCGAGGGATGAACTCCCCTGGTTGTCCGGTGTCTCGAAGGCTATCTTGAGTGCCGCCATGGGTCAGTTTCCTGTCAATAGGTGTCATGTTCGCCGGCGTTGTCGTGCCGCATAGAGCATGCGTGGATCATCGACCGGTGCCGCTGCCATCCGCTTAAAGCGCGATGCAAGCGGCGCAGGAATCTGAGGAAATGGTTAACGGACGTTAAACGGGCTGATTTCCTTGGCTTTTCCCGCCGGAAGGCCGTCATTCTGTTAAGAAATCATTAGGATTTTAATGAATGCGGATTGCGCTTAATTGTAAGAACCTGGCTAATGTGTCACTACGATACGGTCAGGAATGTGTTTGCGTACGAAAGTGGCAACTGTTCCGGTGGATAAGCTGTGTGCTCGGTGCCGAAAGGCCTTAGTTCCGGCTATCCATCGAGGCAATGGAATGGGTGATCAGGCAGGGTATTACGCAGATGTGGTGTGTGTATCCTGGTGTCACCGCCCTGTTTCGGATGTCTTCGGGTGCCTCCCCGGCGCTGCGGAGATGGCCATCGGCGGGCAATAGTAGTGAGGCGTATCCCTATGGCGACGAAAAAGAGCAGTGAGTCGATCGACGAAAAGGCGTTCCAGGCACTGGAAGCGGCCCTGAAAATCGACTTTGACGACCTTAAGTCGGCTCTGAATGACAAGACTTCCTTGGATGAACCGGAGGAAACCGTGTCTGAGCCCAGCAAGCAGGCGGCGGCAGCATCTGGTCAGGCGCAGGCTCCAAAGGCGCAGCAGGAAGCGCCGAAGGCGGTACGCAGCCTCGCGCCAGAACCCGCGCCGAAACAGCCACCGCTTTCGCCTGCAAATGACGATACGCGCCGATCGCCGGCCGCAATGCTGCGTTCTCTCGAAGTCCGCACCAGCCGCGCGGCAATCCGTACCGCTGCGCTGGTGTCGCTGCTTTGGGCCTTCGCCGGTCTCGCCGTTGCCCACCTCCTCTACGCCCCGCAGATTTGGCAGATCCGTTCGCCTGCCGATCTCGCCGCCACGCCGGGTGCAATCGGCATTCTTATCGGCATCGCCCTGCCCGTGATGGCGTTCTTCTCCTTTGCCGTCATGATCGCGAGGGCGCAGGATCTGCGCAATGCGGCGCGCTCGATGGCGGAGGTCGCACTGCGTCTTGCCGAGCCGGAAACAACCGCCGCAGACCGCGTGATGACCGTCGGCCAGGCCGTCCGTCGCGAAGTGTCAGCAATGAATGAAGGTATCGAGCGGACCATCGCACGTGCGACGGAACTCGAAACGCTGGTCCACTCCGAGGTCAATGCGCTCGAACGCAGCTACAGCGAAAACGAACTTCGCGTTCGCACCCTCGTCCAGGAACTGGGGCTTGAGCGCGAAGCGATCATCGGTCACGCGGACCGTATCCGCACGTCGATCGCCGGTGCGCACACCAAGCTGAAGGACGATCTGGAACTGGCGAGCGAGGATATCGCCTCGCGCATTGCTGTGTCCGGCGAAGCCTTCGCTTCTTTGATCGATACGCGCTCGGCCGCCCTCAGCGAAAGGTCGGAAAACGCGCTGCAGACCATCAGCACGATGCTGTCCACCCGTACTGATGCGCTGCTTTCCGGACTGACGACGGCCGGTGTCGCGCTCAGCAATGAATTCGACGCACGGCTCGACGCATTGAGCGAGACCCTGGAGAAACGCGGCGAGCAGCTGCTCGGCCAGTTCGAGACCCGCGCTTCGACCCTCGATGCCAATACCGAAAAACTGAATGCCGCCCTTAACGAGCGTGCGCGCCAGCTCAACGAAACGCTGATCGCACGGACCCGCGACCTCAACGAGAGCCTGAGCGTCGGCCAGCAGGCGATCGCCGGCGGGCTCGATGACGTGCTTGCCTCGCTCAACTCCGCCCTTGACGAAAAGGGCGCAAGCTTCAGGCAGAGTCTTAAGACAAGCGCCGACGACGCGATCATGGATCTCGATCTTCGCGGCGGTTTCTTTGAAGAGAAGCTGCAGACCACGGTTGGCCATTTGGCGACGGCCTTCGACGAACGCTTCCACGAATTCGCCAGCGCCTTCGACAAGCGAGCTAGCCTCCTCGACACCAAGCTGATGGAAAGCCTGCACCGGATCAACGAGACCGTTTCCGGTGGCTCGGAGGCGATCGGCAGCGCGCTCGATAGCGGTATCGACAAGATCGGTTCGGCCCTCTCCGACCAGTCGCTGACGCTTGCCACGGCCCTTGGCGCGACACAGGATTTCATCGAGGAAAGTATCGGCAGCCGTACGTCCGAGCTCGGCAACCTCATTGGTGGTGCGCAGGAGCGCATCGAGAGCGTGCTTTCTGAGAAAACCGGTTCGCTGATGGGGGCGCTTACCGAGGCACAGGAACGGATCGAGAATGGCTTCGGCCGGCGTGCCGATGCGCTTACCGATGCGCTGACGACCAGCGAGCAGCGCCTGACCGAGGGGCTTGATTCGCGCACGTCCGCCTTCATCGACGGCCTGCAATCCGCGCATGCGCGGATCGAACAGACACTCACAGGCACGACCGACGAAATCACCAGCGCGATCGCGGCAAGCCAGCATCGCCTGGACAACACGCTTTCGGAGCGCACTGCCGCCATCTCGACCGCCCTTACCTCCGGCGTGAGCCTCGTAGAAGGTGCCGTCGCCGGTACCGCTGATCGACTGGAGCGCGTCCTCTCCGAGCGCGGACAGGCGATCTCCGAAGCGCTCAGCAGCCAGACCCAAACGCTCGAGGGTGTGCTGTCGCAACGCGGCGAGGCGATCACCGACGCGCTTAGCAACCAGACGACGGCGCTCGATGGCATCCTTTCGGAGCGCGCAACGCAGATCAACTCGACGATGTCGGCCCGCGCCAATGAAATGGCCGACACTCTCAGCCGCCACGCCGAAGACGTTGCCGACAACCTGACGTTCCGCGCAATGGCTGTCGCCGAGACGATGACGGACCGCGTCGGCGAGATCGAGAACAAGCTTTCGCAAAGCGTATCGGAGGTAGCCGAGAACCTCGGCAGCCGCGTCAGCCAGATCGCCGGCACGCTCACCGAAACAAGCGCTCGTATCGCCGAAGATCTGAGCGGCCGCGTCGGCAAGATTTCGGACGCCTTGACCGGCACCAGCGCCGAGATCGCAGAGGCGCTTACTGCCCGCACATCCGAGGCGACCGCCTCGCTCGCCGGCAAGGCTGCGGAAATCGAACAGGCGCTTTCCGGCAAGACCGAGCATCTGCGCGATACGCTCACGACGACGCATGACCAGATACGGGCGACGCTCGATGATCGGATCCACGCGATCAATCTGGCCGTCGGCCAGGGCCGCGAACAGCTTGAGGATCTGTTGTCCGATCAGTCCATGGCGATCGCGACGACGCTCGCGACCAGCGCCAGCATGCTGGAGATGTCGCTTGAGGAGCGACAGGCATCGATCGCCGGTGTCATCGACCGCAGCGCCGAAACACTCGACGCGCGCATGCGCTCGACCACCGGCAATATCGCTGAGCGCCTTGCCGAGACGGCCGACCAGATCAGTATTGCGGCCGACACGCTCACCAATCGCGTCGACATTTCGATCAACAGCATCAACAACCGCCTCGATGATACCGGCACCCGCATTGAGGCTAGCCTCGGCTCGCTCGAAGATCGCGTTCAGGGCAGCGCTGTTAGCGTCAACGCGTTCGTCGACGAAGCCGGCACGCGCATCGAAACGAGCCTTGGTTCGCTTGAGGAGCGTATTCGCGGCACTGTCGGTACCGTCAGCGGCATCGTCGACGATACGGGTATCCGCATCGAGAACCGCCTCGGCGCCGTGGAAGAGCGCATCCGCGGCAGCGTTGGCAACGTCAGTGCGATCGTCGACGACACCGGGGCGCGCATCGAAACAAGCCTCGGTTCGCTCGAAGAGCGCATCCGCGGCAGCGTCAGCAACGTCAGTACGATCGTCGACGACACGGGGGCGCGTATCGAAACAAGCCTCGGTTCGCTCGAAGAGCGAATTCGCGACAGTGTCGGCAGCGTCAACGCCATCGTCGACGATGCCGGACAGCGGATCGCCGACAGCCTTGGCGAACGCGCCGGGGAGATCGATCGGATCAGCGAGACGGCGGCAACCCGCATCTCCACGGCGATCGAGGCCGGCACAGGCCGTATCGAAGAGCGGCTCGGTACGATGGATCGTGCGCTCAACATCGGTCTCGAAAACGTCAACCGGACGATCGAAGGCAAGGCAGCCGCTCTCGTTACCAGCTTGCGCGGTGCGGTAAGCAGCGCAGCCCAGGAGCTCGACGCGGAAGCTGCGCGTTCGGCCGACCTTTTGTCCCGGGCCGGCGCGGATTTCGCCGACGCACTTGCCGCACGCAACGCCGAATTCGCGACCTCGATCGAGCAGACCGCGTCGTCTACGGCCGCCCGCCATGCCGACCTCGCCCGCTCGGTTACGGACGCCGCGGATACGGCGACCGCCCGCCTTGCCTCCACCCATAACCAGGTGGCAAGCCACGCCCAGGGCATCCAGCAGAGCCTCTCGGATGCGGAAAAGGCGCTTGAGGCCCGCGGCCAGGCCATTCGCAGCACGCTCGACGAACGCACCCGCGAACTCAATTCGATGCTCGCCGGTCGCTCGCTCGAGCTTTCCCGCCTTCTCGACGAGCAGGCACGGCCCGTCATTGAGCAGTATGCTGCAACCGGCAAGGAAGCCGCCGAGCGGATCGCTACCCTCACCCAGGAAAGCGCGGATCGCCTGCGCGCTGAAAATGCGGCGCTCATCAACGCGATTACCGAGCGGACCGACGAAACGCTCAACGCCATCACGCTGCGCGCGGAAGAGACGGCCAAGGCCATGAAGATGGTCGAGAACCGTCTCCAGTCGACGGCGATGGGCCTTATCGACCAGCTCGCCGCCAACAATTCGGCGATCGCGACCGTTATCGACCAGGCGAGCGACAATCTCGGCGACATGGACCAGCGCCTCGAGGCGACGGCATCGAAGTTCTCGGAAACGACACGGCAGGCGTCCGACATGCTCTCGAGTTCCGCGCGCCTCATCGAAGGCCGTGTCGACAAGTTGTCCGACATCGCTGGCTCGACGCTTTCTCAGATCGGTGGGATCGTCGGCCGCTTCGAGGATCACTCGAAGGTTCTCGGCCAGGCGTCCGACCTGCTGGCCGCCGCCCAGTCGAACCTGGTCAGCACGCTCGAAGAGCGTCAGGGCGCACTGCGGACCCTTTCCGTCGGCCTGGTGCAGCGCTCGGAGGAAATCGAACGGACGATGCGGGCACTGGAAGGCTTCGTCGACGGCGCCTTCCAGCGCGCCGAAGAACGCTCCGGTCAGGTCGCCGGCAATCTTCGCAATGGCATCCAGTCTTCCTTCGCGGACGTCGGCCGCCTGCTGTCGAGCACCGAACAGCGTGCGAACGAGGCTGCCGAAGCGATGCGCAACGCTCTGGCGCAGGCTGGCGAGGAAGCAGGCGCGTCGGTCGAAGGCGTCTTCGCGCGCGCCGAGGAACGGACTCGCCAGATCGCCAACACGTTGCGCTCGGGCGTTGAAACCTCGTTCGCCGACGTCAACAAGACCCTGTCGCAGGTGGAGGGGCGCGCGCTCAGCGCCTCCGAGGCACTTCGCCAAGCTATCGCCAAGGCAGGCGAGGATGCCGGTCAATCGATCGAGGGCGCCTTCGCAAACGCCGAGGAACGTTCTAAGGAAGTGGCGTCTCGCCTGCGCGGCAGTGTCGGAGCCTCGGTGTCCGACATCGAGCGCATGCTGGCGGAAAGCGGCAAGAAGTCTGACGGCGTCGCCACCCAACTGCGCGAGGCCGTCCGTCAGGCAATCGATGAGGCGATCAACCGCTTCAGCGGTGCGACCGACGATATCCGGCGCTCCGCCACCGAGATCCGCAAGGAACTCGACATGACCCGCGAGGAACTGAAGCGCGGCGCCTTCGACCTGCCCGAAGAGGCAAAGGAGAACGCCTCGATGATGCGGCGCGCCGTCTCCGAGCAGATCAAGGCGCTGCAGGAGCTTTCCGAAATCATCGGCAAGTCGTCCACGCAGCTAGAGGTCGCGCAGCCGGTTCGCCAGCAGGCCGTTTCGAATGCTCCGGCCCCTGCCGCCCCTCGCCCGGTCGTCCAGCAACCGCTCGCGGAGACGCGGCGTGAGCAGCCGGCCCCAGCACCGGCTCCCGCTCCCGCTCCGGCGCCGGCTCCCACCTTGCGCGGAAGCCTTGGGCTGGAGCAGGCCACGCGCCCGCAGCCGCCTGCCCGCCAGGATGTGGCCGAGGACCGCTCGGAGGAAGGCGGCGGCTGGATGCGCGACTTGCTTCGCGCGGCTTCGCGTGAAGAAGCGCCCGCCACCGCACGCCAGCGGCCGGCGGAAAGCCAGCCTTCGGTGCGCCCCGGCGATAACCGCAATCCGCGCCATGTGGTCGAGTCGTTGAACTCGCTTTCGGTCGACATCGCCCGGGCGATCGACCACGACGCGTCGGTGGATCTCTGGCGGCGTTATCAGCGCGGCGAACGCGATGTGTTCACGCGCCGGCTCTACACGCTCAAGGGCCAGCAGACATTCGACGAGATCAAGCGCAAGTATGATCGCGAGCCGGAATTCCGGACGGCGGTAGACCGCTACATTGCTGATTTCGAAAAGCTTCTCGCCGATGTGGCGCGGAACGATCCCGACAAGCGCATCACGCAGACCTATCTGACGTCCGATACGGGCAAGGTCTACACGATGCTCGCCCACGCGGCCGGTCGCTTCAACTGATCCGGAAGAGAGCTCCTGCAGGCAACGGCCCCGTCGAAAGATGGGGCCGTTTTCGTATCCGCCGTACCGCAGGCGACCACAGAGATCCTCGCAGGCGCGAGCGACGCGGCGTCAACCGTGTCGACCGCGGTTGCCCACGCTCAGAGAATTGTTCTCCTTCTCCGCCGACGGGTTGTCCTCGCCTCTGACGATTGTGGTGGCGCCCAACCAATCGCGCTCTTGTAGATCGGCCTTGCGGGAACAGTCAGCACGCGCGAGAGACGGCGTCGTTCGCTACTGCATGTTCCCTTAAATCGTGACCGATTTAGGGATGAAAACATGCAGCAATTCAAAGTGCTACAGCGTCCTTCGCGCGTCTGATCACAGTGCACGACAGAAGCCAGTTTCGGCCTCGTCAGTTGCGGTACGGCAAGGCTTCTCGTCTCATCCTCATTCCTGTGCTTGTCACAGGAATCCAGCCCAGGTCTTAGGCTGAAAAGACGCGCCGCGGACTTGGGCCGCCGCGTCTGATAAGACGCGCGGCGCCGTAAACGACAAAGCAGCGCCGTCGAGGCGTATGACGCCCAGACGGCGAATGGTCCTTAAATCGGCTCCGATTTGAGAACAGAATCACGGCAATTCAAATGCTGCAATGAGCTGTGCGCGTCGGATATGGCGCGCGGCGCTCGAGGAGGCCGAAATGAAGCCGCGGATCAAAGTCCTTACCCTTGGCGTGAACGATCTCGAAAAGTCTCTTGCCTTTTATCGCGACGGAATGGGACTGCCGACGGAGGGGATTGTCGGGCAGCAATTCGAGGATGGTGCGGTGGTCTTCTTCCATATGGGCGAGGACCTGATTCTGGCACTGTTCCCGACAACTTCGCTTGCGAAGGACGCGAAGATAACTGCGCCACCAGTGCGGCTCGGTGCGGTGTCGATCGGGCACATCGTCAAATCGAAAGAAGAGGTCGATGCCGTCATGAAGCAGGCTGAGAACGCCGGCGCAGTCATCACCGATCCGGCGCATGAACGCGTCTGGGGCGGCTATTCGGGTTATTTCCACGACCCGGACGGCCATCTCTGGGAGATCGTCTGGAACCCGCAATGGACGGTAGCCGATTGAACGCCGAGCGCCGGGAGAGGCCTGGCATCAGTGAAAGCGGTCAGGATCCTCTAGAATCAAGTGCTAGTGCGTCCTTTGTGCGTCCATTTGAACGCACGGTGCTGTAGACGCGTGGCGCTGTAGAGCAAAAAGAAAGGCCCCGGATGAATCGGGGCCCTCGAAGTTCCGCTGATCGGTCCGGCCCTTGCCGGATTCGATCAATGTTTCTTGTTTGCGTAAACCGACTTCTTCGTCAGGTAGATGAGGCCGGTGAAGATGAGCAGGAACACCATGACCATGAAGCCGGTGCGCTTGCGATCTTCGAGATGCGGCTCGGCCGCCCACATCAGGAATGCCGAGACGTCCCGGGCGTATTGGTCCACCGTCTGCGGCGTGCCGTCGTCATAGGTGACCTGGTCGTCGGCGATCGGCGGGGCCATGGCCAGCGCTGCGGCGTTCGCGAAGTACGGGTTGTAATGCGTTCCCTCATCGACCTCAACGCCTTCCGGCGGCTCCTGATAACCGGTCAGCAGCGCATGGATGTAGTCCGGTCCGCCTTCCTGATAGGGCCAGAACATGTCGAAGACGAACTGCGGGAAACCGCGCTCGATGCCGCGTGCCTTCGCGATCAACGAAAAGTCCGGCGGTGCGGCGCCGTTGTTGGCGGCAGCCGCTGCTTCCTTGTTCGGGAAGGGCGACGGGAAGTGATCAGACGGAACGGCCTTGCGGGTGAACATTTCGCCGTCCGCGTTCGGTCCGTCCTGAACTTCGTAGTTTGCCGCGAACGCCTTCACCTGAGCCTCGGAATAGCCGAGATCCTCGAGGGTACGGAAAGCAACGAGGTTCATCGAGTGGCAGGCAGAACAGACTTCGGTGTAGACCTTGAGGCCGCGCTGCAGCTGGCCCTTGTCGTAGTGGCCGAAGAGGCCGGCAAAGGTCCAATCCTGCTGTTCCGGCTTGTGGATCGGGAAGTGCGGCGTGCCGGTGGTGGCATGCTCCTCCCCGCCTGCCGGTTCCTGGGCGACGGCAGCGCCCAAGCCGAGACCGGCGACGACAGCGAGTGACAGAATGCCTTTAACAAGCTTTTTCATTGTTGTGGGTTCCTTATCAATCACTGTTCTGATCAAGCGCGTACGGTTGCCGGCTGCGCCTTTGCATTCTGCTTTTCCAGCACCGCTTCAGTGATGGAGTTTGGAATGCGCTTTGGCGTTTCGATCAGGCCGAGAACCGGCATGATGACGAGGAAGAAGGCGAAGTAGTACAGCGTGCCGAGCTGCGACATCACGACATAGAGGCCTTCTGCGGGGCGCGAACCCAGCCAGCCGAGCATGATCGCGTTAGCCACGAAGATCCAGAAGAACAGCTTGTACCACGGGCGGTAGACGGCCGAGCGGACCTTGGACGTGTCGAGCCAGGGCAGGAAGAACAGGACGAGGATCGAGCCGAACATCACCAGAACGCCGCCAAGCTTGGAGTCGATCGGTCCGATGTTGAATGTGATGGCGCGCAGCATCGCGTAGAACGGCAGGTAGTACCATTCCGGAACGATGTGAGCCGGGGTCTTCAGCGCATCAGCCGGAATATAGTTGTCCGGATGGCCGAGGAAGTTCGGCATGTAGAAGACGAACCAGGCGTAGACGATCAGGAACACCGATACGCCGAGCGCATCCTTCAGCGTTGCATAGGGCGTGAAGGGGACCGTGTCGGTCTTCGACTTCACTTCGACGCCGGTCGGGTTGGTCTGGCCGACTACATGCAGAGCCCAGATGTGCAGGACGACGACGCCTGCGATCATGAAGGGCAGCAGATAGTGCAGCGAGAAGAAGCGGTTCAGCGTCGGCTGATCGACGGCGAAGCCGCCAAGCAGGAACTGCTGGATCCACTCACCCACCAGCGGGAATGCCGAGAAGAAGCCAGTGATAACGGTCGCGCCCCAGAAGGACATCTGACCCCAAGGCAGAACGTAGCCCATGAAACCAGTTGCCATCATCAGAAGATAGATGACGACGCCAAGGATCCAGAGGATCTCGCGCGGTGCCTTGTAGGAACCGTAGTAGAGCCCGCGGGCGATGTGGAGATAGACCGCGATGAAGAAGAACGACGCACCATTGGCATGCAGGTAGCGCAACAGCCAGCCGTGGTTGACGTCACGCATGATCTTTTCGACCGAATTGAAGGCGACGGACGTTTCGGCCGCATAGTGCATGGCCAGCACAATGCCGGTCAGGATCTGGACGACCAGCATCACCGACAGCATGGCGCCGAAGGTGTAGGCGTAGTTCAGGTTGCGCGGAACCGGATAGGAGACGAACGAGTCGTGAACCAGGCGCGGCAGCGGAAGACGGGAATCAACCCACTTCTCGATGCCTGTCGTTGGCGTGTAGGTTGAATGATCAGCACTCATTATCAGTAGTCCCCTCAACCGATCTTGATAACTGTGTCGGAAACAAACGAGAAGGTCGGCACAGGGAGGTTTTCCGGTGCCGGGCCTTTGCGGATACGGCCGGCCGTGTCGTAGTGCGAGCCGTGGCAGGGACAGAACCAGCCACCGAAATCACCGGCCTGACCGAGCGGAACGCAGCCGAGATGGGTGCAGGAACCGATCATGACGATCCAGTTTTCCTTGCCCTCGCCGGCCGACCGGTCGAGATCGTTGGCCGCGGCGTCGTCAGCAAGATTGGCATTGCGCGCAACCGGGTCCTTGAGATCTTCCAGAGGAACGGCCTTGGCGTCTTCCACTTCCTTGTCCGTGCGGTTGCGGATGAAGACCGGCTTGCCGCGCCATTTCGCCGTCAGCGACATGCCGGGCTGCAGGCTGGAAACATCGACCTCGATCGAAGCGAGCGCGAGCGTCGATGCGTCGGGGCGCATCTGGTCGATGAACGGCCAGGCGGCGGCAGTGGCGCCGACGACGCCGGCCATGCCCGTGGCCAGGTAAAGGAAATCGCGGCGAGTGGGCTCGCCCAAGGTCTCGCTTGAAGTGTCGTGTTCGCTCACGGCTAAACCATCCTCTCACGCAATGTTGCGGAACCGCATCCGCCCCGGCGAGATTCCTGTTCAGGCCTTCACCCAATCCAAGGAACCACGCCCTCTCAACTCGCTGGCGCCCCAGCCGGCCCGCCGAGACAAGCATGGACCGGACACCAGTATCCGGAAAATCATGCGCACGCACTGCACGCAGATTCCCCGTCAATCGGCCGCGTTCTATGCCTGATCGCAAATTATGTCCAGCCTTGACAAGGGGATGTGGGCAGATTGTCGCGGCTAAAAGCGCGACCAATTGGCACAAGGACTTGACGGGGTTGCAGGCCGTTTCCCGGAAGGTCTCGCGGACGGCCAGCGAGCGACATTTAAGCGCCCTATTCCGCCGCTTCTTCGCGCGCCAGAAAACCGCCCGACTGACGCGACCAGAGGTCGGCATAGAGCCCGCCGCGCGCAATCAGCTCCGCATGGGTGCCATCCTCTAAGATGCGTCCCCTGTCCATTACGACTAGTCGGTCGAGTGCGGCGATCGTGGACAGCCGATGGGCAATCGCGAGCACCGTCTTGCCCTCCATCAGGCGCTCCAGATTCGACTGGATGGCGGCCTCGACTTCGGAATCGAGCGCGGAGGTCGCCTCGTCGAGAACGAGAATTGGCGCATCCTTCAGCATGACACGGGCAATCGCTATTCGCTGCCGCTGGCCGCCGGAAAGCTTGACGCCGCGTTCGCCGACATGCGCGTCGAAACCCTTTCGGCCACGCTGATCCACCAGGTTTACGATGAATTCGTATGCCTCCGCCTTGCGGGCTGCTTCAATCAACTGCTGTTCATTCGCGCCGGGCCGTCCGAAGAGGATGTTGTCGCGGATCGACCGGTGCAGAAGCGAGGTGTCCTGGCTGACCATGCCGACATGGGCGCGCAATGATTCCTGACGGATCGCGGCGATGTCCTGGCCGTCGATCAGAATGCGGCCACCCTCGAGATCGTAGAAGCGCAGCAGCAGGTTGACGAGCGTCGACTTGCCCGCACCGGACCGACCAACGATGCCGACCTTCTCGCCTGGCCGAATGGTGAGCGAGAAATCGTCGATGACGCCGCCGCCTTTTCCGTAGTGGAATTTCACGTGCTCGAAGCGGATCTCCGGTCGGTGCACCTTCAGATCAGGCGCACCTGGGCGGTCGACAAGCCCGATCGACTGGGAGACGAGCTCGGCGGAATTCTGCATCGTGCCGATATTGCGCATGATCGCGTTGAACTGCGACATCATGCGGCCGAGCAGCATGTTGAGGCGCAGGACCAGCGCCAGCGTGAACGCAACCGCCCCGGAACTGACGGCGCCAGCGAGCCACAGATGGATCGAATAGACGGCAATCGCCGCAATCATCAGGCCGGACAGCAGCGCCAACGACGACCGCACGGCCGTCAGCAACCGTGTGAAAGGGATCACCGCTCCCTGGAACCGGTCGAAGCCGGCGCGAATATAGCGGTCGTTCTCCTCATCACTGCCGAAGAGCTTCAGCGTCTGGATATTCGAATAGGCATCGACCATGCGACCATTGAGCATCGACGCCATCTCGGCCGTCTCGCGGGCATGCTTGCGCACACGGGGGACGAAATAGCGGGCAAGCGCAAGGAAGACCACAATCCAGAATGCCACCATTGCCGCGAGCCGCCAGTCGAGCTGGGCGATCAGCGCCATGGTCGAGGCCGTGTAGATGACGATGAACCAGACGACCTGGAGGAGCGAGACGATGAGGTCGCTCGTGGCCTGCGCGCCGGACCAGACCTTCGTGACGATGCGGCCGGAAAAGTCGTTCTGGAAGAAGGTCAGCGACTGGCGCGCTACGTGGACATAGGATTGCCAGCGCACCAGGTTGAGAAAGCCGGTGATGATCGCCTGTTCCTCGACGAGCGCGGCGAGCGCAACGGCGAGAAAGCGGAACACCAACACCGTCAACAGCATGAAGAGCAGTTCCGGTCCATTGGTGGAAATCAGGCCGCTCCACCCGGCCTCCGGCTTCACCGTGTCGAGGACATCGACCAGCCGGCCGACGAAATAGAAAAGTCCGGCTTCCAGCATCGCCACAAGGCCGCCGAGCACCGCCATGGCAACGAACGGCCCCTTCGCCTGGCTTGCGTAGAACCAGGCGAAACCCCACAGCGATTTTGGTGGCTGCAGCCTCTCCCGCGGCGCGAACGGCTTGATCCAGTTCTCGAAGATGGTGACGATGGCCCGCAGCATGGTTTCCGATATAGGTGGTTGTGCAGCGGCGGCAAACGATTTCGGATGCCGGCTACATTACAAATGCGTGAGTTGCGCGCGCCATGCAGCCGGCGAGCGCGAGAAAAACGCTTTAACCAATTGCTATCAAACGACAATCGAAGCGGCGGATTACTCCGCCGCTTCCTCCTTCTCCAGGTCGTCGGCAATGAAGCCGCCGGACTGGCGCGACCAGAGATCGGCATAGAGCCCGCCCTTGGCGACGAGTTCTTCATGCGAGCCGGTTTCGACGATTCGGCCGGCCTCGAGGATCACCAGGCGATCCATCTCGGTCAATGTCGAGAGCCTGTGCGCGATTGCGATCACCGTCTTGCCTGACATCAGCGCGAACAGGTTTTCCTGGATCGCCGCCTCGACTTCCGAATCGAGCGCCGAGGTTGCCTCGTCAAGGATCAGGACCGGTGCGTCCTTGAGGAAGACGCGCGCGATCGCGATGCGCTGTCGCTGGCCGCCGGAAAGCTTGACGCCTCGCTCGCCGACCTGTGCATCGAGGCCGCGCCTGCCAAGATTATCCTCCAGCGCCTGGATGAAGTCCCAGGCGTTCGCCTTCTTCGCCGCCGCGATGATGTCCGCGTCGCTCGCTCCCGGATGCCCGTAGGCGATGTTGTCACGTATAGAGCGATGCAATAGCGACGTGTCCTGCGTGACGACGCCGATCTGCGAGCGCAGGCTATCCTGGGTGACGGTGGAGATATCCTCGCCGTCGATCCGGATGGAACCGGACTCCAGGTCGTAGAAGCGCAGCAGGAGATTCATCAGCGTCGTCTTGCCGGCGCCCGACCGCCCGACGAGCCCGATCTTCTCGCCCGGGCGGATGTCGAGCGACAGCCGGTCAATCACGCCCTTCGCCTTGCCGTAGTGGAAGCGGATGTTGTCGAAGCTGATCGCGCCCTTGTCCGCCTTCAGCATGGTCGCATTGGGCTGGTCGACAATGTCATGCGCCTTGGTCATCATGCCCATGCCGTCATAGACCGTGCCTATATTCTCGAACAGCGCCGAGACCTCCCACATGATCCACTGCGACATGCCGTTGATGCGCATCGCAAGGCCGATCGCGATGGCGATCGCACCCACCGAAATCGCGCTCGTCAGCCACAGGTGGATGCCAAGGGTGCTGATGGCGAAAAGCGCCAGGCTGTTGTTCGTGTAGACGAACACGTGAAACAGCGTGACCTTACGCATCTGCCGGTGAACGGTGTCGAGGAACTCGTCCATCGCCGCGCGGGCATAGGTTTCCTCGCGGCCCGCATGCGAGAACAGCTTGACCGTCGCGATGTTGGTGTAGCTGTCGACGATACGGCCCGTCATCATCGAACGCGCATCGGCCTGCTCCTTCGAGATCCTCTGCAGCCGCGGCACGAAGTAGGTGACGATGGCGATATAGACGACGAGCCAGACAGCGAGCGGCATTACCAGCCGCCAGTCGGCCGTCGCGACGACGATCAGCATCGTCACGAAATAGCTGACGACATAGACAAAGACGTCGAGAATCTTCATCACCGTCTCGCGCACGGCAAGTGACGTCTGCATGACTTTCGTCGCCACGCGTCCCGCGAACTCGTTGGCAAAGAAGGTCATGCTTTGGCGCAAGAGGTAACGGTGCATCTGCCAGCGCGCGATCATCGGGTAGTTGCCGAGCAACACCTGATGCATGACGAAGGAATCGACAGCGACGAGACCCGGCAGGCCGATGAGGACGAGCGCCGCCATCCAGAAGAGCTTGCCGCCCTCGGCCGCCAGGAAAGTCTCGCGGTTGGCGCTGGTGAGCCAATCGACCATGTTGCCAAGGAACTGGAACAGCGCCACCTCGCCGATTGCAATCAGCATCGTGCAGACCGACATGATCAGAAGCCATGGGACCGCCGGCTTCGTGTAGTGCCAGCAGAAGGCAAAAAGGCCCTTCGGCGGAAGCGTCGGCTCTTCCGTCGGATAGGGATTGAGGCGGGATTCAAACCAGCCAAACATTGTCGAGCTCCTTCAGAGTATTTTGAAGGAAGGCGGGTCGCCCCGCATTCTTATCTTGAAAAATCGAAACCGGAAATGGGCCCGCAAAACAGGCTACGACCTCCGGAGAACCGGAGCGCGCGTCAATCGATCGATAGAAAGAAAAGGCGCGGAACCGGTCAGACCAGGAAGGACCCGGCCCAGAGGCGTGTCATCACGGGAATATGCATGCATGCCTCCATCGGTTCGCGTTGAAGATGAGCGAGCTTTAAACCCATTCGCGCGCCCGCGCCAGATTGTCGCGGGTATTTTCTTGCCCATTTTGTAATCATCGTGCCTGCTGTTGCCAATACGGCACAGATTAGCGAGCACAAAACCAGCGACGTGAAATGTACCCTCCCATGGCGAGGGCCCGGGTGGATCGCGGGACAATTCACTGTCATAGAAGCCGTCGCTTTTCCACGCTTCCCTACGTTCCGGTGAAGGCCCATGAACACTCTCCGCATCGCGCTCTACCAGCCGGACATTCCGGGTAATACCGGCACGATCCTGCGGCTCGCTGCCTGTCTCGGCCTCTCGGTCGACATCATCGAACCAGCCGGCTTCGATCTGTCGGACCGCAACCTCAAGCGCGCCGGCATGGACTACATTGCAGCCGTCACCCTCACCCGCCACGTCAACTGGGAGCGCTTCGAAGCCTGGCGGGCGACTACCGGCAGGCGGCTTGTGCTCGCCTCGACCAAGGCGGCGGAGCCCTATACGCGCTTCGCCTTTCGCCCGGACGACATCCTGCTGTTTGGACGTGAAAGCGCGGGCGTGCCGGACCAGGTGCACGAGCGGGCTGACGGCCGTGTCGTCATCCCGATGGCCCCCGGTCAGCGTTCGCTCAATATCGCCATCTCGGCCGCCATGATCGTCGGCGAAGCGATCCGCCAAACCGAGCCTGCCTGACCGGACGGCGAAAAGCGTCATGCCCTGTCCTCCTGTTGCCGGAAGCGCACGGTGAGCAGCATCCGGCTTACCAGGCAGATCAGGGCGAGCGCACCGAGCAACGCACCCGCGCCTGTGAAGGTGGCCGCATAGCCCCAGCCGCGGACGAGCGGCTGACTTGCAAGCGGTGAGATGAATTGGCCGGCAAAGATGCTGGCTATCAAAGCGCCCGAAAGTCGCCCGCGTAGTGCCGGCGGCGCGATTGCCAGCAGCGAAGCCGAGAGGTTCGGCGTCATCAAACCCATGCTGATCCCGGTTATCGCCGTGGCGGCAAGGATGCCCGCATAGGATTGAGAGCTTCCCAATCCGATGTAGCCGGCACCAAGTGCCGCGAAACCGAGGGCGAAGACGCCCATCCGACCGATGCGGCCCCTCACCCGCGAAAAAGAAAGCGCCGCCAGGACGCCAACAACCTGCCCTGCTCCGATTGCGATACCGGCGCGGCTTGGCTGCGCGATACCGAGGCTCTTCAGATAGAATGGGAGCTGGGTCGGCAGCATGTAGAAGATCGCGAAGTGCAGGCATGCCGCGAAAAGCAAGAGGACGAGCGGCAGCGCGAAACCGTGGCGTTCCTCCTTTCTTACATCCGCAACCGGCGAGGCGTGGTGTCTTTGCGGCTCCGGGATCAGCGCGAAGACTGCCGGCAACAGCGCAAAGGCAAGGCAATAGATCGCAAAGGGCCCGCGCCAGTGGATGTCGGCGAGCAGACCGCCGCCCGACAGGAAGATGGCACCGCCGATACCGACGAAGGCGGCCTGAAACCCCATGTAGCGGTCGCGCGCTACCCCCTCGAAGAAATCGCCGACCAGCGCCGTTGCCGTCGTCATGATGCCTGCGACGGAAACGCCAAGGACCGCGCGGCCGACAAGCAAGGCCGGCAGGCTGTCAAGGACGAGGCCGGACGATCCAGCCAGCGCGAAGACGACAAGCGAAAGAAGCAGCAGGCGCTTTCGACCGAACCGGTCGGCAATGACGCCGGCGACGGGCGCGAGTCCGGCGATGAAGATTGCCGGGAGCGTCAGCATCAGCCGGCTGAGCAGCGCCGCGCCCTCGGCCTCGGCGAAGCGAGCCTCGATGCCGGGCAAGGACGCGGAGATTGTGGCGCCCGACATGATCGTCAACGCGCTCACGCACAGAAGCGTAAGATTGCGCCCCCGGGTGCCGGGGGAAAGGACCCCCTGCGCACCAGTCGCCATGTTGAAGGTCGGACCGCTCATGCTGCGATCTCATTGTAAGGTGTCGCCTTGCGCGCGGTCTTCAACGTCCGCGCCCACCAGGTCAGCCGATCCATCATCAGGAACAACGGTGCGCGCATTTCATCGGGCTTGTAGAGATTTCCGGGCGCATCGAATTTGGACCAGGCTTTCGGGATGCTGATGCCATCGCGCAAGGTGACCGCATGCAGTTCCCCGAAAACCTGACGGAGCTGCTCTACGGCCCGGATGCCGCCGGATGCGCCGCCATAGGAGACGAAGGCAACCGGCTTGGCATGCCACGGTTCGTAGACAGAATCGATCAGTTCCTTCAACGCGGCCGGATAGCCGTGATTGTATTCAGGCGTGACGACGATGAAGGCATCTGCTTCGGCGACCTTTCGCTCCATCCATTCGGCTGGATCGACGGCTTTTTCGACACCACGAGAGGTCCTCAGTCTCACCGGATCGATGATCGTCAGACTGAAGACGCTGGAAGTCGAAATTTCACGCATAAGCCAGCTGGCGACGGTATCGCAGAATCGGCCCTGCCGTGCGCTGCCGTAGATCACAGCGAGGGTCATCTTCTCTGTCATGGGGAATCAGCTCCTTGTTGTCGGTATCAGGGAGCTCATGCTATAGAACCTCAACCATAGTTGAGGTCAATAGCATCCCATGGAAAAAGGCAAAGTCGGTGATGTTTCGCGTGAGTTGACGGTCGGCGAGGTTGCCGAACGCAGTGGTCTTGCAGTCTCCACACTCCATTTTTACGAAACCAAAGGGCTGATCAGAAGCAACCGGAGCCGCGGCAACCAGCGGCGATATCCACGTGCAGTCTTGAGGCGCGTTGCGGTCATCAAGGTCGCTCAGCGCACGGGCATTCCGCTGGCAGAGATTCAGTCGGCGCTTTCGGTCTTGCCACACGATCGACCGTTGACCGTCGAGGACTGGGCGAAACTCTCCATGACGTGGCGGCACCAGCTGGACGAGCGCATCGCCAAGCTGACGGCGCTGCGGGACCATCTGACGGGGTGCATCGGCTGCGGCTGTCTTTCGATGCGCGAGTGTCCCTTGCGCAATCCATACGACGTACTTGGCGACGAAGGAGCCGGCCCGCGCCTGATCGATCCGATGGATGGAACCAATTAACGCCAGCGCGGGATGAGGAAAAGTGTGTGCGGTTTTCCGCCCGCATCCCGCGCTAACTTATTAGAATCGATCACGTTTATGATTTTAGGTCGATCCGACCTAAAATCATCGTGATCTAAGCCGGCCTCATGCGGTCGAGAGCAATCATGCTTGCCAGCGTGCCAAGGGAGCAGACAAGCGCGATCGCCAAGGCCCACCAATTTCCGGCCGCGCCGAGAATGAATGAAAAGAAGGGTGGAGCGGCGGCGAAGGCAAGATTGAGGGGAAGACCGAGGCGCGCCATTACCGATGCATAGTGTCCTGACGTGAAGAATACGAGCGGCATCGTCGCCCGGCTGACCGACATGGCGCCGCTCGACAGGCCATAGAGCACGAGAAACACGATGATCGACCACTCGGCGCCGTTGCCGAAAATCAATGCCAGCAGGGCGAGCGGCATGATTGCTGCCGCGACCAGGCCGGTCGTCAGGCCATCCCAGCGGTTACCGCCCAGAAAGTCAAAAAGCCGCGCGGACAATTGGATGAACCCGATCGCTGAACCGAAGCCGACGGCCAGATAATCCGGCACTGCGAAGCTGCGGAAAAGGTCGATCACCACCAGTTGGAAGCCCCAGGTGACGAACCCGTTGAGCGCGACGGCGGTCGTGATCAGCGCTGTGACAAGCCGATTGCGTCCCGTTTCCTGCCGGGTCGGAGCCTTTAACGACTGAGTTTTGGGCGCGCCGGCATGTGCCGCAGTCTTTGGCAGGGCGAAGAAATGCAACGGCGCGCAGACAAGCAGCATCACCGCGCCATAAAGCGCGAAGGTGCTGCGCCAACCGAACAGGCCCTCGAGATAGACAGTGGCAGGCCAGGCAAGGCTCGGCGCGAGTGCCATGGCGAGCATCTGCGCCCCGATCGCACGCCGGGCGCCCTCACCCGCCACTTCATTCAGGAAGACATGGGCGGAGGTCGTCAGGGTTGCAGCGCCTGCCATGCCAAGGACGGCCCAGGCGGCGAAATAGGAAAACGCTCCGTCCGCTCCTGCAAGGAGCCAGAGACCGGGTGCTGCGAAGAGCGAGCCGAGCGCCAACACCCGCCGGGCACCATGGCGGGCATAGACCGCGGCGAGCGGCGGCGAGCACAGCGCCATCGCCACCAGCATGACGGTTGGCCCAAGATAGACGCTCGACGGGTTGAGGCCGAGATCGCCGGCCATTTCGGCTGCCGTCACCGAAACGGCCATGAACATGGCGCCCCAGGCAATGATCTGCGTTGCGGACAGAATAGCGACTGAGCGGAAGACGAGCATGAAATACGACGTCGGGAGAGGGAGGATGGAACGGCTTCGAGATGTTCCGCCTGCCCTTGTAGCGCAAAGGTTGCACTGTGGCGACCATGTTTCTGGATACGTCACTGGTTTTATGCGAGCGCGCCGCTATCGCGACATGCAGAGATAAGGGGCGGGATCAGTCGGCGCTCGGCAGCCGGCGCATGGTGAACTCGATCTCATCGCCGTCGAGCTGGCGCCAGCTCTCTACCTCGGTCCAATAGGCCGCCTTGGGCCAGGTCTCGAACCATTCGCGCGCCTTGGCGCGGGCCGCGCTTCGCTCAAGCCGAAACGTCTCCCGCACGAAGAGCCTGTCGCTCCGCGTGGGGTTTTCCCGGCGGTGCCGGGCAATCTGACGCCGCAAGCCTTCAAGCGGCGGTGCTGCGGGTATCCTTGCCATGGGCCGTACCTCTAAAATGAAGATAGGATGACTGCCGCGCGATTGCCAGCCCCTCTCCCAGCTGGTGCAGACCTCTCTCGGGAGGCACCCGTCCCGACTGCATCACCGGGATCTGCCCAGTGAGATCATTTCTCATCGGGGGCTTATTCCTACAGTAGACTATCGATGGGGTCGCGCCGACGTTGCCATTCGGGGAAAAATATGGACTGTGGCGAAACCACTCGAATCGGCGGCTTCTCCCGCGCGAGAAGCCGTGAATGGAAGCAGAATTCCCATGGAAAGACCGCAACTGCCGCAGGGGCTGCCTGCTGACATTGAAGACAAGAAGGCCGAGGCAAAGGCCTGGTTCGAAAGCCTGCGCAACACGATTTGCGCGGCCTTCGAAACGCTTGAGGACGACTTGGCTGGGCCGCTCTCCGACCAGCCGCCGGGCCGCTTCGTCGGCAAGGATTGGCTGCGCGAGGGGGGAGCCGGCGGTGGCGGCCGGATGTCGATGATGGAAGGTCGCGTCTTCGAAAAGGTCGGCGTCCACACGTCGACCGTCTATGGCGAGTTTTCTCCCGAGTTTCGCGATCAGATTCCTGGTGCCAGCGAGGATCCGCGTTTCTGGGCGTCCGGCATTTCGCTGATCGCCCATCCGGTCAACCCCAACGTCCCGGCCGTGCATATGAACACCCGCATGGTCGTAACGACCAGTCACTGGTTCGGCGGCGGCGCCGACCTCACGCCGGTTCTCGATCGCCGGCGTGTGATGGCCGATCCGGATACGATGCTCTTCCACCGAGCGATGGAGATCACCTGCAGCCGCCACGCAGTCGCCGATCACGCGAAGTTCAAGGCATGGTGCGACGAGTATTTCTTCCTGAAACACCGAAACGAACCGCGGGGGACGGGCGGTATCTTCTACGACTGGCTCCACTCGCCCGATGAACTCGGCGGCTGGCAGGCGGATTTCGCCTTTACCCGCGACGTCGGCAAAGCCTTTTCTCTCGTCTATCCGAAAATTGTCCGCGCGAATTTCAATACGCCGTGGACGGAAGAGGATCGTGACGAGCAGCTGGTCCGCCGCGGGCGTTACGTCGAATTCAACCTGCTCTACGACCGTGGCACGATTTTCGGCCTCAAGACCGGCGGGAACGTCGAATCGATTCTCTCCTCCCTGCCCCCGGTTGTGCGCTGGCCCTAACGCGAACCGGCGTCGAGCAGGGTCGAGTGAACAAATTCCCGCGACCAGCGTTCTTCCCGCGAGAGAGAAGGACCCGCGCATGATTTTCAAGAAACGGACGTTCTTCGGCGACGACCCGGAGAGACAACCGGCCGAGCACCCCGCTGAACTCGAACGCCGCGTCGCGCACTATCTTGCCGTCTCACCGGGGCTCGACGCGATCGACGTCACGGTGACGTGCAGGGGCAACACGGTTGTGCTCGCTGGAACGGTGGCGACCAGCGAGGAAGTCGCGCGCGCAGAGGAAGCGGCAGCGGCCGTCGAGGGCGCTGCCGAAGTGGTCAACCACATCGAGATTTCGAAAGTCGGCACTGGCTGAGCGCAGCACCGACCGAGCTTAGCTTTTGAAGAGCCGAAATTCGGAAGCTTAGAGCCCTTCAGGGTTAAATGGAAGCAGTTCTGCCGGAGCAGGTTTTCGTCAGGGCAGAGGCGATTGGCGAAGGGGCGTACCCGGATGTACGTGCGAGCCGATCGCCTCTGAGCCTGGCGGAAAGATGCCCGGCCCTTCGGGTTGGCTGAAACGGGCCGCCTGATCGACCGGCCGGCTTGGCCGTATGCTTTGGCTACGCCGCGCGCCGGCCGGTCGACCATCCGACTCCGTTTGAGCCAACAGAACTGTTTCCATTTAACCCTGAAGGGCTCTAGATCGAGCCGAGGGTCCAGCCGACGATCTCGGCGGCGACCTGGGCAAAAGCCGCATCGAGGGCGGCGACGAAGGCGGAGCTGTTCGCGCCTCGCGCAGGCGCAGCCGCGCGGAAGGCCTTCTGCGTCCGGACAGTGCCGTCTCGATCGTTGAGGAGCTTGGCGTAGATCTCGACAACCGCCGTGTCCGGCCCTTCCGTGGAGATCTCGAAGGAACGGATTTCGGTGATGAGCTGGTAGTCGATCGCGAGGCCCTGCCCCGGTTTTCCGACACCTCCCACCTTCCCGGTATTATCGAAGGTCTGGACGAGTTTGTCCTGCACCATCCTCGGGAGCCGGTCGCCCCACTGCGCCCTGGCGAGATATTGCAGTTCCGACCTGGACAGCCGGATCACGATCCGATCGGTGTTGATGGTCTGGAGCGCGGTCGGCTCGGGCACGAGGATCTGTCTGTTGGTCGATGCCCGCCCTTTGACAATGGGCGCGGTTGCAAGACTGAACGTATCGTTGACGGCGGCGCGCGTTCCACAACCCGCGAGCGCCAGCGCCAACGAGAATATTACGGCAGACCGGGTTGCTCTCCCCCTACGCACAACTACCAGCCCCCGAAAATCCATACTGCCAATATCCCCATCCACTTCGGCGCAATTTCCAGCGTAGGCCGTCGGGTGCATGCCGCCCTGCAACACTCGATCGACGCGAATCACCGCCGCGTGCGGCCATCATACTGCTTTACCGTTTCGCCCCCGAAAAGCAGTCTCTGCGGATTTCTGTCGAAGTTTGAAATCGTGCTCTCCAGCCCCTGCACCGTACGGCGCGTCTCGGTGACCAGCGCCTCCACGTCGCGCAATCCCGAATTCGAGAAGCGTCTTATGTTCTCGGCGATCGGACCGATCTGTGCATTGAGGCTGTCGGCCACCTTGCGGAACGCCTCGAGCGTCGAGCGCGCCTCGGCGGAAAGCGACGGTGCGTCGGCATCGCCCAGGAAGCCATCGATTTTCACAAGAATGCCGTCGACCCGGTTCGATGCCGCGTTCAGCTTGTTCGACATCTGCGTGAAATCGGTAATCGTCTGGTCGATATCCTCCTGCCGTGCGGAAATCTTCGACGCGAAGTCGGATATCCGCGCGACGGTCTGGCGAGCGTCCGCGCTGGCAGCCGCGATGTCGTTGACGACAAGTTCGACCTTCTGGGTGTCGACCGACTCGACCAGCGTATCGACGCGCTTCAGCGTCTGCTGGGCGTTCCTGCCGACCTCTTGATAGGTCTCCACCGTTCGCCGGAACGTGGCGATCGTCTCGGTAACGCCGCCGGACGCGTTCTTGAGGTCATTGCTCACCTGCTCGACATTGCTGACGATGCGGTCGATTTTCTTCGGGTCCACCGATTTGATCAACGCGTCGGCGCCCGCAAGCGTCGTGTCGAGCTTCTTCGACGCGGCGCTGACTGTTGTCGAGAGTTCCCCGACACTCTTCAGGAAATCGTCGATCGCGCCGGAATTGTCGGCAAGCGACTTGGAAAAGCGCTCTGCATTGCCGATCGTCGTCGTGAGCGGGCCGCGTACGTCCGTGACGAAGCCCTGTATGTCGCCAATGGCGCTGTTTGCGCGGTCGAGGATCGCGTCCGCGGTCGCCAGCAGGCTGGTAACGCTCGACTGATCGGCGAGGATGCGCGCCTGCGTTCCGTTTTCAAGGGCGGTTTTCAGGATGTTCTCGTCGCCCTTGTTGCCGCCACTGAGCTCGATATAGGCGGCACCGGTCAACCCCTGCACCTCGAGCGTAGCCCTGGTGGATTTCAGCACGGGCGCGTCGGCGGAAACCTCGGTGATGGCAAGCGAAAAGCGCGGATCGTTCGCGTCGATCGCGAGGTTGCGGACGGTGCCGACGTTGATGCCGTTGAATCGCACCGGGGAGCCGACCGAAAGGCCATTGGCCGAGCCCGGGATGTTGACGATAAGGTCGACCATTTGGCCGCTTCGCCCATACTGCGACATCCAGTAGACGAATCCGAATGCGGCCGCGATGACGAGCACGGTGAAGAAGCCGACAATGGCATAGTTCGCTTTGGTTTCCATGGCTCCGACCACCTTCGCGACTTTAAGCCGCTCATTCACACTGCTTCGACAAGCGGGCTTGCCCGAAGCTTGTCACCATGCGCCCTGTGAGCATTAGCCATGCTCCCGAACGATCGATCGTGCCCGCTTGCCTCGGAAATAGGACTTCACCCATGGCTCTTCACAGGCGAGCATATCCTCGATCGTGCCGGAAACCAGAACGCGCTTCTTTCCGAGAACCGCAATCCGGTCGCAGACCGAGAACAGGCTGTCCAGATCGTGAGTCACCATATACACGGTCAATCCAAGCGTGTCGCGCAACTTGGCGATCAACTCGTCGAACTCCGCAGCGCCGATCGGATCGAGACCCGAGGTCGGCTCGTCGAGAAAGACGAGATCCGGATCGAGTGCGAGAGCGCGCGCAAGTGCGGCGCGCTTTATCATACCGCCTGACAGCTCGGAAGGATACTTATCCGCGGCCTCCGGCGCGAGCCCCACCAATTCGACCTTGAGCCGCGCAAGCTCGTCCATCAGGTCCTGCGGCAGATCGAGATATTCGCGCATCGGCACCTGGATATTCTCACGCACCGTCAAGGCGGAAAAGAGCGCGCCATGCTGGAAAAGAACGCCGAGCCGCATGTCGAGTGCCATGCGCTCGGCATCGCTCACCTTGTCGTATTCGGCTCCAAGGATCTCGATCGTGCCGGAACGCTTCGGCAAGAGTCTGAGCACTGTGCGCATCAGTACGGACTTGCCGGTACCGGACGCGCCGACGAAGCCCAGAATCTCGCCGCGCAGCACTTCGAGATTGAGCTTGTCGAGCACGATGTTGTCGCCGAAACCGACCGTGAGGTCGCGAACCGAAAGCACCGCTTCGCGCCGTTCCGCTGCGTTGTCCGGTTGTTTTTCCATGACTGCCTGAACCATGTTCCGTCCGCCTCAGAAGTCGATTGCCGCATAGAACATGGCAAACAATCCATCGATAAGGATGACGACGAAGATCGACTTGACGACCGACGAGGTCACGCGACGTCCGAGTGACTCGGCGCTGCCGCCGACCTTGAGCCCTTCGACGGCGGCAACGACGCCGATGATCAGCGCCATGAACGGCGCCTTGATCATGCCCGCAGCCACCGACGAGAAGTCGACAGCTTCCTGAAGCCGTGACAGGAAGGTCGCGACCGTGATGCCCGAGTAGCTCCACGCAACCAGCGCCGCACCGGTCAACGCCGCGAAGTTCGCGATGATCGTCAGGAGCGGCAGCGCGATCGTCAGCGCTACGAGGCGCGGAAAGACCAGAACGCCGACGGGGCTGAGGCCCATGACCTTCAGCGCGTCCACCTCTTCGCGCATCTTCATCGAACCGATTTCCGCGGTGATCGCGCTGCCAGATCGGCCGGCAATCATGATTGCGGTCAGCAGCACGCCGATTTCGCGCAACTGCAGAATGCCGACGAGGTCGACGACGAAGATCTCGGCGCCGAACGACCTGAGCTGGAAAGCTCCCTGCTGCGCGATGATGGCGCCGATCAGAAACGACATGAGCGTGATGATCGGCACCGCCATGACGCCCATGCGGTCGATCTGATGCACGATCGCGGCCGGCTTAACCCCCGCGTGGCGCCCAAGCTTCAACTGGGCGCCGCGCACGGCCGAGCCGAGAATGAACATCGCGGCGACCGTGTCGGTCCATATAGACACGGTTACCTCGCCGATCGGCGCAAACAGCCGCTGGAAAAGCGGAGGTCTCGTGGTGTCGCGTTCCGGCGAGCGCAGCTTTTCCGGAAGTGCCTGCACGAGTTCGACGTAACGCTGGCCGCCGCTCGCGAAATGCACTTCCGCACCGGCCTCGCCGCCAATACCGTTCATGAAGCGGCGGATGATCCAGGCGCCCGCTGTATCCATCGCCGTGACGCCGGAAAAATCGAACTCATGCCGTCCCCCCGAGGGGCGGCCAAGCTTCTTCAGCTTCGCGGCCATCGCCTCGGCTGTCTCGTGTCGCCAGTTGCCGCTGAAGACATAGCGCCGACCCTGTACGCCGGCGCTCTCCTCAAGCGTGACATCTGCAACGATCTGGGATTGGGAATTCGTCACGTGATCTTGGTCTTCCCGGTTGGCCCTTGCATAATTCTTTAAACCAGATTCGATTTAAGGACCAAATCTTGCGGAAATTCAAAGTCGTAAAGCGCGTTTTGTGCGACTGAAAAGCTACACTGGTCAAAAGAGTTCCAAAAAAACGTAGAACGTCACAGCGGGTGATGGCGGAGATGCCGCCGATCAACCCGGCGGAGAAGATCCAATGCCACTTTCGCTTACTGCAACCGTCCAACATTTTCCGATTGCCGGCGCCTTCACGATTTCCCGCGGTTCGAAGACGACGGCGAGCGTCGTCACCTGCCGGATCAGCGACGGCAAGGTGACCGGTTGGGGAGAATGCGTACCCTATGCCCGCTATGGTGAATCCCTGGAATCGGTCCTGGCTGCCATCGAGGCTGTGCGCTTGTCGATCGAAGCCGGCTTGACGCGCCCTGATCTGCAGAAGGCTATTTCGCCTGGCGCGGCTCGGAACGCCGTCGACTGCGCCCTTTGGGACCTGGAAGCGAAGCAAAGCGGCAAGCGCGTCCATGAGCTCGCCGGCATCGCCGCTCCCGGCCCTCTGACGACCGCCTACACCCTCTCCCTCGGCGAACCGGAGGAGATGATGAAGCGGGCACAAAAATATTCCCATCGCGCGCTGTTGAAAGTGAAGGTCGGCACAGCCGACGACACAGCGCGCATTCGCGCCGTGCGCCAGGGGGCGCCGGAAAGCGACATCATCCTGGACGCGAACGAAGGCTGGACGGAGGACAATCTTGCCGCCCATTTCGCGACCTGCGCGGAAAACGGCATCTCTCTCATCGAGCAGCCATTGCCGGCAGGCCGAGATCAGGCGCTCGCGTCGATCGCGCGCCCGGTTCCGGTCTGCGCTGACGAAAGCGTGCACGGAACAGACGATCTCAAGGGATTGGCCGGACGCTACGATGCCGTCAACATCAAGCTAGACAAGACCGGCGGGCTGACTGAAGCGCTGCGCATGCGCGCCGCAGCCGAGGCGCTCGGGCTGAAGATCATGGTCGGCTGCATGGTCGGCAGTTCGCTCGCCATGGCGCCGGCGATGCTCGTCGCCCAAGGCGTCGATTTCGTCGATCTCGACGGCCCGCTCCTGCTTGCCGAAGACCGCAAGCCGGGCCTGCGCTACGAAGCCTCTCTCGTCTTTCCGCCTGAGGCCAGCCTCTGGGGCTGAAGATACCAGCCGGCAAAGGCGAAACAGCAGCCGGTAAAAGCGACGGCCGACATCGAATAGAAGCCGTCGACGCCGAACCACGCGTAGAAATAGCCGGAAAGGAACGTGAAAATCGCCGTGAAGAAGCCGGTGTAGAAGAAATAGAGGCCCTGTGCCGAAGCCTCCTGCTCTTCCGCAACCCTCTCGATCAGCTTGTGCTGCATGCCCGTGTGCATGATCGCATAGGTGAAGGCGTGGAAACACTGCAGGATGAAATAGCCGGAGAAGCCGAGATCCATCGGGAAGATCAGCCAGCGCACGACGGCAAATCCGCAGCCGGAGAAGATCATTGTCCATACGCTGAAGCGCCGGATGATGGCCTTGGCAAAAACGAACATCAGCACCTCGGCTGCCACGCCGGCGCTCCAGAGAGCTCCGATCTGCGTGCCGCTGTAGCCGATATGCTGCCAGTAGATGGCCGAGAAGGCGAAGAGCATGGCATGGCTGCTGTTGACCAGCGTGACGCCGATCAGCAGCAACTGCAGGTCCGGCTGGCGCAGCGATTTCGGCGGCGGCTCGGTTAGAGCCGTGATCGGTGAAGGGCGGCGCGGCCGGCCGACGCGCGGGGCCGCCAAGGCCATAAGGACCATCAGCCCGAAGCCCACGGCCATCGCCGGCAACACCACGGGGCCGCCAAATCTGCCGATCATCCAGCCGCCCAGCATGGTCGCACCGATAAAGGCGACCGATCCCCAGACGCGCATATGAGCATAGTCGAAGCCCCAGCGCCTCACGCCGGAAAGCGCGATCGCCTCGACGATCGGCACATAGGGCGAATAGACTGCCGATTGCAGCGCGTAGATGACGAGCACCGGCCAGAAGCTCTGCGCGTAGAAAAGGATGAAGGCCGTCGCGAGGGAGAGCACGGCCGACCAGATCAGCACGATCACCCGCTCGCCGATCCGGTCCGCAAGCAGGCCCGCGAGCGGCGCCGTGATAACGCGAATGAACATCGGAACGGCGAGAACGACGCCGATCTCGAAATCGGTCATCGACAGCGTGCTGAGCCAGACCGGAAAATACGGCATGGCAAAGCCGTTGACGATTAACGGCGCACAAAAGAGCAGCGCTATGCGGAGCGCGAAACGACGCGGCGGAGGCCCCACATTAGAGGGCGCGGATGAGGGAATCATGGAGTGACCTGATGGCTGTAAGCCATCCTCTAGCACAACCGCGCCGCAGCTCACATAAGCTAGTTTTCGCCACAGGCGCGGCGCGAAAAACAGCGAGGGAAATGCGGAACGGGGTTAGGCGGCCTGCGGCGCGAGGACGCGCGCCAACATCTTTTCGGCCTCGTCGGAGCTTTCCACCTCGATCATGCCGCCGCGCATCCGGTGCCAGGTGATAAGCTCCATCCTGCCGTCGTGATGTTCGGCGATTGCCGTGCAGCTTTCGACCCAGTCGCCAGTGTTGATGTAGCGGACATCGCCGATGTCCTCGATCACCGCGTGGTGAATATGGCCGCAGATGACGCCCTGCGCGTCGTGACGGCGCGCCTCTTCGGCGACGACCTTCTGGAACTCGCCGATGAAATTCACAGCGTGTTTGACCTGCAGCTTTGCCCACGACGAGAACGACCAATAGGGCATGCCGAGACGGCGGCGGATCGCCGCCAGCCCGATATTAATGGCGATCGCCATGTCGTAAGCCCAGTCGCCGAGATAAGCGAGGACGCGCGCATTGCGCACCACGACGTCGAATTCGTCGCCATGCAGGACGAGATAGTTGCGCCCGTCTGCGGCTTTGTGCATGTAGCGCTGGGCCACCTCGATGCCGCCGAAATGCACGCCCGGAAAATCCCGCATGAACTCATCGTGATTGCCGGGAATGTAGATGATGCGGGAGCCTTTGCGGGCCTTGCGCAACAGCTTCTGGACCACGTCGTTGCACGGTTGGGGCCAGTACCAGCTGCGCTTCAGGCGCCAGCCGTCGATGATGTCGCCGACGAGGATGATGGTTTCCGCCTCGTGATGGCGCAGGAAGTCGAGCAGGTAGTCGGTCCTGGCTGCCTTGGAGCCCAGGTGGACGTCTGAAATGAAGAGCGTCCGCAGTTTCCGAACCGAGTTCTGTTGGGATACCGATGCCGCGGTCATGCCAGCCTCGTCTTGGTTGAGCCTCTTGACGCCCGTCAAAACCAGACTCGTGTTTCAGGAAGATGACACGGCGTGTGTATGCGACAATCCAGGCGCCGGAAAAGAACCGCGGCGAAACTGTACGCCGCCCGCAATTCATGCCAAAAGGCCGAGACCAAGAACGAGGAATGCAAGGCATGAACACGGGCGATAAAGCGAAACCCCAATCGGTTCCGGCGAGCGGAGACATCGATCAGCAGGCACTTTTCTTCCACCGCTACCCTCGCCCGGGCAAGCTTGAAATCCAGCCGACCAAGCCGCTCGGCAACCAGCGCGATCTGGCGCTCGCCTATTCGCCCGGCGTTGCCGCGCCCTGCCTCGCTATCAAGGACAACCCGGAAACGGCTGCCGATTTCACGGCGCGCGCCAATCTTGTCGCGGTGGTCTCCAACGGCACGGCCGTTCTCGGCCTCGGCAACATCGGACCGCTCGCCTCCAAGCCGGTCATGGAAGGCAAGGCCGTGCTCTTCAAGAAGTTCGCCGGCATCGATGTCTTCGACATCGAGATCGACGCGCTGACCGTCGATCGCATGGTCGATGTCGTCTCGGCATTGGAGCCGACCTTCGGCGGCATCAATCTCGAGGACATCAAGGCGCCGGAATGCTTCGAGGTCGAGCGGCGACTGCGCGAAAAGATGGAGATACCCGTCTTCCACGACGACCAGCACGGAACCGCGATCATCGTTGCTGCCGCCGTTCTGAACGGCCTCGAACTTGCCGGCAAGGATCTTGCCAAGGCGAAGATCGTCGCCTCCGGCGCGGGCGCGGCGGCGCTTGCCTGCCTGAACCTCCTCGTTACGCTCGGCGCCAAACGGGAAAACATCTGGGTCCACGATATCGAGGGCCTCGTCTACCAGGGACGCGAAGCGTTGATGGACGAGTGGAAGGCCGTCTATGCGCAGGACAGCGACAATCGGGTGCTGGCCGACAGCATCGCCGGCGCCGACGTCTTCCTCGGTCTGTCAGCCGCCGGCGTCCTCAAGCCCGAACTGCTTGTGCAGATGGCGGAGAAGCCGCTGATCATGGCGCTCGCCAACCCGACTCCGGAGATCATGCCGGAACTCGCCCGCGCGGCGCGCCCGGACGCCATGATCTGTACTGGACGATCCGATTTCCCAAATCAGGTCAACAACGTTCTCTGCTTCCCGCACATCTTTCGTGGCGCGCTCGATTGTGGTGCGCGTACGATCAATGAAGAAATGAAGATGGCGGCGGTGCGGGCAATTGCCGGACTTGCGCGCGAGGAGCCTTCGGATGTCGCGGCACGCGCCTACTCGGGCGAAACGCCGATCTTCGGGCCAGACTACCTCATCCCCTCGCCGTTCGACCAGCGGCTGATCCTCCGCATCGCTCCGGCCGTCGCGAAGGCAGCGGCCGAAAGTGGCGTCGCGACCCGCCCCATTCAGGATTTCGACGCCTATCTCGATAAATTGAACCGCTTCGTCTTCCGCTCTGGCTTCATCATGAAACCGGTCTTCGCGGCCGCCAAGAACGCCGCCAAGAACCGCGTCATCTTTGCCGAAGGAGAAGACGAACGCGTGCTGCGCGCCGCGCAGGTGCTGCTCGAGGAAGGCACCGCTAACCCCATCCTGATCGGCCGCCCCCAGATCATCGAGACGCGTCTGCGGCGCTACGGCCTGCGGATCCGCCCGGATGTCGATTTCGAGGTCGTGAATCCTGAAGGCGACCCGCGCTATCGCGACTATGTCGACGACTATTTCGCACTCGTCGGCCGCCGCGGCGTCATCCCGGAAGCGGCCCGTACCATCGTGCGCACGAACACGACCGTGATCGGCGCTCTCGCGGTCAAGCGCGGCGAAGCGGACGCGCTGATCTGCGGAGTGGAAGGACGCTACAGCAAACACCTGCGCGATGTTTCGCAGATCATCGGCAAGCGGGCGGGTGTTCTCGATTTCTCGGCGCTGAGCCTGCTCATCTCGCAGCGCGGCGCAACCTTCTTCACCGACACCTATGTCAGCTACAATCCGAGCGCCGAGGAGATTGCGCAGACGACTGTGATGGCGGCCGGGGAAATCCCCCGCTTCGGCATCACGCCGCGTGCGGCACTCGTGTCGCATTCGAATTTCGGCTCGCGCGACTCCGAAAGCGCTTCGAAAATGCGCGCGGCGCTGCATCTCGTGCGTGAACTCGCACCCGACCTCGAGGTCGACGGCGAGATGCACGGCGACGCGGCGATCTCCGAAATCTTGCGCCAGCGTGTGATGCCGGATAGCGCGCTGAACGGCGAAGCCAACCTGCTCGTATTCCCCAATCTGGATGCAGCCAACATCACGCTCGGTGTGGTCAAGACCATGACGGACAGCCTGCATGTCGGGCCGATCCTGCTGGGCTCCGCCCTGCCCGCGCATATTCTTTCGCCGTCGGTCACATCCCGCGGCGTGGTCAACATGGCCGCTCTTGCGGTCGTGGAGGCAAGCCATCCTGTCTAACGAACAGACACTCGTTAGGGCCGCCGACCGGGCGGCCCCTGACGTTTACCCGATCAAAATTCAACCATGAATTTAGAATGGGCAATAGTTTGCAGCGTTTACGAAATATTGCACTAGACAAAGCATGCCCCCATTACCATGCTTATCTAGGGGCAAGATTCGGTGTTGGGCATGACGGATCAACAGGCTGTCCTCGATCTATTGGACATTGTGGAGTACGGGGGCTGCGCCGAACCCGAGCAATTCTTCGCGTTGATGCGCCGCACGTTCAAGATTGCGCATCTGCTGTACCTGGAAGCGGAACCCCTTGCCGACGGCCTGAAGGTCTGCCGTCTGCACCACACGTTCGGCGCCTATGCCGCCGAAATCTATGTCTCAAAAGGCCTCTACCGCATTGATCCCATCCTGCGGCTTGCGCTCGGTGGCGTGAGACCTGTCGAATGGACGACCGCACGCCGTCGCTTTCCGGAGTGCGAACCGCTCTTTCATGCCGCGGAGGAAATCGGGCTTTCGACCGAAGGCGTCGCGCTGCCGCTTCCATCACCCGCCGGACGCATGGCGCTTCTTGCCATCAACGCCAATATGTCGCCTGCAGAATGGTCCATCTACCGGCGCTGCCATCTGCGTGACTTCCAGTTGGCCGCCAACCTCTTCCACGCATCGATGTTGGAACATGCGGCCATGGCCGGCGCGATCGATGAGCGCGACATGCGGCTGACGGGCCGCGAAACCGAGGTACTGACCTGGTCGGCGGCCGGCAAGAGCTATTGGGAGATCGCCACGATTCTCGGCATCTCCGAGCGTACCGTGCGCTTCTTCATGACCAATGCGCGTCGCAAGTTGAATGTCGTCTCCAATACGCAAGCCGTGGCGCAGGCGGTTCGCCACGCCCTGATCCCCACCATCTGACGGGTCAAATTAACCATTACCGTCGCCCCGCTGAAAAAAGCCCCGCAAATTTAGTAGGAAAAAATCTGCTTTTAAACTGTCACTATAGACAGTTACATGTGTCAGTTGAGCCTGACAGCATCTGCCCATCGCGCAAAAACGATGGAGCGAAAGATGATCAGGATTCTGAACGGCAACGCTCGCGGACAGCACCCGCGGGCCATCGACGAAATGTTCCGGCTGCGCAAGCGCGTGTTCCATGACTTCCTCAAATGGGACGTGAAGACGGACGGCGAGTGGGAAATCGACCACTACGACAAGGCGAACCCCCTCTATGTGATGTCGTACTCGCCGGATACCGGAAAGTTGCGCGGATCGCTGCGGCTTTTGCCGACCCTCGGGCCGAATATGCTGGACGACACGTTTCCGATCCTGCTTGGCGACAACCCCGAGATCCGCAGCGCCTCCGTGTGGGAATCGAGCCGCTTCTGCATCGACCCGGATATTTCGCAGGATCGCTCGTCTAATCAGGTGACGGTGGCCGCTGCGGAACTCATGTGTGGCGTCGGCGAGCTCGGCCTTGCCTCCGGCATCAGCCATATCGTCACGGTCACCGACGTCTTCCTGGAAAGGATGTTCCGTCGGATGGGTTGCCCCGGGGAACGCATTGGCGACCCGCACCGGATAGGCTCCGTCTTCGCCGTGGCCGTGGCGTGGGAAGTGACCAGAGAGCTGCTCGAAACGATGAAGCAGGTCGCCGCGATCGAGGGCACCGTGCTCGAGCGCCCGATGTCGCTCGAAACAGCACGGGCGGCTTGACGCTTTCTTGCCCGGGCCGCGTTCGCGGCCCGGGCCCTTCCGTCGCTTGCTGTTTGCCATGTTAACCCAAAACTTCGCCTTGACGTTGCGCTGTTACGTCAAGGCCCTATGATGTGGGAGAAACAGGAGTTGGCGGTCGTGAATGTCCTCGAAGAAGGGATCGCGCGCCAAAGCAGAAGAGACAAGCGCCAGTGTCCCGGAGTTTCGTGTCCCGGAAGCTCAGATGTGCGGCGGTCGCCTTGCTCCCGGCGCTGCTGGCGATGGCTGGCGGCGCGTCGGCCTCGACCGTTTGTGAACGCCTGAATGCACGGCTGACCGATCTTTCTACGGTCGTAACCCCGACGGCCAATCTGCGCGATTTCACCGGTGCCGTCTCCCGCCAGAACATCGAGCTCCGTCGGGCGAAGAACGAGCGACGCCGGATGGAGTGCAGCACCGGTAGTGTGGTCGTCATTGGTGGCGACAACGACGGGGCATGCGCGGCACTGGATGAGACCATCGCCCGCATGGAGGATAACCTTCAAAGGCTCAAGGCGCACCGCCGCTCGTTGATATCGGTCGACACGGGTGACACGCGCCGGCGCATTCTCGCGGCCTTGGAACTGAACGGCTGCTATGACGAGGCCAACGAGTTCCCGGATCCAGTCGACGAGCAGGACGAGTTCGCCAGCGTGGCGGTCGATGATCCCGAGCTCCATCGCAATATCCTCAGGGATCTTCCGCCGGACAGCGAAGATTATCCGTTGCTGAGTGACGACACCGAGATGCAGGACTTTCCGTTGCTGCACGAGGAGCCCATGGGCAGCCTCAGGACAATGTGCGTGCGCACCTGCGACGGGGCCTTTTTCCCGATCTCGTCAAATGCGACCCCGGCGGATTTCGCGCGGGACGCCGAGCTTTGTCAGGCACGTTGCCCTGATGCGCAGACGGAACTCTACTACCACGTCCTCGCCACGGAAGAGAGCGACCAGATGGTCTCGGCCTTGACCGGAAGGCCCTATACCGAGCTGCCTACGGCATTTGCCTACCGGGCGCGCGGGGTCGGTACGCCAGGGGTTTGCGGCTGCCGGATCCCGAATGGTGCTGTCAACCAAAATGCCGGCAAGGCGACGACAGGAAGCGAACCGTCGGTCATCACGATCAATGGCGACCGGAAGCCGGCTGCGGAATCAGCACAAGCAAAGCCCGTGCGGGAGAGGCCCTACGACCCCGCGAAAAGCAAGGTTCGTGTCGTCGGCCCGGCATTCCTGCCGCAAGAGAAAAGCGCGATCGACCTGAAGCATCCGCTCGGCCCGGGCTACCAGCCGATCCAGGACAATTGAGGCCATCTGCCACAGAAATATCGCGCTACCGACCTGCCCGCATGCTCTCTACAGCCGCGCGTCTTATCAGACGCGCAAAGGACGCTGTAGCACTTTGAATTGCTGCGTGTTTTTATCCTTAAATCAGCTACGATTTAAGGAAACATGCAGTAGGCAGTACAGATCTTCCATCTGAATTGAGGCGATTCATCATTTCTGGTCGCCCCACGATTCCTCGAAGACAAGGTCCTCGAGCGGCAGGCGCTGACGCCATCCCTTTACTGCGAGTTCCGGCTGCTGATAGAGCCGATCGACGAAACCAAGGCAGAGCCAGGCGACGATTTCGATGTGCTCGGGTATGCCGAGGATCGACTTGATCTCCTGCTCGTGGAAAATGCTGACCCAGCCGACGCCGACACCTTCGGCGCGTGCGGCGAGCCAGAGGTTCTGGACCGCACAGACGGTCGAATAGACATCCATCTGCGGATTGTGCGTCCGTCCGAGCACGACCGCTCCACCGCGCGTGCGATCGCAGGTGACGCAGATGCTGAGCGGTGCCTTGTGAATACCTTCAAGTTTCAGCGAGCGGTATTGCGCCTGTTTCTCGCCAGAGAACATCAGCGCCGCCTCCTCGTTGGCGCGCTGGAACGCCCTCCAGACCTTCTCTCGCGTCTCCTTCTGACGGACGAGCACGAAGTTCCAGGGCTGCATGAAGCCGACCGACGGCGCCTGGTGGGCGGCACCAAGCAGACGGGTGATGAGATCGTCCGGCAGCGGATCGGGAAGGAATTCGTCACGCACGTCGCGGCGTGTTTCAATGGCGCGGTAGACGGCGGCACGCTCGTCCGGCGAAAAGGCTCCGGCCGCCGTCAGGCAGCCGCTCGGGTCAGGCAGCATCGTTCGATCCCCAACAATGCACAACCTCCCGCCGTCCGCGCGGGGCCGGTCTATCTCGCCAGGCCGGTCTTCTGACTCTGGTTCATCCGGTCGCGCAGCCTTCCCAAATCACTTGAAGATTCAGTGGCAATGTTCTGAGTGAAACTCAGAATTTCTCTTCGCGCTACCGTCCCCATCACAGCGTTGGGCACGTTCCGGACTTGCACCGGCTTCCCGATTCTCCCGCCGTGGCGGGCACCTGACGGCCGCATATGGGCACAGCCACCGGCGAAAGGCAAGACGAGCCGAACGGCTCGCCTTGCCCCAAGCCTTCGCACGGCATGGAGAACCGCCGCCGCGTCAGAGTGGCGCCGCCGGATGCGGGGAGCCGTCATAGGCGCCCCAGATCGATTGGTCGAAGCAGATCACCGAACCGGTCATCAGGCCGGATTCCGCCGAGGAGAGATAGGCGCAGGCGCGTCCGACTTCGGCCGGATCGACAAGGCGGCCGAAAGGCTGGTCGGCCGCCGCCTTTTCGAGCCAGTCCGCCGGCGCGTCATGATATTCGCGCTGGATCCGATCCTCTCCTTCCGACGCCATCCAGCCGATGTTGAGGCCGTTGACGCGGATGCGATTGCGCAGAAGCGCATAGGCCGTGTTCTTGGTCAGCGTCTCCAGGGCGCCCTTCGACGCGCAATAGGCGGCAATGAAGGGCTGTCCCGCTTTGGCCGACATCGAGCCGATATTGACGATCGTGCCCTCAGTCTTCTCGCGCCGCATTACCTTCACCGCTTCCTGCATCAGGAAGAAGGGCGCGCGCACGTTGACCGCGAACATGCGGTCGAAGAGTTCCGGCGTGGTGTCGAGGATCGTGCCGCGGTCGGTGATGGCCGCGGCATTGACCAGCGCGTCCACCCGGCCGAATTCACTGTCACAAGCCGCAACAACCTTGCGGGCATCCTCGACCCGCTCGAGATCGGCCGCCACGTAAACCACCTTGGTGCCGGTCGCCTTGCCGATCTCGGCTGCTTTTGCCTCGCCCTTGGCGGCGTTGCGCCCGCAGATGACGATGCCGGTCGCGCCCCGTTCGGCAAAGAGCGCCGCGACCGTCGCGCCGAGCCCTTGCGTGCCGCCTGTCACGATAGCGATCTTGCCATCGAGACGGCCATAATTCCTGCTCATGAATCTCCTCCTTTATTGCGGTTTCAAGCCCCCGCATTCGAAGCGTCGGGAGCATCGTGGCGTTACTCAGCTTCTCTTTTTCTCCGCCTGCGCGGCCAGTGCTTCCACGAAGGCTTTGGTCTCCCAATCGGCCGCTAGCGCTGCATGCATCAGTTGTGCCTGCGTCTTCGGCGCCAGGCCGCCGAGCGGCGGGTCGCGATCGAGATTGGTCGGGAACGAATAGCCTTCGGCGCAGCAAGCAATCGCGTTGGCAATCTCGCCGGCCGAGAGCCTTCCGTCCGCGGCAAGGGCCTTCAGCGCCGGATAGAGCACCGCGCACATTCGCTCTCGATCGACCGTTTCCATCGCGCGTCCAAAGGCGGAAGAGACCTGGAGGAGATTTGCGACGCGCTTTATGTCTTTTGAGCGATTGGTGCCGGCCGCATGGAAGAGCGCCGGGTTGAAAAACACCGCATCGCCCCTCTCCAGCGGAAGCTGAACGTGATTCTCGTCGAAATATGCTTTGAACTCCGGCCTGTTCAGCGCGAGATAGCCCGGCACATAGCTCTGGCTGTAGGGCAGGAACAAGGTCGGCCCGCTTTCGAGCGGCATGTCGCAATGGGCAACGGCGCCTTGCAGCGTCAGGACTGGCGAGAGCTTGTGCACATGTGCCGGATATTGCTCGATGATCGCCGATGTCTGGAAGCCGAGGTGATAGTCCCGGTGCGCCGACTGTGCCGCGCCGCCCGAATTGACGCGGTTGACCTGCGCCGTCATCTGGTAGCTCGGCCCGAGCCATGCTTCGCTGACGAGCGCGACGACCGCGTTGGCGTAGTAGGCCGCGAAATTTTCAGGAGAGCGCAGGCAATGTTTCTCCAGTGAATTCCAGATGCGGTCGTTGGCGCCGGGCTTGGCGAAATGGTCGCCGCCGCCGCTGTTTGTGCGGTGTTGCTCCTCGATGATCTCGTCGAAGATTAGGCTTGCCTCGTCGATAACGCTCGTATCGGCGAAGGCGCGCTTGAATACCGCGACGCCCGGTCCTTCGGCCAGGACCTCGCAAATCTCCGCCAGCGCCGCGCGCCGGCCGTCATCCGTCCTGCAATCGGCGACGAGGCTGGCGCTGTCATAGAACAGGACGTTCTTCTGGCAATCGGCCGCATGCGGATAGTCGGCCGGATTGGTGCGGCGTTCGACCTCTGCGCGGAACGCCTCGATGTTGCAGGAATCCTCCGTCAGCCAAACGCGTCCGATACGCCTCCTCGCCGTGTTGTCGGTCTTCATCGGCTTCTCCTCCTACTGCATACTTCCTTAGATTGCAGCCGATTTAAGGATAAAACATGCAGCAATTCAAAGTGCCACAGCGTCCTTTGACAAGAGGCGCGGCGCTGTAGAGAGCTGCGTGCTTGCCGCCTTCCATCAACTCGACCGCACTTGCATACGGCATTTCGCACCATTATGCGAAGAAGAAGCAATCGCTGGCTCCGGAAGCCAACGCCTTTCCGCGGTCGAAGTGATCACGCCTTACAAACTGCCGGCTGGCTGACGCCGCAGCTAGGCGGCGTCCACGCTGCGAAGGAGTCACTCAGGCTTATATCGCACGAACGCAAATGCCTCGGCCGTCGGCGACCAGTTCGGGACATTCATCGTCCCCTGCCCGCCGAAGAGCTCGAACAGCACCCGCGCATTGCCGCCTTCCGGATCCATCAGGCGAAGCCTGACGTCAAGGTCGCGCGGGTGATCGAAGACATCGCCGTCATAGGAGAGCACCAGCAAGTGCCGGCCATCTGGCGAGGGATGCGGAAACCAGTCGCCATAGGGGCTGTCGGTGATGCGTTGCACATCGCTTCCGTCTGGGCGAATCCGCCAGATCTGCATCCGGCCGGTGCGGCTCGAACTGAAATAGATCCAATGTCCGTCCGGCGACCAATCCGGCCCGTCATTGCGCCCTTCGCCGTGGGTCAGGCGGCGCTCCTCGCCGCCATCGACCGGGATCGTGTAGATGTCGAAGACCTGATCGCGGATACCGCAATAGGCAAGTGTCCGCCCGTCCGGCGACCAGCCGTGCCAGTAGGACGGCAGATTAGGCGTTACCAAACGGGGCACACCGCCCCCGATCGGCAGGACATAAATCGCCGACTTGCCGAATTCGCTTTTGTCGCTGATGACGAGCGTTTGGCCATCCGGGGAAATGCCGTGGTCGTTGTTGCACTGACGGGCAAAGCCGGTGTCGATCTCAATCGGTTCGGAACCGTCGAGCGCAAGACGATAAAGCCGGCCGTCGCCGTTGATGACCAGATAGCGTCCATCCGGCGACCAATTCGGCGCCTCGACCAACCGCTCCGTCTGCCAGACTATACGCGTCTCGCCGCTGCCGACGTCGAAGATCTCCACCGAGCTGCGCATAACTACCCCCTGTCACGGAAGCGATTTGTAATCGGATAGCGCCGGTCGCGACCGAAGTTCTTCTTGGTGATCTTCACGCCAGGAGCCGACTGGCGGCGCTTGTATTCGGCGATGTAGAGCAGATGCTCGACGCGATGGACGGTTGGTTCGTCATGTCCGCGGGCGACGATTTCCTCCGTGCTCATCTCCTTTTCCACCAGGCACTCGAGAATGTCGTCGAGCACCGGATAGGGCGGCAGCGAGTCCTGATCGGTCTGGTTCGGCCGAAGTTCGGCGGACGGCGCCTTGTCGATGATGTTCTGTGGAATGACTTCCCCGGAAGGCCCGAGCGCGCCCGGCGGCACCGCGCCGTTGCGCCAGCGCGAAAGCGCATAGACCTGCATCTTGTAGAGATCCTTGATCGGGTTGAAGCCGCCGTTCATGTCGCCGTAGAGCGTGGCGTAGCCGACCGACATTTCGGACTTGTTGCCGGTCGTTACCACCATCGAACCGAACTTGTTGGAGATCGCCATCAGGATCGTCCCGCGCGTACGGCTCTGGACGTTTTCCTCGGTGATGCCGGATTCGGTGCCCTCGAACGCGTCGGAGAGCGCACTCAGGAAGCCCTCGACCGGCTCTTCGATCGCAACGATGTCGTAGCGGCATCCGAGCGCCTTGGCGCAGGCCTCGGCGTCCTTCAGCGACTCCTGCGAGGTGTATCGGTACGGCAACATGACGGTGCGCACTCGTTCCTCGCCAAGCGCGTCGACGGCGAGCGCTGTGCAAATCGCCGAGTCGATGCCGCCCGAAAGGCCGAGCACAACATTCTTGAAGCCGTTCTTGTTGACGTAGTCCCTGAGTCCGAGCATGCAGGCGCGGTAATCGGCCTCGTCGCTTTCCGGTATGCGTGAATTGAGCCCGTTCTCCGCGGTCCAACCCTCCTCGCCTCGCCGCCATTCGGAGATTGCGACAGCTTCCTCGAACTGGCTCATCTGGAAGGCGAGCGACTTGTCCGCGTTGAAGGCGAAGCTTGCACCGTCGAAGACCAGTTCGTCCTGACCGCCGAGCTGATTTGCATAGATCATCGGCAGGCCCGTCTCGATCACTTGCTTCAGGACGACCTGATGGCGGACATCAACCTTGCCGCGGTAATAGGGTGAACCGTTCGGGGAAAGCAGGATTTCGGCGCCGCTTTCCTTGAGTGTTTCGCAGACGCCGAGATCACCCCAGATGTCCTCGCAGATCGGTATGCCGATACGCACGCCGCGAAAGTTGACGGGACCGGGCATTCCTCCTGCATCGAACACCCGCTTCTCGTCGAACTCGCCGTAGTTCGGCAGGTCCACCTTGTCGCGGATCGCAATGATCTTGCCCCCGTCCAGGACCGCGATCGAATTGTGACGGAGAGCGCCGGCCTGACGCGGAAAGCCGATGACGACGCCCGGGCCTCCATCAGCCGTATCGGCGGCGAATCTCTCGACAGCCTGCAGGCAGGCCTTCAGAAATGCCGGTTTCAGAACGAGATCTTCCGGCGGATAACCGGAAATGAAGAGTTCGGTGAACAGGAGCAAATCGGCGCCCTGGCGCGCCGCGTCCGCGCGCGCCTCGCGCGCCTTCGCCAGATTGCCGGCGATGTCGCCGACGGTCGGATTGAGCTGGGCCACGGCAATCCGTAGCGTTGAGGGAGCGGCTTTCTGTGCAGTCATGAGCGGGGCCTGTGGTCTTGTCTCAGCGAGTACTTCTGACATACGCCCTGTTCTTACCGCATACCGCGATAAAAAACCCACCGCCAATCGCGAACAAATCAAAGATTCCAAAAAATTCTGCATTTCCCGCCCTTTACACGGCGCGGCAACGATCTTTTCACGCACGTGGAACTTGCACCCATCCCAGCTGGTTTAGCCATTCATCCCCTGTTCAAGATGACAGTCGTATGACAGTTGGACGAAAGATTTATGAAATTGGAGACGCCGTTGGCCAGTATCGATTCAGCCGCCGCGAGACGCTCCCAGACCGTCATCGACAGGTCTGGGTCCTCCGTCAGAAACGCCAAGGCGCTGGCCGGCACGCGCAGCGCGTTCTTCTCTCTCTTTATTGCTGCCGCGCTCGTATTCGCAGTCGAACTGATCGTGCGCCAGTCCTTTGGCGAAACCATCGCCTATTTCATCGATCCCATGCGTCCCGCCGGGACGACGATCGCTGTCTTCTTCCTGGTTCTGCTTGCCGTCGATGCACTCTTCGGCCGTGAGCACAAGGCGGCCCTCCTTGTCGTGCCGCTCGCGGTTTTGCCGGCCTTCATCAGCGAGCAGAAGCAGGTCTTCCTCTCCGATCCGCTTTATCCGACCGATTTCCTTTTCGGGCGGCAGATCATGGAATTGATGCCCGTCCTTGTTAAGGACCGCCCTTGGACCGCCGTCGCAGTCGTCGTCGGGCTGATCGCTATGATCGCCACCATCGGCCTGCTCCTGCGCTATGCCTGGCGGAACTTTCCCAAGCTTACGCGCAGGGAGCGTGTCGTTCGCATGGCCTTTGCCCTGCCGCTGCTCGTCGCCTTCTGGCACATCATGGACTACAACCAGTTCTCGTGGATCCGCGACCGCTTGCGGGTGATCCCGATCATGTGGGACCAGACCGAGAACTATCGCCACAACGGTTTTGCGCTCGCCTTCGCGATCAACCTGCCGATGGCCAATGTCAACGCGCCGGCGGGCTACATGGCCGATGCGATCGACCGCATTCCGGTCAAGCCGTTGCCTGCCGGAACGACGCATCGCGGCAAGCCGGACGTCATCGTGGTCATGAGCGAATCCTTCTGGGATCCGACTCGCCTGCCGAACGTGAAGCTTTCGCCCGATCCGATGCCGACGGTCCGCGAAATGCAGGCGGGGAACGTCTTCTCGCCGGAATTTGGCGGCATGACCGCCAATGTCGAATTCGAGGCGATGACCGGTTTTTCGAATGCCTTCCTGCCCTATGGCAGCATTCCCTACCAGCAATATATCCGCAATCCGATCCCCTCGCTCGCGACCTTCTTCCGCAGTGAAGGCTACGTCGCGCGCGCCATCCATCCCTTCCAGGGCTGGTTCTGGAACCGCACCGCCGTCTACAAGGCTTTCGGCTTCGACACGTTCCGCTCGGAAGAGAACTTGCCGGCGATGCAGAAGCGCGGAATCTTCGCCTCGGACGAATCGCTGATGAAGGAAATCATCCGCCAGGCGGATGCCATGGAAGACCCCTTCTTCTTCTTCACGGTCACCTTGCAGGGTCATGGCCCCTACGAGCCGAACCGCTACGCGAAGAACACGATCAAGGTCGAAGGCAATCTCCCCGAAGGCGACCGCCAGGTGCTCGCCACCTTTGCCCAGGGCATCAAGGAAGCGGACGAAAGCCTGAAGATGCTGATGGAGTGGGCCAAGAAGCGTGACCGCGAGACGATCATCGTGCTCTTCGGCGATCATCTGCCGCCGCTCAACACGGTCTACACCAACACGGGTTACATGAACGACGTGACCGCCTCGCGCAAAGGTTCGAAGGAACAGATGAAGGCGCAGCACGAAACGCCGCTCGTCGTCTGGTCGAACAAGACAGGCCCGAAAAAGAACATCGGGACGATCAGCCCGGCCTTCCTTTCCTATCAGATCCTGAAGCAGGCCGGTTACGAGCACCCCTATTACACCGGCTTCCTGGGCAAGGTTTACGACCAGTACCGCGTCATCGATCGCTATATGGTGGTCCGCAAAAACGGCAAGGACATCGCAGAGTGGTCGCGGCGGCCGAAGATTCCCGCGTCGCTGCGCGATTACCGCTTCCTCCAGCACGATATGATGTTCGGCAAGCGGTTCAGCACGGAACGCTTCTTCAAGTCCCATGCCGAACTCTTCCCCGTCGGTTCCTGAATCCCGACGGCCGGGGCGCGAACGGCCTCGGCCGCCGCCCTCCCGCCGTCCTCCGCGCGACAACTGAGCAGCCGCTCTTTCGCGCACGACAGGGGTCGCTGCCAGAAAACCGCTTCACAGCTTTCCGGCACCGTCCTAAATAGCCTCCGAGCCATTTCCGGAGGCCAACATGCCGCATCTCAACGAAATTTCCCAAATCCTGTTCGGCAAACCCAGCAGCCAGTTGAGCGAAATCGAACGCCGCATCCTGACGCATGCGAAGGAGCGGCGACCCGTTTCGACGGATACGCATGCGGCGTTCGACACCAGCCTCGCTTTTGGCGCCCGGCTTGCCGATGCCATCGCGCGCATCGGCGGCTCCTGGACTTTCATCCTCAGCTTCTGTGCCTTCCTCATCGCCTGGATCTTCATCAACTCGATCCTTCTCGTGCGGGGCGCATTCGATCCGTACCCATACATCTTCCTGAACCTCGTGTTTCGATGCTCGCGGCGCTACGGTCATTATGATGTCGCAGAACCGTCAGGCCGAACGAGATCGCTTTGCCGCGTCGAAGGATTACGAGGTCAATCTCAAATCGGAAGTCGAACTGATCGCGCTCCACCACACGGTGGATGACGTGCTGCTCCGCGAAATCGGTGAACTGCGCGCCGAGCTTGCCAACCTCAATCGTCAGATAGCGCAGTCCATGCCCGCGACGGATCGTGGTCAGGAACGGACGGGAAAGTAGCGCAACCTATTGGAGTATGAAAAATTTAACCTTTGAGGCGCACCCTGAAAATGCAGGGCATTAGAGATGCGGCGCCATTATTGTTCATGACCGTTGCGTTCTCCATTCTGAAGAGCCTGGTGGACCAGGTCCCTGCAAGCGGCCCGCGATCGAGCGGGATCACGAGACATGACGAGCTCTCCATTAACTTATTGCAAGCATCCGCCGCTGCGGTGTTAGCGGCGCGTGGGACTTCGCCTGAGACGAACAATGACCTTGCGCGCTAAGGGCAAGGTTGAAATGCTAGTGAATTGCCAGAGCAAGGCTGTGTGTTGCCCGGAACACGCGTCGATGGCCGTGTTTCGTTGCAGCGCAATTGGGGACATGCGCGCAGATGCAGCGGGTTGTGGGGAAGGAAAACGTTGAGCAAAAGAGCCCGCCCGGCTTCACGGTGGAGGCTTTGCTGCAAAATCCGGCATTTCGGCCAGCCTTGCAGGTGGGTGCACGCAACCTCATCTCGCTGAACGATCTCTTCCCGCGCGTCGCACGCATGGTGGCTGCTCACCAGAAGTGGATACTCTCGCAGGCCGTCTATGCCCTCCACCTCGAACGCGATCGCAACGATCCCGACTCCGGCGTCACCGCGGCGCGCCTGCTGAAACTGATGCGCGAAACCGGTGGGGCGAGCCGGAACACCGCGACTGCATTTCTTGCCGAATTGCTCGCCTACAAGCTGCTCCGGCCCACCAGCGGCGGCCGAACCAGGAGAACGCGCCCGCTTGAGCCGACGGAGGTCAGCCAGCATGCGATGCAACTCTGGTTCAAAACCCAGATGAGAACGCTCGACCTCTTGGACGGAGGAACGAGAGCCGAGCGTATCGAGGCCGACATCACCATTTTCGAACGCGCTCAGCCGATCGCGACGCGGCGCCTGCTTGCTGACAGCAAGTGGACGCAGCCGCCGCAGGGTGTCGCGGTGTTCGTCTGGTCGGAGTCTGGCGGCGTACTGCTCGACGACCTGATGTCGCGTCCGTCAAGTCTTGTTCCAGAGGACGGAAGAGTACCGATCAGCGTCAATCTGGCCGCACTCGCAGAGCACTACGCCATATCGAACACCCATGTCCGCCGTCTGTTTTCAAACGCGGAGAAGTCCGGCTTTATCGGCAGGCCCGATGCCGGCGCGCGTGGCCAGTTCTGGCTAAGCGAACGGTTGGTCGAGGAATATGCCCTCTGGCAGGCCGTGAAGTTCGAAGCCTTGGCAAGCGCTTTCGACCGGGCAGCGACGACGCCGGGACATTAGGCAAGTGTGGTCAGGCGCGGCCCTGGTCAAACCGCGGCAGTTCGTCCACGATATCGTAGTAGTCGCCCTTGTCGGCGCAATAGATATGATAGCCGGGTTCGAGCCGCGTCGGCGTCTCGAAGGTGCCCGCAAGAATTGACGTGTAGTCGAGTGTGTCGGCCTTCCAGAAAAGCGCCGATCCACAGTGCCGGCAAAAGCCGCGCTGTGCCTCCGGGCTCGAACGATACCAGGTGACATTGTCCGCGCCTTCGACATCGATGTCGTTGTTCAGCACATTCGTGGCGGCGTAATAGAGGCCGGTTTGTTTCCGGCACTGCGAGCAATGGCAGAAGATGATCTCCCTGAGCTTCCCGTGCGTCTTGAACCGCACGGCGCCGCAAAGGCAGCCGCCTTCATGAACTTCCATTGTCGTCCTCCCGTCGTTCAATTCGAGCTGCTGCAAAGTGCTACAGCGACCTTTGTGCGTCTGAAAAGACGCACGGCGCTGTAGCACAAAAAGCCAGGCCAGCTTTATCGGCTGGCCCGGCCCTGTCAAATTCAGATGACGCGCCGATCATTCAGAAATTTTGAACTAGGCGGCTTTCGTCCCTGATCAACCGTTGACGACCATCTTCTTCTCGTCGCGGCCGCCCTTCATGCGCTCGGCGAGCAGGAAGGCAAGTTCGAGAGCCTGGTCCGCGTTCAGGCGCGGATCGCAATGGGTGTGATAGCGATCGGCAAGATCGTCGCCGGAAAGCGCACGCGCGCCGCCGGTGCATTCGGTGACATCGTTGCCGGTCATCTCGATGTGGATGCCGCCCGGGTGCGTGCCTTCCGCGCGGTGAATCTGGAAGAAGCTTTCGACTTCCGACAGGATCCGTTCGAAGGGCCGGGTCTTGTAGTTGTTGAGCGTGATCGTGTTGCCGTGCATCGGATCGCACGACCACACCACCTTCTTGCCCTCGCGCTCGACCGCGCGGATGAGGCGCGGCAGATGCTCGGCCACCTTGTCGTGACCGAAACGGCAGATGAGCGTCAGGCGGCCCGCCTCGTTTGCCGGGTTGAGGAGGTCGATCAGTTCCAGCAGGCCGTCGGCGGTCAGCGACGGGCCGCACTTGAGGCCGAGCGGGTTCTTGATACCACGGCAATATTCGACATGCGCATGGTCGGGCTGACGCGTGCGGTCGCCGATCCAGATCATGTGGCCCGAGGTCGCATACCAATCACCGGAGGTCGAGTCGACCCGGGTGAGCGCCTGCTCGTAGCCGAGCAGCAGCGCCTCGTGGCTGGTGAAGAAATCGGTCTCGCGCAGGCTCGGGTGGTTTTCCGAGGTGATGCCGATCGCCTTCATGAAATCCATGGTCTCGGAGATCCGGTCGGCGAGCTTGCGGTAGCGCTCGGCCTGCGGGCTGTCCTTGACGAAGCCGAGCATCCACTGATGCACGTTCTCGAGGTTGGCGTAGCCGCCCATCGCGAAGGCACGCAGCAGGTTCAGCGTCGCGGCGGACTGGCGGTAGGCCATGACCTGCCGCTCCGGATTGGGCACGCGGGCCTCCTCCGTGAACTCGATGCCGTTGATGATGTCGCCGCGGTAGCTCGGCAACGTCACGTCACCCTGCTTTTCCACGCCCGAGGAGCGCGGCTTGGCGAACTGGCCGGCGATACGGCCGACCTTGACCACCGGCTGCTGTGCGCCGAAGGTCAGGACGACGGCCATCTGGAGGAAGGCGCGGAAGAAATCGCGGATGGTGTCTGCGCCGTGCTCGGCGAAGCTCTCCGCGCAGTCACCGCCCTGCAGCAGGAAACCACGGCCCTCGGCGACATTGGCGAGCGCAGTCTTCAGACGCCGCGCCTCACCGGCGAACACAAGCGGCGGATACTTCGCGAGGCGTGTTTCCACTGCCTCAAGCGCTGCGAGGTCCGGATAGTCCGGCACCTGCTGAATGGGTTTCTGCCGCCAGCTGTTCGGAGTCCAAGTCTGTGCCATTTCCATCACCTGTTGTCTGACGCGGGAGCCCCGCGCACGTCGCGCCCGCGGTCGTATAACCGCCCGGTATTCGGATTTCCATGATCCCAGCCGTCGCGCCCGCCCCCGAGCCGATGACTTCGCGGATGCGGGCTTATAAACGTTAACATGGGGCTTGGAAAGCCATTCTACCAGAAAACATCGGTGGCCGCTTTGCCGCCGCCAGGCGGGCTCACGCGACCCTTTCGCCCTTTCTGATCCGGTAGGAAGGCTGGTACATGGTCACCAGTTCCTCCGCCGCCGTCGGATGCACGGCCATGGTGCGATCGAAGTCGTCCTTGGTGCATCCGGCCTTCAGCGAAATTCCGAGCAGTTGCGCCATTTCGCCGGCATCGTGGCCGAGGATATGCGCACCCACCACCTTGCGGTCGGCGGCGTTGACCACAAGCTTCACGATTATCTTTTCCTTCCGTCCCGAAAGGGTCGCCTTCATCGGACGGAACTCGGCGCGATAGACTTCGAGCTCATCGAATTTGCGCGCCGCGTCTTCTTCCGTCATTCCGACCGTGCCGATCTCCGGCTGCGAGAAGACAGCGGTCGCGATCAGGTCGTGATCCGGCGACGTCGGGTTGTTCTTGTATTCGGTCTCGATGAAGGACATAGCCTCGTGGATCGCTACCGGCGTCAGCTGTACGCGGTCGGTCACGTCGCCGAGCGCGTAGATGCCCGGTGCGCTCGTGCGCGAGAAGGCATCGACAATGATTGCGCCGCGCTCGTTTACCTTGATGCCCGCGTTTTCGAGGCCGAGCCCCTTGGTGTTCGGCACGCGCCCCAGAGCGAGCATCACCTGGTCGACAACGAGTTCACCGTGCTTCATCGTCTGAGCGACGCGTCGGCCTTGTGCATCGGTCGATACCGACTGGATGATATCCTCACACAGGATGCGGATGCCCTTCTCTTCCATCGCCGCGTGGAGGCCGCGCCTGAGGTCCTGATCAAAGCGCGAGAGAATTTCCTTGCCGCGATAAATCAGCGTCGTCTCGACACCCAACCCATGGAAAATGTTAGCGAATTCGATTGCGATATAGCCGCCGCCGGCGATGAGGATCGATTTCGGCAGTTCGGCGAGGTCGAAGGCCTCGTTGGAGCTGATGCACAGCTCGTGCCCTGGAAGCGCATCGTGCGGGCTCGGATGCCCGCCGACTGCGATCACGATGCGCTCGGCTGTGACGGTCTTTCCGCTCGCCAGCAGCCGCACCGTGTTCGGGCCTACGAGTTCGGCGCGGGTATCGAGGATTTCGGCGCCGGAATTCGCGAGCCCCTTGCGATATAGGCCCTCGAGACGGGAGATTTCCTGTTCCTTGGCCGCGACCAGCTTGGCCCAGTCGAAGCGGCTTTCGCCAACCGTCCAGCCGAATCCCGCCGCGTCCTCGAAATGCTCCGAATATTGCGAAGCATAGACATAGAGCTTCTTCGGCACGCAGCCGCGGATTACGCAGGTGCCGCCGTATCGAAACTCCTCCGCAATCGCCACCTTCTTGCCGAGCGCCGCTGCCAGACGCCCGCTTCTGACGCCACCCGAACCACCGCCGATCACGAAGAGGTCATAGTCGAAAGCGGTCATGGCGAGCTCCTGGTGTGAAAAATCGTATCAGTCGAAAATGTCGGATTGGAGGATGGAAGGCACGAACCCCCGCCTCACCCTTCGCCATTGATATAGTATTGCGGCGCAAAAAAAGAAAAGCCCGGATTGCTCCGGGCTTTATCGATCTGTCGTCGTCCTTGCGGCAATTACTGCTGCGCCGGCGCGGCGGTACCAGCGTCGGCTGCAGGTGCGCCGCCGATTGTCGTATCGAGCGACTTGGTCGCCTCCTGGGTCAGATCGCGCGAAACGCCGGCCGCCCAGATATCGGCTGCCTTCAGCAACTCGCGGGAAGCGATCGGACCGTCGTTCAGCAGCTTCTTACCGGCGGGCGAGCTGTAGAACTCGGTGATCGCGTTCAGTTCCTCGACCGAGAACGTCTTGGCATAAATGGTTGCGGCCTCGCGCTCCAGATCCGCACGCCGCGCCGCAAGAGCGAGCGCCTTCTCGTCGACCGTCGCGGTGATCAGTTCCTGGTGGTTCGGCGAGGACTGGATCAGCGTATTCTTCAGTCGCTCGGCGAGACGCGGCAGAATGTTGTCGAAGGTGTTGGTCACGCCGAGCGCTGCGATGGTCGCGCGGGCGGCCTTAACTTGATCTTCCGTCACGTCCTGGGCGCGAACTGCCGGAACCGAAACCGAAACGAGTACGGCAGCAGCTGCGAGAGTGCGGGCAAGACCTGTGAGTTTGTTCATTGTTATCCATGCTCCTGTGTTGGCACCTGTCGCCCGGCCGATCGCCGCCGCCAAGCAGACATGTGCGGAAACTTATTTTCTGCGCCATCCGCGACGCTTCATGGAAGCGGCGGGACCGGCTCAGGACGCCGTCAGGGTACGGGCTCCCTCCGGACCGGCGATGATCGCCAACGACGCAATCCCGATAAACAGCCCGTGCTCAACCACCCCGGGGATGGCGTTCAGCTCTGCCGCGAGCGCATCTGCATCAGGAATACGGCCAAAAGATGCATCGAGGATTAGGTGTCCCCCGTCGGTCATGAACGGGCCGTCGCCCGACGCGCGAACGACGATATCGCCAGTCATTCCCATCCGGGACGCGACCTTCTCTATCGCCAGCCGCGTTGCCACCTGCCCGAACGGATTCACTTCGATCGGCAGCTTGAACGCGCCGAGCACGTCGACAACCTTCGATTCGTCGGCGATGACGATCATGCGTTTAGAGGCGCTGGCGACGATTTTCTCGCGCAGCAGCGCGCCGCCGCCGCCCTTGATCAATCTCAGCTTCCCATCTACCTCATCGGCACCGTCGATGGTGAGATCCAACTCCGGCAGTTCGTCGAGCGACTTCAAAGGCACGCCGAGTTCGAGGCAAAGCCTCGCTGTCCGCTCGGACGTCGGCACGCCGGTGATCTGAAAGCCCGACGCGACCTTTTCGCCGAGCAGCCGGACGAATTCTTCGGCGGTCGAACCGGTACCAATTCCAAGCCGCATGCCGTTCTCGACATATTCAAGCGCCGCCGCTGCGGCCTTGATCTTCATTTGGCGGGCGTCCATGCGCCACTCGCTCCCTCGTGATCGCTCAAATGGCCAGCCACGCAGGCCAGCCACTGTCCAATTGTCGGTGAGACACTTACACGCCCGTCGCAGCAAACAAAAGCCAAAATAAGAGCGGTTTACCGGATTCCGGCAGCAGGCTGCGCTGATCCGCGCCATTGCATTCCTCGCCCACTTCGCCTACCCGAACAGCTATGGTTTCCGCAACACGAGGTTCCCAGTGTCTCCTCCCATTGTCGTCTTCGATCTCGACGGTACGCTTGTCGACACCGCTCCGGATCTCGTCGCTAGCCTCAATCACGCAGTCACACAGGCCGGCGTCGAGCCCGTCACCTATGCGGACCTGACCAATCTCGTCGGTCACGGCGCGCGGGCAATGATCGAGCGCACGTTCGCGCTGCGCGGCAAGGCACTCAGCGAAGGGGACCTTGCCTGGCAGATGAAGGAGTTCGTGGATTTTTACCACGGCTCAATGCCCGGGGACTCGGTGCCCTATCCGGGCCTCGTCGCGGCACTCGATCGCCTGCAGGATGCCGGCCTGAAGCTCGCTGTCTGCACCAACAAACCGGAAATGCTCGCAACGCGCCTTCTCGAAAGGCTTGGCCTGCTCGGCCGGTTCGCAGCCGTCGCCGGGGGCGACACCTTCGCGGTCCGCAAGCCGGATGCGGAACATCTGCTTTCAACGGTCGCCAATGCCGGCGGTATCGCCGAGCGCTCCGTGATGGTCGGCGACAGCCTCAACGATATCCTTGTCGCGCGGAACGCGTCGGTGCCTTCGATTGCCGTGCCGTTCGGCTATTCCGACGTGCCGATCGAGAGCCTCGCTCCCGATCGCATCATCCAGCATTTCGACGAGCTGACACCCCATTTGGTCGAAACGCTTCTCGCGCGAAAGCGCAAATGAGAAAGGGCCGGTCTCCCGGCCCTTTCTCATTTTATCCCTCGGCGCGGCGAGCGTTGCGCGTCGCGTCCAGTGCCCGGTTCATATACATGTCGCGATCATAGACATCGTTGAAATATTCAACGGTGCCGGTCTTGTTCGGCCATGCGGTAAAATAGGAAACATAGACGGGCACTTTCTGCGGCACCTGCAAGGCCTTGTTGCTGCCGCTCGCTATTTCCATGCCGACTTCGTCGATGCTCGTACCGAGAACCGCAGCGGCCATGCGGCGCGGATCGGCGAGCCGCACGCAGCCATGGCTGAGCGCCCGCTGGTCGCGCTTGAAGAAGCTCTTCGACGGCGTGTCATGCATGTAGATCGCGTGAGCGTTCGGGAAGAGGATCTTCAGTTCGCCAAGCGCGTTGTCGCTGCTCGGCGGCTGGCGCACCGCGACCGAGGAGGTCGATGCATACCAATTGACGGCGGACGACGAGACGACACGGCCACCGATCTCGACCTGATAGCCCATGCGGTCGAGATAGCCGGGGTCGCTTCTGAGCTTCGGCAGCATCTCGTTGACGATGATCGATTGCGGCACGCCCCAGTAGGGATTGACCTCGACCGTCTGGATCTCGTCCTGGAAGAAGTAGGTCTGGTTCGTCTTCGACCCGACAACCACGCGCATGGAAAACTGTTCCACGCCCTGGTCGGTGTAGGAGGCCGTGAAGGCGGGCTGGTTGATGAAGACGTAGCGGCTGCCCAATCCATCCGGGAGCCAGCGCGCCTGCTCCATCGCGATTTCAACCTTGTTGATCTTGCTGGCTGTCGTGTCGCCGCCTGTCAGCACGCGGATCGAGGCCTGGCCGACGACGCCATCGGCCTTCAGGCCATGCTCCTTCTGGAAGGATTCGACCACCGACACCAGCTCGGGCGTGTAGTCCGGGGTTCCCTGATAGCTCGCGAGCACGACGGCATGTTCGGCCTTCAGCGATTCGGACGCCTTAAGCTTGATTCCGGCGATGACATTGGCGAGTTCCGGGTTGCTCTGGCCGGGCTTCAGCAGTGTACCCGGTGCGATTTCCACACGTGGGGTCGCGTCAATCTGCGCGCGCAGGCGTTCCAGTTCCGCTTTCAGGGCCAGGAATTGCGCGCTCTTTGGATTCTGACTTTCAATCAGTGCCGCGACGTCATCGCTTCCCGCAATCTTGTCGAGGAATGCGAAGAGATCGACGTTCTTGCGCTTGAAGTCGTGATAGCCTGAGATCTTGTTCGGATCGATGCGGCCACGGACCGTGTCCTGTACATAGGTCAGGGTCGCGACGGACATCGCTATTTCGAACTGCACCAGCTCCTTTTCGCGGGCGATCATGTCGCCCCGATCGAAGGTGTCGGACGGCACGTCAACCGCGTAGTCCTGCGGGTCGAGGCCGACCTTCGCGGCTTGCGCGAGCACCGCAAGAGCCGACTTGGCGCGCGCGCTGACGCCGCTACCAGCGATCCACGCGAAGTCCGTCCGGGCGCCATAGTAGTTCTCGACCGCCTTTGCGACGGCGTCCGTGGCGCGGACGTTGATCTCGGGGAGAAACTGCCGCGCGTCCGAAAGCGGTGGGCGCAGCATCGGGGGCAAGGCGCCGTTCTGCACCGAACCGGTCACGACGGGATCGAGCAACCGATCCGTGGCGATCCGGCGGAGCGGTTCGGCCTTGTAGGTATAGTACCGGGGTCCCGTGACGCGTGGCGGCTTTGCAGCCGTGCGCGGATCGATCTGCTGTGGCACCATCATGCTCATGCCCGGCAACGGCTGGGCGTGCTCCGGCGATGTTCGCTTCTTACCGCCGCGGATGAAGTCCATCAGGGTGAGCGCCGATGCCGGCTGCACATCGATGGTTGCAACCGCACATCCGGTCATGAGCGCCACAATCGCTGCCGATTTGATAATTTTCATTAGAACAAACATCCCCGTATCGCGTTGCCGCCGAATTCGGCCGCCGCCAGATTCTCGCCACGCCCTCGTGCTCCCCGACTTATAGAAAAGGATGGTGAATGAAAAGGAAACGCGCCGGCGCTGCAGGGGCCAAACCGCGTCAAATCTGTTCCAAAACACGCCGCTCCACTGCTGCCGAAACGTCATAAAAATTTGATTCGTTTTCGTTTTGCGTCCGTCGAGCGCGTGTCGGTGTTTCCCAGGGCACAGCCGGCTCTACAAAAGGAAAACGCGCAATGTGACGGAAAGGTCACAACTCTTGCGACCACGGGTTCGTCGATCACCGTCCCCGACTGCAACGCCAACCTGTTGGCGCACCGCAAGAATTCAAACGATTGTAGGGCCGGAGATGCCTTTGCCGCCCCTTTACAAGCTTGCTTTGCCGGGGCAGAGAGATGCCCGGCACCGGGGTGGACGACCGGCTGAGAAGCGTTCTCGCCTCGGCTTCATGAACCGCAGACGAAGGCAGGTATCACGATGACATCGACCCGCACGGAAACAGATACGTTCGGCCCCATCGAGGTGGCGAGCGACCGCTATTGGGGCGCCCAGGCGCAGCGCTCGCTCGGGAACTTCAAAATCGGCTGGGAAAAGCAGCCTGTCGCGATCGTCAGGGCCCTCGGCATCGTCAAACAGGCAGCGGCTCGGGCCAACATGGCACTCGGTCGCCTCGACCAGGCGATTGGCGATTCGATCGTCAAGGCGGCGCAGGAAGTCATCGACGGCAAGCTCAATGATCACTTCCCGCTCGTCGTCTGGCAGACCGGTTCCGGCACGCAGTCGAACATGAACGCGAACGAGGTCATTTCTAACCGGGCAATCGAACTGCTCGGCGGCGTCATGGGCTCCAAAAAGCCCGTTCACCCGAACGACCACGTCAATATGAGCCAGTCGTCGAACGACACCTACCCGACGGCCATGCACATCGCCTGCGCCGAGCGCGTCATCCACGACCTGCTGCCGGCGCTGAAGCATCTGCACAAGGCGCTCGAAGAGAAGGTGAAGGCCTTCGACCACATCATCAAGATCGGCCGCACCCACACGCAGGATGCTACGCCACTGACGCTCGGTCAGGAGTTTTCCGGCTATGCCGCGCAGGTCGCGTCCTCGATCAAGCGCATCGACATGACTCTGCCCGGCCTCTGCGAACTCGCCCAGGGCGGCACTGCCGTCGGCACGGGTCTCAATGCGCCGATCGGCTTCGCCGAGAAAGTTGCCGAGGAGATCGCAGCAATTACCGGCATCGCCTTCACCTCCGCGCCGAACAAGTTCGAGGCGCTGGCGGCTCACGATTCGATGGTCTTCAGCCATGGCGCGATCAACGCCGCCGCGGCCGCGCTCTTCAAGATTGCCAACGACATCCGCTTCCTGGGCTCCGGACCGCGCTCTGGCCTCGGCGAGCTGTCGCTCCCGGAAAACGAGCCAGGCTCGTCGATCATGCCGGGCAAGGTCAACCCGACCCAGTGCGAGGCGCTCACTCAAGTCTGCGTCCAGGTGTTCGGCAATCATGCGGCCCTGACCTTCGCCGGCAGCCAGGGTCATTTCGAGCTCAACGTCTACAATCCGCTGATGGCCTACAACTTCCTTCAGTCGGTACAGCTTCTCGCCGACGCAGCAGTGTCATTCACCGACAATTGCGTCGTCGGAATTGAGGCCCGTGAGGACAACATCAAGGCGGCGCTTGACCGCTCGCTGATGCTCGTCACCGCACTGGCGCCGAAGATCGGCTACGACAATGCCGCGAAGATCGCCAAGACTGCACACAAGAACGGCACGACGCTGCGCGAAGAAGCCGTCGGCGGCGGCTATGTGACGAACGAAGAGTTCGACGCCATCGTCCGTCCGGAAACGATGATCAGCCCCGCCTGATCGATCCCGATTGCCGCGGCGCGATACCGGCGCCGCGGCAACCCTCGCCGCCGGCACAGCGTGGCGCTCCTGCATGTTTCCTCAAATAGTAGCCGATTTAGGGATAGAACATGCCGCAACTCCAGGTGCTACAGCGTCCTTTGCGCGTGTGACAAGACGCTTGGCGCTTCAGGCGCATCAGCCCGAAATTGGTCGAATTGCATCGATGCGCTCAAGCAATTGTTAAGACTTCACAAATCATTTCCCCCTAGAAATAACCAGACATTAGAATTGGATAAATAAAGGAGGTTTGCATATGCAAACGGCAACCTCAAACAAGACGCCGACGCCCGATATTGCAGCGCAGGTCACCCACGCGATGCGGATGATGGGGGTGGCGCCGATACCGCGCAATTACGAGCTTTATTACGAGGCCTACCTCGGTTCGAACCCGCAACTGTCCAAGGAGCTTGCGGCGCTTGGCAGCCGGGCGACACAGGAAGAGCTCGACGCGATCGGCGCACAATATTTCAGCCACATACACCATCCGAGCGGCATCGAGCGGGCGCACAACACGCTTGCTGCCAAGCTGACCGAACTCGTCAACCTCTTGAAGGACGAGCAATACGCGCTCGAGAACTACAACAAGGTTCTCGACGAAGCCTATCTCAATATGACCAGCAAGAGCGCTGCCAGCGCCGACATTCTGCGCCATGCCATCGGCATCCTGACCGAAGCAACCGTGGACACGATGAACCAGGGCAAGGAGCGCGTTCAGACCGTCGTCCAGAAATCCTTCGAAATGGAGGTCATCCGCCAGGAGCTCGATGAATACAAGCGCATCGCCAACACCGATTCATTGACGCGTCTCGCCAACCGGCGGGCATTCGATGACGCCCTGGCGGGCGTCTACAACAGCGAACATCTGCGCAACTTCACCGGCCTGCTCGTCGCCGACATCGATCATTTCAAGAAGGTCAACGACACGTTCGGTCATCCGGTCGGCGACAAGATCCTTGCCACCGTCGGCGGTGTCATCCGCGCCAACTTGCGCCGGGATGCGTTCGTCGCGCGCACCGGCGGCGAGGAATTCGCCGTCATTCTCCACGACATCACGCAGGAAGAATGCCTGCAGGCGGCTGACCGGATCCGCACTGTGCTTGCCGGAACGCCCTTCAAGAACTCCAGGACGGGCGTCAATTACGGCCCGATCACCCTCTCCGTCGGCGTCTGCATGGCCACAGAGGCGGACGATCCGGTCGATCTCTACAACAAGGCCGATGTTGCCCTCTATTCGGCCAAGAATGCCGGGCGAAACCGAACGATCCTCTTCGAGGAGGGAATGCGCAAGGATTCCGGCCGCAACTGGCTGATCTATCGCCGATAGGCACACTCCGGTACCGGCTCGTTGTCAGAAGGATCGGACGCGCCTACCACATCGTCTTGGCGGCGCGCCCGGGCCACTCCCGGTCGTAAGTTTCGTTGTCGAAATCGGCCTTTGCCGCTTTCAGTAGCGTGCCGGGAGTCGGCAGCGATGCCGGGTCGACGAAGCGATCCGAATTCCAAAACTGCGAACGGATGAGCGCCCGCGCGCATTGAAAATAAACCTCTCCGACCGTGATCACGATCACGCTGCGCGGATGCTTGCCGTCGACCTCGAAGGAGCCGGTGAGCGCCGGATCGACGCAGACGACCGCCGTGCCGTTGATGCGCATCGTCGTATTCGACCCGGGAACGAGGAACATCAGTGCCACCCTCGGATCGCGGACAATATTGAGAAGCGAATCGACGCGGTTGTTGCCGCGCCAGTCGGGCATCAGCACGGTCTTGTCGTCCGCGACCCGGACGACACAATGATCGTCGCCGCGCGGCGAGCAATCGAGCCCCTCCGGCCCGACGGTCGCGAGTGCAGCAAAAGGCGAGGCCTCGATCATCTGCCGATACTCCGCAGTCAGCGCCTTCGTCACTTTGACGATCGAGGCCTCGCTCGTCTCGCCGTAAAGTGCCTTCAGTTCCTCGACCGTGCTGATGACCGTCATTCCATCCTCCGTGACGCCTGCTCTTGCATGCGCTTTCAACGGATAGCATGACGTCTTGATGACAGCATCAGGCGATTCTTCTCAAGTGAGCAGCTTTCTTACCTTCGCCAAGGAAAGCCTTGATCCTGTCGATGACCGGTTCGGCGGAAACGATGCGGCGATGGCCGAAACCGTTCGCCCAGTACATTTCGACATTCGGTCCGGCCGCCCCGTAGCGGTGGGCGTGGGCAGCGGAAACCTCCTTGTCGTCCTCCGCATGGATGACGAGCACCGGCTTCCTGAGCATGCCGAGAATGCGGGCTGCGTCAAAGGCGTCGACCCGGCGGCCGGAAAGGCGTTCGACCATGCCTTCGAAGGCGGCCTGGGCCGCCGGTGCGAGAGCCATCATCTTGCCGAAACCCTTGAAGAGCCAGGTCATTTCGCTCGGCGCGCCGATCAGAACCAGTTTTCCCGGAACTCGCGCCGGCACGTCGCAGACGACGGCGCCTGCCGCGCAGGCGAGGCTCGCGCCGCCGAAGGAATGGCCGATCCCGACGTCGAATCCATCGAAATGGCGCCAGGCCGCATCGATCGCCCTCACCGCCTGCGGCATCTGCAGTGACCGTCCCGGCGAAGCGCCGTGCCCCGGCCAATCGAGCGCAACCACCTCCGCGCCGGCAGCAAGCAGGCCATCGATCAAGGTCGCGAGATAGGCACTGCGCGATCCCCAGCCGTGGGCAAGCAGGATACGCGGGCCCCCGGCACCCGGGCGCCGCGCGAAATGATGCGCGACAAACCAGCCGCCAGCGAAAGACAGCGTGACCTTTCGCGAGTGCTCCATGGTCGCCGCCGCCGCTTTCAGCACGGCTGCTTCCTTGGCGCTTTTCGGCTTGCGGCTCGGTGTGAGACAGAAGATTTTGAAGGCGAGCCTGCCGGCAGCATCGGCGGAAAGGGCAGACACGGCCTTCAGCGCCGGACGGATGACCTTGACTCCGAAGGATGCCATAGTGAAACTCTCTTGAAATGTTCAACTATGAACATCATTGTACAACGATGAACAAAAAGCAAGTGACAACAGAACACCATCACTTCCCCTGGGATCATCCGCGCTTTCGAAGCTGGATCGCCGTCGCCCGCGCCTGCCAATTGATGCAACAGACATTGACGCGGGAACTCGCCCATCTCGACATCAAGCCGCCGCATCTCGATATTCTGATCAATCTCTACCGCTTCGACGGCATCACGCAGCAGGAACTCGCCCGCAAATTGCTCGTCGGTCGCTCCAACATGAGCATGCTGTTGCCGCAGCTCGAGAAGCGAGGCCTGATAGAGCGTCGCGGAGACGAGCGCGACAAGCGCGTCTTGCGGCTCTCGCTGACGCCGGCTGGCCGTACGCTCACCGAAGAGGCAATGGAAATCCAGACGGCGCTTATCGAAAAGTCGCTGACAGGTTCGCCGATCGAGGAATGCATGACGGTCGCGCAGTCGATGGAGCGGCTCATCGCCTTCCTCCTGAAGGAAGACAGTGATTGAAAACGCTGATCGCGCAGCGCTGCGCGTCAATCAGACGCGCAAGGGACCCTGTGGCAACTTCGAATTGCTGGATGTTTTTTTGTCGTTAAATCGGCTACGACGTAAGGAAACATGCAATGGTCAGCGTGGCTTTTCCGACTTGTCACGCGACATGCCCTTTACGGCCAGCTCCTGCTCATAGGCAGCGAAGAGTTCCGCGCCTTTTTCTCCGAGTTCGCGCAGATAGCTCCAAGTGAAGATCCCCGTATCATGGAAATCATCGAAGCCGATGCGCACGGCGTAGTTGCCGGTCGGCTGCACCGAAATGATCTGGACATTGCGTTTGCCGGGTACGGTCACCCGCTGGCCCGGCCCGTGCCCCTGCACCTCGGCCGACGGCGAAAGCACGCGCAGCATTTCCGCTGACAGGTTATAGGAGGCGCCGTCGTCGAAAGTGACAGTGAGGCGGTGACGGTCTTTCGATACGCGCAACTCAGTGGGCCAGAATTCACTCATGATACTCACTCCGCATTCATCCCCTGAGCACTACCCCAGATCATGCCCAAGGCCTATCAATTTCGTCCGCCAGAGCAGATGTTCGCCTCTGAAATGAAAAAGCCGAATCTTTTTCAAATCTTTCGAGCCAATGCAGGCGCAAGTGCCATTTCTTCCTTTGGATTCGGCCCGCAAGCGTTCCGCTCGACCGCCGCTTCACCAAAATTTGCGACAGTATGCGCCTTGACGCCACGGTTTTTGCCCACGACATTGAAAGCATCGGGAGAAAAGCCTTGAATAATGCAGCGATAGACAGAAATGGCGCACAGCCGCTCGACAGTTCCACGACGCCCATGATCGACCCTTTCGGTCGGACCATCACCTATCTGCGCGTGTCAGTCACCGACCGCTGCGATTTCCGCTGCAGCTACTGCATGGCTGAGCATATGACCTTCTTGCCGAAGAAGGATTTGCTGACGCTCGAGGAATTGCATCGGCTCTGTTCCGCCTTCATCGCGAAGGGTGTGCGCAAGCTTCGGCTGACCGGCGGCGAGCCATTGGTGCGCAAGAACATCATGTTCCTCGTTCGCGAGCTTGGTAAGGAGATCCACGCCGGCCGCCTCGACGAGCTGACGCTGACGACCAACGGTTCGCAGCTTTCCAAATTCGCGGCCGAACTTGCCGATTGCGGCGTGCGTCGCATCAATGTTTCGCTCGATACCCGCGACCATGACAAGTTCCGCCAGATCACCCGCTGGGGCGAGCTCTCGAAGGTCCTCGAGGGGATCGACGCAGCCCAGGCAGCCGGCCTTAAGGTGAAGATCAACGCGGTGGCGCTTAAGGGCTTCAACGACGCCGAGATACCCGAGCTGATGCGCTGGGCACACGGGCGCGGCATGGACCTGACGCTGATCGAGACGATGCCGATGGGCGAAGTCGACGAGGACAGGACCGACCACTACCTGCCGCTTTCCGAGATGCGCGAGCGTCTGGAAACTCAGTTCACGCTCAAGGATATCCCCTACCGCACCGGTGGCCCTGCCCGCTACGTCGAGGTGGCGGAGACGGGCGGCCGCCTCGGACTGATCACACCGCTCACCCACAATTTCTGCGAAAGCTGCAACCGCGTGCGGCTGACTTGCACCGGGACGCTCTATATGTGCCTCGGCCAAAACGATGCGGCTGATCTGCGCGCAGCGCTGCGCTCGACAGACCACGATGCCTACCTATCGCGCGTCATCGACGAGGCGATCTCCCGCAAGCCGAAGGGGCACGACTTCATCATCGACCGCGAGCACAACCGCCCGGCCGTCGCACGCCACATGAGCGTAACCGGCGGCTGACATTCTCAGAAATCTAAAAAAGCCGAAGGCCCCGCCGTCGGTCCCGACCGCGGGGCCCTTTCTTACCGATAGCTCAGGCGGCGTAAGTCGAACCGGGCCGAACCCGACCGTGGTCACCCATGTTGCTCGTGCCGGTCTTGAAGCGTTCGATCTTCTCGTTGAGCGCTTCCACCTGCCGGCGCAGGCCATGGATTTCCGCCGTGTTCTCCTCGACCATCGCAGCGTTCTGCTGCGTGATCAGCTCGACCTCGTGAACAGCTGAGTTGACTTCACTGAGACCGGTGTATTGGTCAGCCGCAGAAGCCTCGATATTGCTGACGAGCTGGTGAATGGTGGCGATATGGTCGTTGATGACCGTCAGCGCTTCCCCGGTTTCCTGGACCAGCGCGACGCCGCTGCGCACCTGGGCGGAGCTTGCCGAGATTAGCCCCTTGATCTCACGGGCGGCTCCCGCGCAACGCTGCGCCAGTTCGCGCACTTCCTGGGCGACGACCGCAAAGCCACGGCCGGCCTCGCCGGCGCGGGCCGCCTCGACGCCCGCGTTCAGCGCCAGAAGGTTGGTCTGGAAGGCGATCTCGTCGATCACGCTGATGATCGTGCCGATCTTTTCGGACGAGCGATTGATTTCAGCCATGGCATCGATCGCCTTGGCGACGACCTGGCCGGAATGCTGCGCGTAGTTGTTCGTCTCATCGACCGATACCGTGGTGCGGCGGGCGCTTTCAGCCGTCGAGCGGACGAGTTCGGTGAGCTGACGAAGCGCGCGCGAGCTTTCCTCGAGTGCCGCCGCCTGTTGTTCGGTGCGGCGGGCGAGATCATCTGCGGAGGCCGCGAGATTGCCGGTACCACCAGTAATCTCCTCGGTAACGAGGCGCACATCCGTCAGCGTCGCACGCAGCGCTTCGACGGCATTGTTGTAGGTACGCGCCATGATCACGTAGTCCGCCGGCAGGTCTTCCGCCATGCCTTCCTCGAGATTACCGGCAGCAAGCTGTGCGAGGACGTCAGAAAGCGCGTTAAGCGCCTGCATCTGCTCGGCTTCGATGCGCGCGCGTTCCTGCGAGCGGCGGGCTTCCTCCTCGGCCGACAGCGTCCGCGCGGCTTCCGCCTCGCGCTCCAGCCGCACGTTTTCGAGTGCGTTGTCGCGGAAGACGGCGACCGAGCGCACCATGTCGCCGATCTCGTCGCCGCGGTTGCGGCCTTCGATCGCGACTTCGAGATCACCGTTGGCAAGCCGCGTCATGGTTTCGGTGACGCGTTTCAGCGGGCCGCGCAGCGTCTCGACAAGCATCAGGCCGCCGATGATCGCCAGCAGCGTTCCGGCAACCATCGCGATGATCGAGACAGTCGCCGAGCGCTGGCTGTCCTGCTTTCCGGCTTCCTGGGCGCTGCTGACGAAGCTTTCGAGCGTGCGGCTCGCATCCGCGACAAGCGTCGCGGCCTCGCTCTTGGCGGTCTGCCAGCGGCCGCCAACGTCAATCAGGGCGGCCGTCCCCTTGTCGATGTTGTCGAGCGAGGGGCCAAGTTTCACCGGCAGATCACGGAGTGCTGCGTTCTTGCCGCCGAGCTCGGAGAGCTTCCCGGCTGCCTCGCGGACGGCGTTTATATCTGCAATCACGAGATCGCGGCTTGCCGCATCGAGCGAGCGGTGCAGCTCGCTGATATGGAATCGGGTATTGTCGAGACCCTTGAAGGTATCGCTCATCAAAGCGATCAGCGTCTTCAGCGTCGAGATTTCCCCGTCCATGCCGACGAAGCGCTTGGCTGCGGTGTCCGAATTCTTGACCGCCTCCTTGGCAAAATCGGCCTCGTATTTCGAGAGCTTGCTGAGGATTGGCACGAGGGCGTTCTTCTTCGCGTCGTTGTCCTCGGCGCCTACGAGGATCGCCTGGATCTTCAGCGCCTGTTCCTTGAGTTCGCCGATCGGTTTGCGGACCTTTTCGGAAGCGATCTTCTCGGCTTCCTCGATCTGCTTCAGCAGATGCGGCAGCAGCTTGTTCGCCTGATCGATCTTCGCGTCGGGATTGACGGCCATGGTTACCGGCAGACGGAATTTCTTGATGCGTTCGGCAACACCCTGGTAGGCCGCTGCATCGAAGAGCAGCGCCTTGGCGAAGGCTTCCTTTTCACCCGATTCGCTCCGGATGATGTCGATCTGCTTGTAGGCGCCGTTGCCCGTCTTGGTCATGTCGGCAAGCGCCGCCTCCAGCGACGCCGTTACCGCGTCCTGCTCGACCTTGACCGCCCAGAGTTTGTCGGTCTGGTTGCGCATCTGGCCACCGAGTGCAACGACCGAGGCGATCTGAGCCTTGTCCGCATCACGCTCCAGCAGCGCTTCGAGAGTTCTGACCCCCTCTTCCTGCTCGTCGACCTCTTTCGCGAGGACATCGCGCGTTTCCTCGCTCGGATTGTCGGCGAAGGCCTGCAAGGCACTGCGCAGAGCCTGGAAATCCGAGAGATTGTTGATGGTCTCGCGGGTAACGGTCATATGCCCATTGAGCGTACGAGCGGTGAAAAAGCCGACGAGACCGATCCCTGCGATCAGAGCCACGAGCGGAACCACGAAGAGGAGGACTTTTGTGACGATACGCAGGCGCTGTAGAAGGCGATCGATCAAAGACATTGCGGACCCCAGGTTCTTATTATGAGGAACATGCCCGCACGGTGGCTTCTCTTGGTGATGGAACGCCGGCGGAAGCACCTCCCAGGCTCCGGCGGACATTTCGCGGATCGACGGCGCTGCAAGATTCAATGACCGTCATCCACCGATCGCTTCATGCGATTGCACTGCGGAATCGTCGCAACGATAGGCAGCGAAACTTAAGATTCAGCGAATAACGCATCGAGGCCACGATTGCGCGCCCTCGAATGTCGCGTCGGTGCGGCTCGTCCCTTCAAATGGAAGCGATCTTGCACAAACGAAGCTTGAGTTTGTGTGGAATGGCAGTCAATGCTTGGACAAGGGGCGCACGTCCATGGGATGGATTCGCCACCTCCCGCCAAACATTGGCCTCGGCCGAGGGCCATCAGGAAAGACGAATGCAATCATCTGCCAATTTCCGCGGCATCGTTTTCATGTGCCTTGCCATGATCAGCTTTGCCTGCAACGACGCGCTCGTAAAATCCGTGACGGGCGTCATGAATACCGGGCAGATCATGTTCGTCCGCGGGTTGCTCACCACGCTGATGGTGCTGGTGTTCGCTGTCCACTTCCGCGCATTCCGCCCGATCCGAACGATCCTGCGGCCCGCGGTCATCCTGCGTATCGTCATGGAGGCACTGGCTTCGATCACCTATATTTCTGCGCTCGGGCAGATACCACTCGCAAACGCCTCCGCGATCATGCAGGCGCTGCCGCTGGCCGTCACGCTCGGCGCCGCGCTTTTCCTCCGCGAACCCGTCGGCTGGCGTCGCTGGGCGGCGATCGCCATCGGCTTCCTCGGCGTGCTGATTGTGCTGAGGCCCGGGCCGGAAGGCTTCACACCGGTAGCGTTGACCGTCGTCGCCTGTGTTTGCTTCACCGCGACGCGTGATCTTTGCACCCGCCGCATCGGCAGCGACGTGCCGTCACTCTTCATTACTGTCACCACCGCCATTGTGACGACGTTGGTCGGCGCCCTGCTGATCGTGCCGTTCGGCGGCTGGCAGCCGATGTCGACGACCTCGCTCACCCATATTGCCGGTGCCAGCGTGCTCCTGATGCTCGGCTACCAGACGATCGTGCTGGCGATGCGCGATGGCGAAATCTCGGTCATCGCGCCGTTCCGCTATACGAGCCTGCTATGGTCGATCGCAATCGGCATTTTCTTCTTCTCGGAAACACCGGATCGCTGGATGCTGGCAGGGGTTGCCGTCATCGTCGGCTCCGGCCTCTATACCTTCTATCGCGAGAGCCTGCGCGGAAGGAAGGCCGTCGCCCAACGCTCCCTTGCAGGCCCTCTCGAATAGAGGAACGCGTCGATGGCCACCAAGGCGCCAGAAGCACCACCAAAACGCCCGCCCGCCGTCATTCTCGCCGGCGGACGATCTTCGCGCATGGGTCGACCAAAGGCCGGCCTCGTACTTCATGGCCGGACCATCCTCGACCATATCGTCGAACGGCTCGCGCCGCAGGTGGGAAGCATCGCGCTCAACCTCAATGCCGATGCCGGCATCGACCTGCCGCCCGGTCTTCCGGTGCTGGCCGACACGCTGCCCGGTTACTTCGGCCCCCTCGCTGGCGTCCTCACCGCCATGCGCCACGCTGCAGAAGTTGCGCCGCATGCGGCCCATGTTCTGACCGTGGCGACCGACACCCCATTCTTTCCCGACGACCTCGTTGGCCGGCTCTCCTCCGTGCCCGATCTGGAGGGGAAGATCGCCGCTGCCTGGTCCGCCGGGGAGATGCATCCGCTTTTCGCGCTCTGGCCGGTCGCGATCGCCGATGATCTCGAAGCCTGGATCCGAACCGACGCCAAGTTGCGCGTGCGCGCTTTCATTGCGCGCCACCCTTCGGCAGCGGTAGACTTCCCGATGATCGCGACAAAGGCGGGTCCGCTCGACCCCTTCTTCAATATCAACACGCCGGAACAACTTCGAGAGGCCGAAGCTTGGTTGCAACGCCTCAAGGATCCCAAACCATGACCGAACCCAGGATATTCGGCATTGCCGGCTGGAAGAACTCGGGCAAGACCGGCCTTATGGTCCGTCTCGTCAGTGAAATGACACGGCGCGGCTATGTCGTCTCGACGATCAAGCATGCCCACCACGACTTCGATATCGACAAGGTCGGCGCCGACAGCTACCGGCACCGGGAGGCCGGCGCGCATGAGGTCACGATCGTCTCCTCGACACGCTTCGCAATCATGCACGAACTGCGCGGCGCGCCGGAACCGTCCTTCGAGGAAATTCTGGCGCGGCTCGCTCCCTGTGATCTCGTGCTCATCGAAGGTTACAAGCGCGAGCCGATCCCGAAGATCGAAGCGCGGCGGAGGGATTCGGCCAACCGCGAGCCGCTGGCGCCGAGCGACCCGCACATCGTTGCCATTGCCGCCGATCATCCAGTGACCGAAACCGACCTTTCCGTGTTCGACCTCGATGACACGGCCGCGATCGCCGATTTCGTGGAAAAGGTTACCGGGCTGCGCGGCTGAGGCTCCGGATCGAGCTTTTCCGCTGCGGCTGCCCAACGGCATTGCAGCGCTTCCGACGCCAGACATAGAAACGGGGCCGGTCTCCCGGCCCCGTTCATCATCAAACAACGCTGCCGCGATTACCGCTGGGCGACCGGCCGCACGAGCGGGGTCACGCGGCGTATGGTCACGCGGCGGTTCTCCTGCTCATCTCCTTGCGTCCGCACCTTCAGGAAGCGCTCGCCGTAGCCTTGGGTCACGAGGTTTTCTGCCGGGACCCCATAGACTTCGCTGAGGAGCACTGCGACCGACTCTGCACGCTGGTCGGAGAGAACCAGGTTCGACCGGTCGGAGCCGACGGCATCCGTGTGGCCCTCGATGAAGAAGGTTTCACCCGGATCCTTCTCAAGGACCTTCGACATCGCGTCCGCGACGCCGCGCAGCGTCTTGGCCTGCGACATCGACACCTCGGCGCTGCCCGTCTCGAAGTGGATCGTGTCGAGGTCGATGCGGCGAACCTTGTCGCGAAGGCGGGCGGAGTTGCGCACCTCATCGATCGTGTAGACGCGCTCGACTCGCTCGACCGGCGGCTCGGACAAGAACTCGTAGTAGTCCCGATCCGGATCATCGGCGTAGTCGACGATATAATCCTCGACCGGTATCGTCAGGCGCATCGGCGGCAGTTCGTAACCGACGTCGACGATCGCTGGACGGTCCCGATCCTCGGCGTACTCGGGCGCGTAGATCATGAGATATTCGTTACCGTCGCTGTCAATGCGCGAGCGCTGCACGATGTCGCCGTAGCGGTTATAGATCGTGACGATTCGATAACCATCGGGGCGAACGATCGTCTCGCGAACGCGGTCACGCGGCAGCTGGTCGTAGAAGGTTTCCTGCGAATCGCGCCGCAGACGCGGCCTGTCGTCGCCCCGGACGAAAATGCGATCGCCGACGCCGAGGATCACGCGGTCTTCCACTTCTTCGACCACCTGCACCTCGGTGACTTCGTTTGTGTTGACGGTCGTGTTGTTGATCACCGTGTTATTGACGATCGTGTTATTGACGATGTTGGTCGTCTCAGGCACGGCGAAGGCCGGCGCTTCTTCGATGCGCTGTCCCTCCTCCTTCAGATTGGCCTCGATCCTCTGCGGAAGTTGTTCCCGGACCTCGGTCGATATTTCCGCCTGGGCTGCAGCATCGTCTGTCGGCGGCGCTACACTTTCTTCCTTGGCGCGCAATTCCTCGCGCTGCTTGCGCCGCGCCTCGCGCGCACGGTTGCCGCCGATATTGTCGGCATCCTTGTCACTGTCGAGAATGGCTGCACCGTTTTCGACCGGAAGCACGACCGTGTCGTCTGTTGCCGACGGGTCCTTGGCGATCTTGACCTTCTCTTCTTCCGTGCGTTCATCGACCACTTCAGGAGCAGGCTGGGCCTGCGGCTGTTCGCCCGTCTCCTGCTCTGCCGTCGCGGGTGGCGCCACTCCAGGAGTGGGCTCCTCGCCCTGGCGCTGTTCTTCAGCTTGCTGCTGGCGCTTCTTGCGCGCTGGAGCCGGCTGTTCTTCGGCCTGCTGCGGAGCGCCCTCCTCAGTGGTGGGCTGCTGTTCCTCAGCCTGCTGCTGACGCTTCTTGCGCGGAGCCGGCTGCTCCTCGGCTTGCTGCGGAGCACCCTCCTCGGCGGCGGGCTGCTGTTCCTCAGCCTGCTGCTGGCGCTTCTTGCGCCTTGGAGCTGGCTGTTCCTCGGCCTGCTGCGGAGCGCCCTCCTCAGTGGTGGGCTGCTGTTCCTCAGCCTGCTGCTGGCGCTTCTTGCGCCTTGGAGCTGGCTGTTCCTCGGCCTGCTTCGGAGCGGCTTCCTCGGCGGCCGGCTGCTGTTCTTCAGCCTGCTGCTGGCGCTTCTTGCGCCTCGGAGCCGGCTGTTCCTCGGCCTGCTGCGGAGCGGCCTCCTCGGCGGGCTGCTGCTCTTCAGCCTGCTGCTGGCGCTTCTTACGCCTTGGAGCCGGCTGTTCCTCGGCCTGCTGCGGAGCGCGCTCCTCGGCGGCCGGCTGCTGTTCTTCAGCCTGCTGCTGGCGTTTCTTGCGCCTCGGAGCCGGCTGTTCCTCGGCCTGCGGTTGCTGCTCTTCAGCCTGCCCCTGGGATTCCTCGGCTTGCTTTCTGCGTTTCTTGAGCAACAGCAGATCCTCGGGCGACGGCTGCTCAGCGCCTTCCTGAGCAACTTCGAACGGCGCCATCAGGCTCTCGGCAAGCGCCGGCTGCACGGCAAAGGCCGCGGCGAATACCGGCAAGGCTACCGTTGCGAAAAGTCTGGATCGAATCGACATTGTCTTCCTTCCTCTTATTGGGAGGTCCGGCGCGCTGCGCGTCCTGTCCGATCGAACGGTCACGCCTGCAAGCCTGCTCCCACAGGGCCATGATCCGTGGTTTCCGACTTTTTTGTGGTCACGTATGTCGTACTCGCAACGCTGCAGTCACGGATCGGTTCCGCCTCAGGCCTATCGAAGGCGACATTAACCTCACCTGAACAGGCCGTTCATCTTTGTCTCGCGCCATGGAAGACGCGGAGGCGCGCGTGATTCCGCTTTCGCGGTGGCGCTTTCCTGTTGATTTTTACAGGAGAAGTACGAATATCCCGGCAACCGAGGTGTACGCCCCGGCCCTATTTGGCATCCGCGAAGAAAAAAACACCGGATGTCAGCCAACAGAGAGGATAATCATGCGTATTTCCAGACGGTTGGCAGCCGCCGCATCGGCTGCCGTTTTCGTGCTCATGGCCAGCACCGCCATGGCAGAAGGCGAAAAGGTCGTCATCGGCACGGAAGGCGCCTACCCGCCCTTCAACAATCTTGAAGCGGACGGCTCGTTGACAGGTTTCGACATCGACATCGCGAAGGCGCTTTGCGAGGAGATGAAGGCTGAATGCACCTTTGTGACCCAGGATTGGGACGGCATCATCCCGGCGCTCATCGCCAAGAAGTTCGACGCGATCGTGGCTTCCATGTCGATTACCGCCGAGCGCAAGGAAAAGGTCGACTTCACCAACAAGTACTACAACACGCCGCCGGCGATCGTCGTGCCGAAAGACTCGCCGATCACCGAAGCGACCGAAGCCGCACTTGCAGGAAAGACGCTCGGTGCACAGGGTTCCACCACCCACTCCAACTATGCCGAAGCGCACATGAAGGAGTCGGAACTGAAACTCTATCCGACCGCGGATGAATATAAGCTCGACATCGCCAACGGCCGTATCGATGCCGTCATCGACGACGTCGTCGTTCTTTCGGAGTGGCTGAAGACCGAGGATGGCGCTTGCTGCAAGCTGCTCGGCACGCTGCCGATCGACCCCGTCATCAATGGCGAAGGCGCCGGCATTGCCGTTCGCAAGGGCGACGACGCGCTGCGCGAAAAGCTCAACAAAGCAATCGAAACCATCCGTGCAAACGGCAAGTACCAGGAAATCAACGAAAAGTACTTCCCGTTCGACGTCTACGGCAGCTAAACGACGTCACTACAGCGCCGTGCGTCTTTTCAGACGCACAAAGGTGGCTGTAGCACTTTGAATGGCCGCATGTTTTATCCTTAAATCGACTACGATTTAAGGAAACATGCAGTAGGCTCGATTTTCGCACCGATCATGCCGGGAAAATCTCGGTTGATGAAAAAATTGCAACGGCGGATGGCTTGCCCTTCCGCCGTTTTTGTTTGACAAGAACCCTCGAAAATAAGCGCAATTGGCGCAAAAAAGAACGCTGCAAGGGGAATCTATTGGCATGAGCGGACTGTTCGCCGCCCTTTTCTCCGTTTTCGCCTGGATCGGGTCGATCATCGATCCGCTCTGCGGTCCGGTCGGAGTGTTTCGTTGGTTCGGCTCAGGCACGCTTCTGGCGTGTGGCGATGCCGGATGGGGCGACGAGATCGCCTACGGGTTCCTGGTGACGGCGAGCCTCGCGATTGCCACCCTGCCCATCGGACTCGTGGCCGGCTTTTTCATCGCGCTCGCCAAGCAATCGAACGAAAGGTCGCTCCGGCTTGCGGCTAATATCTATACGACGATCTTTCGCGGCCTGCCCGAGCTCTTGACGCTCTTCATCGTCTACTACGGCCTGCAGATCCTGGTGCAGCAGTTCCTCGCCGGAGTCGGCTACGAAGGCCCGGTGGAGATCAACGCCTTCGTTGCAGGCATGATTGCGCTCGGGGTCGTCTTCTCCGCCTATTGCTCGGAAGTACTGCTCTCGGCCTTCAAGGCGATTCCGCACGGACAGTATGAGGCCGGCGACGCGCTCGGCTTCCATCGCGGCAAAACGATGCGATTGATCATCCTGCCACAGCTCGTTCGCATCGCGCTTCCGGGCCTCGGGAACCTCTGGATGGCACTCCTCAAGGACACCGCCCTCGTCTCGGTCGTCGGCCTGCCTGACATTCTCCGCCAGACGGGTATCGCCGCTCGAGTCACCAAACACGCGTTCGAGTTCTTCGGTGTCGCCTGCGTTCTCTTCCTGATCCTGGCGATGATTTCATCCCTTGTCTTCTCGGCGCTTGAGCGCTGGACCAAACGCGCGGAGATGAGCCGATGAGCATTGCCGAAACCATGATCCCGCCTCAGGCGCCGCCACCGGCCCCGCCGAGGCCCTACACTCTGTCGCGCTTCATGGGCAGCGTCATGCTCGGCGTCTGGCTCGCGCTTGCCGTCGGCATCTTCCTCACCGTCGTCAACGGCTGGGATCCCGAGAAATTCTCGAGATACGGGCCGAGTTTCGTATCAGGCCTCGGCGTTACGCTGATGCTCGTGATCTCTTCGATCGTCATGGGCGCCATTCTGTCGCTGCCCGTGGCGATGGGGCGGATGTCGAAGAACAAGATCTGGTCCTGGCTCTCCTATGCCTATGTCTATTTCTTCCGCGGCACGCCGCTGATCACCCAGCTCTTCCTCGTCTACTACGGCCTCGGCAGCTTCCGCCCGCAGCTCGAAGCGATTGGCATCTGGTGGTTCTTCCGCGACGCCTGGAACTGCGCGCTTTTTACGTTCACGCTGAACACCGCCGCCTACCAGGCCGAAATCCTGCGCGGCGCCATCCAGAGCGTGCCGCGCGGCCAGCACGAAGGGGCCGCGGCACTCGGGCTGCCGCAGCGCGTCGCATTCTTCAAGATCATCCTGCCCCAGGCGATGATCGTCGCGCTCCGCCCCTATGGCAACGAGATCATCCTGATGATCAAGGGCTCGGCGATTGTCGCGATCGTCACCGTCCTGGACCTGATGGGCGAGACGCGCCGCGCCTTCTCCCGCACCTTCGACTACCAGATGTATGTCTGGGCCGCTGTTCTCTACCTCCTGATGGTCGAACTGCTGCGCAACGTCTGGGCCTTGCTGGAGGCGCGGTTGACGCGGCATCTGAAGCGGTAGCGGAGCGACTGACGCGCGGTGGGATCTCTGAGCAGTGGAAGGCTTGGCAGCACTGATCCAAGAGTGCTACCAAGTCTTTGTTATTATGCGGCAAAATCTCATTTTTGCACAAATATTAGGACTTGATTAATAGATCAAGCGTTTCATCATAGAGACCAACCTTTGCGAAGTGAGGTCCCGATGACGAGCGAGATGGAGCTGCAGCTCAAGGGGTACGGCCTGACGACGGCCCAGATTCTCTACCGGATGCCCGACCACCCGACCTTCCTCCAGACTTATATTTGGCAGCACTACGACATCGCGCCGGACTTTCCGGAGATGCGCCACTTCCTGAAGTTCTGGCAGGAGAAATTGGACGGACCGCTGCATTCGGTACGTTATGTGCATCGCAAGCTGATATCGGCCAGCGAATGGCGGTCGCTCAATGGAGAATTCATCCTTCATTGAGGCGGGCGAAGGCCGCACTGAATTCGAACTGAACATCCCTTTCGGATACAGTTGCAGCAGTTGTTTTCGTTGCTTCGAAGCGTGAGTGTCTCGCAGCGGCAACAAATGTGTGCGTCTTCAAACGTGCACCTCACCGTGGGCGAGTTCGCCCTCGTGCGCTTCCTTGTGCAGCGACGCGTAAAGGACAAGAACGTAGAAGAGCGCGACGCCGATCATCACCGCCCAGCCCGGCACAGGCCCAAGCGCGGCATGTTCAGTTAGGTCGGCCCAGGAACGAACGTGGCCGAAGGGTTCGCCATTGGTGGAAATCTTCGGTGACGAGATTTTCAGTGCCCAGGCCAGAAGCACGATCAGATACATCCAGCAATAGTTGCGCTGAAGTCTCCGACAGACGGCCTCGCGGTAGCTCATCAGGAAGGCCGGCTTCCGCAGGCTCCTTGCGATCGATACGGACCATTTTTGGCTTGGCGTCCCCTCCGGCGAAAGAATCTGAGCGAAATAACCACGCTCGAGTTGGCGCACGCGTGCGCGGTAGACGTCGAAGAATCGATAACGCCTTGCCTCGATCAGCAGCAGCAAGGTGATCAAGAGCATCGCGAACAGCAGAACGCCATGATGCGAGGACGGCGTCGAGAGTGATACGGAAAGCATCGCCGCAACAACGGTGATCGCCCAGTTCGACGTGCGGTCGATGCGGTCCCGCCATCCGGCCATTCGCCCCATTTCGCCGCGATAATAGTGGACGATCGTGTTGATCGTCTCCTGCGACGTCTGCGGCAGCGGCGGCCCCTGTCGCTCCGCCAATTCCGTTTCCGTGTCCAATGTCAGCGGGCTCAGTTCAGCGGACATCGGCATTCCCTCCCGATTTCGTTGTTGAATTGATGATGACTCCTTTCCAGCCCCGGATAAATCCCGCGAGGCTTGCGCATCGTCATTTTTTTACCGAACGCTAAATGTTCGTTTTTTGTTTCGCACAAGCCGCTCGCCGAATGGGCCGCCACCTCGCGAGCGACGGATTGCCAAAGCCTGCGGACGGTCGTAAGAAGCGCCCATGACGCAGCAGAGCAAGAAGATCGACGAGGAAGCATTGGCGGAAGCATACAACCGCGCGCTTTCGTTGGAGAAGTCCGGCAATCTCGAGGCAGCCGCAACGGCTTACGCGGAAGTCCTGGCGCTCGACCCGGAGGATCACGGCGGCGCCGCCGTTCGCCTCGCCTCGATCGGTCGCGGCGAAACGCCGTTGAAAGCGCCTGACGCCTATGTCGCGACGCTCTTCGACCAACATGCCGATGTTTTCGAGAATGTCCTCGTCGACCAGCTCAATTATTGTGTGCCGCTGCTGGTTCGCCAGCGCCTGCAGGCACTGGGGCTCGGCCCCTTCCAGCGCGTTCTCGATCTCGGCTGCGGCACGGGTCTCACCGGCGGCGCGCTGCGCGACATGGCAGAGGACATCAGCGGCATCGACCTGTCCGAAAACATGGTCGAGATCGCCCACGAGAAGGATGTCTACGACACGCTCTACGTCGCCGAAGCGGTCGATTTCCTGGACGACAACGACGAAGCCCCTTTCGACCTGATCGTCGCGACCGACGTGCTGCCCTATATGGGTGCGCTCGAAGCCCTCTTCTTCGGCGCCGTGGACAATCTCGTTCCGGGAGGACTGCTGATCTTCTCCAGCGAAACCCTGCCGGCGGAAACCTTGGCCGGCCGCGACTACATGGTCGGCCCGCATCAGCGCTTTGCCCATTCGGAAGCCTACTTGCGCGATCGCCTCACGGCGACCGGTTTCGAGATCATCGAGATCGGCGATATCACGGTGCGCATGGAAGGAGGCGAGCCGATCGCCGGACAGTTGGTGGTCGCGCGTTTCAAGCCCTGAGACAAGCGATCGCAAACTTGCCGAGGTGCTGGGGAATGCACCCGGCCCCTTTTCCCCAGGCCGACCATCGGTTACACCTGCCCCAAAGCAAATGGGAGTCTGCAGGAAATGGCCAAAGTCGCATTCATCGGTCTCGGCGTCATGGGTTATCCCATGGCCGGCCACCTCAAGGTTCGCGGCGGACACGAACTGACCGTCTATAACCGCACCGCAGAGAAGGCGCAAAAATGGGCGACCGAGTTCGGTGGCCGCACGGCCGCGACGCCGGCGGAGGCAGCGGACGGCCAGGATTTCGTCTTCACCTGCGTCGGCAACGACGACGACCTTCGGGCCGTGACAATCGGCAAGGATGGCGCCTTCGAAACTATCGAGCCGGGCGCAGTGTTCATCGACAATACGACGGCCTCAGCCGAGGTCGCCCGTGAACTCTACACCGCGGCCCGCGCGAAGAACGCGCATTTCATCGACGCGCCGGTTTCCGGCGGACAGGCTGGCGCCGAAAATGGTGTGCTGACCGTGATGTGCGGCGGTGATGAAGACGTCTTCGACAGAGCCAAGCCGGTGATAGACGCCTATGCCCGCATGGTCGGTCTCATGGGCCCCGCTGGCGCAGGCCAACTCACCAAGATGATCAACCAGATCTGCATTGCCGGCCTCGTGCAGGGGCTCGCCGAAGGTATTCATTTTGGCAAGAAGGCAGGCCTCGACATCGAGAAAGTCATCGACGTCATATCGAAGGGTGCTGCCGGATCCTGGCAGATGGAGAACCGCCACAAGACGATGAATGCGGGCAAATACGATTTCGGCTTTGCCGTCGACTGGATGCGCAAGGATCTAGACATCGTGCTGGCCGAAGCGCGTCGCAACGGCGCGAAGCTCCCTGTCACTGCTCTGGTCGATCAGTTCTACGCCGATATTCAGGCGCTCGGTGGCAATCGCTGGGATACCTCGTCGCTGCTCGCTCGGCTCGAAAAATGACGCTTTCGCCCGGGTCCACGGCCGGCGAAATCATTGGACGCATGCAGGCGCTCGGCTCGAAGGAAAACGTGGCTGGCATGGCGCGCTTCGGCATTGTGACGCAAACCGCGCTTGGCCTCTCCAATGTCGAGTTGCGTCGCATTGCCCGGCAAGTGAAAGTCGACCACGCCCGGGCGATGGAGCTTTGGCAATCGGACATCCGCGAAGCGCGTCTCCTCGCTGCCTTCACGGCCTCCCCGAACGTGCTCACATTGAACGAAGTGCGGGAATGGGCGGATGACTGCAACTCCTGGGAGCTTGCCGATACGGTCGCAGACCTGTTTGTCGCCGCCCGCTTCGAGCGGACGCTAATTCCAGAATTCGCCGCCGATGAACGGGAATTCGTTCGCCGCATCGCTTTTGCGATGATCGCGACGGCGGCCGTCCACCTGAAGAGGGAGCCGGATTCGACGCTCCTTGCGTGGCTGCCGTTGATCGAGGCGCATGCTAGCGACGAACGCAATTTCGTGAAGAAGGCGGTCAATTGGGCGCTGCGGCAGATCGGCAAACGCAGCGCTGCCTGCCACGGGCCGGCGGTCGCATTGGCGGAAAAGCTCGCCGTCAGCGACAGTCGCCCAGCAAGGTGGATAGGGAAGGACGCAGTGCGCGAACTTCAAAGCGATCGCGTGCGTGCACGGCTCGGCATTCAAGCCTAACTGCCCTCGGCCTATTCGTCGCTCGCCTTCTGGTCGATCACCATGTAATCGAGCGGCAACTCAGTCGTGTACTTGATCTGCTCCATGGCGAAGGCCGAGGACACGTCGCGGATCTCGATCTTGGCGATCAACCGCTTGTAGAACGCGTCATAGGCGGCGATGTCAGGTACGACCACCCGAAGCAGGTAATCCACGTCACCGCTCATGCGGTAGAATTCAACGACTTCCGGAAAGTCGGCGACCACTTCGGAGAAGCGGCGCAGCCACTCCATGGAGTGCGAATTGGTGCGGATTGAAACGAAAACCGTCACCTTGGTGTTGATCTTCACCGGATCGAGCAACGCCACCCGGCGGCGGATCACGCCGTCCTCTTCCATTTTCTGGATACGCCGCCAGCAAGGCGTGGTCGAAAGACCGACCTTCTTGGCGAGGTCAGCGACGGCCAGAGTCGAGTCTTCCTGCAAAAGGCGCAGGATCTTGCGGTCTAGACGATCCATGAAAAGTCCTCTCGAATATTTTTCCCTTCATAGCGTGAATTTCGTGAAGATAAAGAAAATTGTTTCACGAAATCAAGCGAGCGACCCGGGCACGCAGATACGGCAGCATGTCCGTTTCAAACCAGGGATTCTTCCTTAGCCAGGCGGTGTTGCGCCAGCTTGGATGCGGCAGCGGCAAGACGGCAGGGCGGGTGTTGCGCATGACGTATCGCTGCCAGTTCTGCACGGTTTCCGTCATCGAAGCCGGACAATCGGGCCCGAGATGCCAGCGCTGTGCGTAGTGGCCGATCGCGAGCACGAGCTCGATCTGGGGCATGGCGTCCATCACCCTCTGCCGCCAGAGCGGCGCGCACTCGCGCCGCGGCGGGAGGTCGCTGCCGTGTCGGTCGTAGCCCGGGAAGCAGAACCCCATGGGGACGATCGCGAACTTCTTCGCGTCATAAAATGTCGGTCGGTCGACGGCGAGCCACTGGCGCAGCCGATCGCCCGAAGCATCGTTGAAGGGCAGTCCGCTCTCATGCACGCGCAGACCGGGCGCCTGGCCCGCGATCAATATCCGCGCCGAATCCGAAATAACCGCCACGGGCCGCGGCTCGTGCGGCAACGCATGTTCCTCGCCGCGCGCCGGACTGTCGCGACAGATGCGGCATGCGGTAATGGATGCGCGCAATTCTTCGAGATGAGGCGCGCCACTATCCGTCATAGACGATCCTCCTGAAAATCACCCGGACCTGCTCCTCCAGCCATTGAAGAATGAGTTCCGACCAATCGTCTGTGTCATGCGGCATTTCCTCCGCGCCACCATTCGACTGGCGCCATGCTTGCGGCCGAACGAAATCACCGCTCCAGATGCCGACGCGGCCCTCGCGCGCCACGTCTTCCTCGTTCTGGTAGCGGCCGTAACTGACCGCGTAGCCGGAGAGAACCATCTCGCGGCCGAGATCGCGCTGTCCGGCTTCGCAGACGCCGAGGTCGCGCCCATAGCGGTCGTGGCCATGCAGGCGGCAGGCGGTCGCAAGCCCGCTGACAAACGCCTTCAGACGCTCGCGCGCCTCGCCGCCGCAATCCCATGTCGCTTCGCCGCGTCGGCAGGTCTGGCCGATCTCTGGCGCGTCGATGCCTTCGAGCCGGATGCGGCGCCCGCCGAGCCTCAAGCTGTCGCCATCGCTTGCCGTGGCTGCGCCCTGCAGTTCCCCGGTCACCCTCCGTTCCGGCGGCGGCAGCTTCGCGGCGACATAGGCGCCGATGCTGAGCAGGACAAGGAAGGTCCAACCGCCGATCATTCCGCCGCGCCCCTCGGAGCCAATCCGGGGCGCGACGGCCGCTGAACGGCCAAATCCGAACCGTCGTCTCGGCGCAGGCGACCTTGTTCCCGCGCCGTTGATGATCCGGAACTTCCGCTTTCCCGTCCTCACGCACGCACCTCGCCACTCGACTCTATCAGCCTCATTCTCCCTTCCGAAAAAACCCAATCGCGCCACAATGGTTGTCGAATCCTTGCCGGGCAGCAACTTCTTAAGGATTGCATCCTAGACTGCAAGCTGGACACAATCCCTCGATCAAGAGCATGAGCATCGTCGCCAGCACATCGACAGATAAGATCATCGTCGACAAGTCGCGCAGCCATCGAAACAAGGCCGTTTCGAAGACTGTGCGGGCGACGCGCGAGCGTTTGCAGACCGGTTCGTCCGCCCCGACCGGCTTCGAGCGGGAAATGCTTCTCCTGCATATCGATTCCGTCCTGCATGGGGCGATTGCCCTGCCCTTCCTCGTCGCGCTGATTGCTGCCACGGGAGTCTACCTTTCCGGCGAACCCGACATCCTCGCCTGGGCGTTGACGACGCTTTCCGCCCATGCCGTGATCGTATTCCTCGCCCGCAAGGCGAAGCGGGAGGACATTGGTGCCGACAAGATCGCCGTCTGGCGCCGTCGCTTTCTCGTCGGCCAGCTATTGATGGGGTTTTGCTGGGCCATTTTCGCCACCCAGGACTGCGCCGCCTGCGGCGATATCCGCTTCGGCTTCTTCGAAGGTACTGTGCTGTTGGTTGCACTCGCAACAACCGCCATGGCCACCTTCCTGTTGCGCAACGCCCTGCTCTACACCTTTCTGCCGGTTGTTGCTGCGCTCAGCTTCTCGTCGGCGACTACCGGCGATCCAGTCCACATTGGCCTCACCGGCATCCTCTCGCTCTCGCTCGTCTTCCTCGTCTTCATGACCGGGCGCATGAACCGCGCTAACGTCCGTATCCTCTCGATGCAATCGGAAAAGGACGACCTGATTGCCGAGCTCGAAGTGGCGAAATCCATGTCCGACGAAGCCCGTCGGCGCGCCGAGGAAGCCAATCTCGCAAAATCCCGTTTCCTCGCTTCGATGTCGCACGAGCTGCGCACCCCGCTGAATGCCATTCTCGGCTTTTCTGAGGTCATGTCGACCGAAGTGCTCGGGCCGCTCAGCAATCCGACCTACAAGGAATATACGTCCGACATCCACCGTTCCGGCGAGCACCTGCTCAATCTCATCAACGAGATCCTAGACCTCTCGCGCATCGAGGCCGGCAAGTACGAACTTAATGAAGAGGCGGTAAATCTCGTCGATATCGCCGAGGATTGCATCGGCATGGTGCAGCTTCGCGCCCGGTCCAAGAACATCACGATCGGTGAGCAATTCGAGCTGGGCATGCCTGCCGTCTGGATCGACGAGAAGGCAATACGCCAGGTGACGCTGAACCTGCTTTCGAACGCGGTCAAGTTCACGCCCTCGGGCGGCGAGATCACCGTCAAGGTGGGCTGGACCGCGGGCGGCGGACAGTATCTGTCGATCAAGGACAATGGTCCTGGCATTCCCGAGGAGGAAATCCCGATCGTGCTTTCCGCCTTCGGTCAGGGCTCGATCGCCATCAAGAGCGCCGAACAGGGCACCGGGCTCGGGCTGCCGATCGTGCAGGCGATCCTTGCCAAGCATAATGGCCAGTTCATCCTGCGCTCGAAGCTTCGCGAAGGCACGGAAGCCATCGCCATCCTGCCGCCCCGCCGCGTGCTCGAGAGCCTTCCGCCGGTCGAGGACGTCCCCGCGCCCGCGCGGCGCCGCAAGAGCTTCGCGTGATCTGCGCGCAGGTCAGTTCAGGAACCCGGCCAGAAACACCACGTAAAAGGCGTAGGCCGCATTGGCAAGGATGAGGCAGAGGCAGGCGAAGGAGCCGAGATCCTTGGCGTTCTTTCCCATTTCCGAAATTTCCGGCGAGACGCGATCGACGATCTCCTCGATCGCCGTGTTGATCGCCTCGAAAGCCATCATGAGCAAGAACAGGATCGCCATTGCGACGTATTGAAACAGAGTCGCGCCGGCGATGAAGAAGGCCACCATGGCGACGGCAAATGCGATGAGCTCATGACGGAACGCGGCCTCCCCGATCAGCCGCTTTGCACCGCCCAGCGAATAGCTGGCAGCGGCAAAGAGGTGCCGAATGCCGTTATGCTTGTCGACAGCTCCGGAGCGGCCGTTGCGCGGGGTCGTGTTGTTGGCGTCCATTTTATCTCGACAGGTTCAAAACTGCGGAAGCTACGATATCGCGATTGAGGCGAATACAAGGCGGCCCGGATTTGAGACCTGTCACCCATCACTCGTCACGTGCCAACGGATAGGCGAGCCGGTTGTTCCTATCAAGCCCTCCGCGACGGAGCCTTCGGGGTCCGACAGACCGTCGACAGCAACGGTGCCACGCGCTCGCCCCCCACGCAAGGTTGCCGCATGAAACCGTCAACCGGCTGAACGCGGTAGCCTTGATGCGCCTGACGGCGCGCTTACTCTTTGTTGCTGACGCCGGCCTGGGCGAAGGTCGCCATGCCGCTGTGGCAGGCGGCGGCGGCCTTGACGATGCCCGCAGCAAGCGCGGCGCCCGTGCCTTCGCCAAGTCGCATGCCAAGCGCCAGAAGCGGCGTCTTGCCGAGCTTCTCGATCGCGCGCATATGTCCCGGCTCTCCGGAAACATGGCCGATCAAGCAGTGGTCGAGCGCCGAAGGGTTGGCAGCCTTGAGGATCGCCGCGGCCGCAGTGGCAACGTAACCGTCGATGATCACCGGAACCTTCTGCATGCGCGCGGCCAGGATCGCGCCGGCCATCGCCGCGATCTCGCGCCCGCCGAGACGGCGCATCAGTTCGAGCGGATCGGAGAGGTGGTCGCGATGGAGCGCCACCGCCTTCTCGACCGCGGCGATTTTGCGCTTCAGCACCTCGCCTTCAGAGCCCGTCCCCGGCCCCACCCATTCTTCCGCCGTGCCGCCGTAGAGAGCGAGATTGATCGCGGCCGCGATGGTCGTGTTGCCGATCCCCATCTCGCCGATACAGAGGAGATCCGTTCCGCCTGCGACCGCCTCCATGCCGAAGGCCATAGTCGCCGCGCAATCGCGCTCGGAAAGGGCAGCCTCTTCGGTAATGTCGCCAGTCGGATAGTCCAGCGCAAGATCGAACACCTTGAGGCCGAGATCATGACTGACGCAGATCTGGTTGATCGCCGCGCCGCCGGCCGCGAAATTCTCCACCATTTGCTGCGTCACCGAAGGCGGATAGGGTGTCACGCGCTGGCGCGTCACGCCGTGGTTGCCGGCAAAGACCGCGACCAGTGGCCGGGTCACGGCAGGCGGACGCCCGGTCCAGGCTGCAAGCCAGAACGCGATTTCCTCGAGACGCCCAAGCGCACCCGGCGGCTTCGTCAATTGCGCATCCCGCTCACGCGCCGCGACGAGCGCCGCCGAATCCGGTCCCGGCAGGTTACGCAACAATTCGCGGAAATCATCGAACGGAAGGCCGCTGGCACTCATGGAGAATCCTTGTAAGAAGCGTCGGTTGGCGCACGTCATAGAGCGTGGGACCGCTTACGGCAACGGCATTTGCGCCAAATGCTGTCGCCGGAGCATGATCGGACGAAGCACGACGATTCGGCCCGGCCGGGCCGCAGGAGGGGGCATGGCATCTATCGGCGATCTCTGGGACGACGTGGCGCGGGCGGTTGCCTTCCTCAGCCGCATTCCCGTGCCGCAGCGCCACTTCGTGAACCATGACGGGCGGCTGGAACGCGCCGTGCGCGCCTTTCCCCTTGCTGGCATGCTGATCACCCTGCCCGCCGCAACTCTGGCAGCACTTCTGAGTGCGCTTCAGACGAGTTCGCTCTTCACCGCCTTCCTTGTCGTTGCCGTGCAAGTCATTGCCACCGGAGCCCTGCACGAAGATGGCCTCGGCGACACCGCCGACGGTTTCGGCGGCGGACGCGACCGGGAAAGCGCGCTCGCGATCATGAAGGACAGCCGCGTCGGCACTTACGGTGCCTTGGCTCTCATCCTGTCCATCGGCCTGCGAGTCTCCGCGCTCGCGTCCTTCCTGCCACTTCTCACGCCGATCGGTGGGGGGCTCACCCTCGTCGGCGCGGCGGCGCTCACCCGCGCGGCGATGGTCTGGCATTGGTCTCGCTTGCCGTCTGCGCGCTCCGACGGTGTGGCCGCATCGGCGGGCACGCCCGATCCGCAAGCGACCTCCACCGCACTCGGCTCCGCCGTTCTTTTTGCACTGCTCCTGTTCTATGCCGCCGGCGTTCCCGTTATCGCGATGCTGCTGGCGCTTGCCGCCTTCGCGCTCACCGTAAAGGCCTTTGGAAAGATTGCGTCACGCAAGCTCGGCGGCCATACCGGCGATACGATCGGCGCGACGCAGCAACTGACGGAGATCGCCATACTCGGCGCCCTTGCGCTGGCGATCTGAAAGGCCAATATTATTTCGAGGTCCGAAGTGAAATGGGATACTGGCCGCAAACCACTTCCGGCGAAAAACGGAGTAAGCCCCGACCGTGGAATCCCCCTGTATTCTCGTTTGTTCGATCGACGAAAGGACCGGCTACTGTTTCGGCTGCGGCCGCACGCGTGAAGAGATCGGTGCCTGGACGCTTTACACCGATGCGGAGCGACACAGCATCATGGTGGCGCTGCCGGCACGGCTCGACACCGTGGAACGCAAGCCGCGACGGGAGACGCGCCGGTCGCGCATGGCGCGGGAACGAAACGGCGCATGAATCGTCTCATATTTTTGTTGGCAATCCTCGCGGTAGGCCTTGCGCTCCTGATCTTCAATCACGAGAGCGGCCAAACCTTCGGCATCAACAACGATGATTTCGGGAGGCTTGTCGCGCTGGGCGCCATCGCCGCACTCCTGAGTGCGGGCATCCTCCGCAGCCGCGGTCGCTTGGGCGAAGGCCTGCGCCTGATCTTCATCTGGTTCCTGATCGCCCTCGCGCTGATCTCCGTCTATGTCTACCGTTTCGAACTGCAATCCGTCGGCGACCGGCTGCTGGCGGGCCTGATGCCGGGACGCGCGATGGTGATCACCGACAGCGACGGCCAGCAGGAGGTGGTACTGCAGCGCCGTCTCGACGGCCAATTCGCCGCCGACGCCAAAATCAACGGCCACGACGTCAGCATGCTGGTCGATACCGGCGCGAGCAGCGTCGCACTGACCTATGAGGACGCCGAAAGGATCGGCCTCGATCCGGCGAACCTCAGCTACACCGTAACGGTGATGACGGCGAATGGCCGCGCCCTCGCCGCCCCGGTCACCTTGTCGGACATTGCCATCGGCCCGATCGAGCGCCGGAATATCCGCGCAATGGTCGCGGCGGAAGGGCGGCTCGACCGCAGCCTTCTCGGCATGAGCTTCATTTCGACGCTCGATTTCCTCCAGATGCGCACGGACGAGCTCAGGCTCCGGGACTAGTGCCCGTCAGTTACGAAGCTTGTAGCCGGTCCGGAAGATCCAGGTCAGCACCGACATGCAAAGCGCCAGGAAGACGAGGATGATGACAGCGCTCGCGACCGGATTGACGTCGGAAATCTCGAAGAAGCTCCAGCGGAAGCCGCTGATCAGATAGAGCACCGGGTTGAAATGACTGACCGCCCGCCAGAAAGGCGGCAGCATATCGATCGAATAGAAGCTGCCGCCAAGAAAGACGAGCGGCGGTACGACCAGCATCGGGATCAGGTTCAACTGTTCGAAGTCCTTGGCCCAGATGCCGATGATGAAGCCGAACAGGCTGAAGGTTATCGCCGTCAGCACGAAGAAGAACAGCATCACGAAGGGATGGGCGATCGAGAGATCGACGAAAAGCGAGGCTGTCGCGAGGATGATCGTGCCGATCATCAGCCCTTTGGTCGCCGCCGCGCCGACATAGCCGAGCACGATCTCCACCATCGATATCGGCGACGACAACACCTCATAAATCGTGCCGGTGAATTTCGGGAAATAGATGCCGAAGGAGCCGTTGCCGATGCACTGGGTCAGGAGCGTCAGCATCATCAAGCCGGGCGTGATGAAGGCGCCATAGGAAACGCCGTCGATCTCCTGGATGCGTGCCCCGATCGCCGCGCCGAAGACGATGAAATAGAGCGACGTGGAGATGACAGGCGACACGACGCTCTGCAGCAGCGTGCGGCGGGTGCGCGCCATCTCAAAAAAATAGATCGACTTGACTGCCTCGATGTTCATCGCTCTGCCCCCACGATCTCGACGAAAATGTCCTCCAGCGAACTCTGTCGCGTGGAAATGTCCTTGAGCCTGATGCCCGCTTCGGCAAGCGCGGCAAGCAGCGAGGTTATACCGGTCCGGTCGGCGCTCGTGTCGTAGTCATAGATCAGACAGTTGCCGTCGCCCTCGAGTGTCAGGTTGTAGGATGACAATGTATCGGGCACGCGCTCCAGCGGATGCGCGAGATCGACGCGCAGTTGCTTGCGGCCGAGTTTCGTCATCAACGCCGCCTTGTCCTCGACCAGCAGGATCTCCCCATCGTTGATAACAGCGATGCGGTCGGCGATCTCTTCCGCCTCCTCGATGTAATGCGTCGTCAAGATGATCGTCACGCCGGAAGCGCGAAGCCGCCTGACCACGTCCCACATGCTCTTGCGCAAATTGACGTCCACGCCGGCCGTGGGCTCGTCCAGGAAAAGCACGCGCGGTTCGTGCGACAGCGCCTTGGCGATCAGCACGCGCCGCTTCATGCCGCCCGAAAGCTCGCGCAGCATGTTGTTCCGCTTGTCCCAGAGCGAGAGGTCCTTCAGCACTTTCTCGATATGCGCGGGATCCGGCTTCTTCCCATGCAGGCCGCGCGAGAAGGAGACGGTATTCCACACCGTCTCGAAGGCGTCGGTGGTGAGTTCCTGCGGCACCAGGCCGATCATTGCCCGGGTCTGGCGGAAATCGCGCACGACGTCATGCCCACCGACAGTGACCTCGCCTCCGCTAGCGTTGACGATGCCACAGATGATCGAAATCATCGTCGTTTTGCCGGCCCCATTCGGGCCAAGCAGAGCGAGGATTTCGCCTTGCTCTATGTCGAGGCTGACGCCTTTCAGCGCCTTGAAGCCCGATGCATAGGTCTTCGACAGATTGGAAACGGAAACGATGGGCGCCATGCAAAAGGATCCGGGAATGGTGAGGAGTGGCGGGATGCCGCTCTATATGGGCCAATTCGCGCGGAATTGCAGCCACCGAGCGCAAATTTAGCCGTGACGCTCCGTCAACGGGGGACTGGGGCAGGCTTACATCATGCGCCGCCCGTCTCTTTCCGAGGCCGACCGCTCCGCCGGAAGCGAGGGCCGCTACGATGCTCGCCCCCATAGACCTACTCCTAACCGATGGTCATGCGCGGCCATCCCCGCAAACATTGCCGCCAGAAAGAGAATGGTCGCGGGAAGGCCGAGCGACAGAGACGCGACCGCCGGGCCCGGGCAAAGGCCGACCATGCCCCACCCGACACCAAAGATCGCGGATCCGACGATGAGCCGACGATCGATCAATTGCGTCTCGGGAAGGTGGAAACGCTCATCCAGGAGCGGCTTGCGTATCCAGCGCGCCAAGGACATGCCGATCGCCGAGACTGCGACGGCGCCCCCGAGCACAAAGGCGAGCGTCGGGTCCCAATCGCGGGCGACGTCGAGGAAACCGCGCACGCGCGCGGGGTTCAACATCCCCGAAAGCGCAAGGCCAAGCCCGAAAATTGTGCCGGACACAAAAGCGGCAGCGACGCGAAAACCTGCACTCTTGCTCATACGAAGAACCCCATAAGATAGACGGTCCCAACCGCCGCGATCATGAAGGTGGCGACGGCCGCCATGGAGCGCCGAGACAAACGGGCGAGTCCAACGACGCCGTGGCCGCTCGTGCAGCCCGATCCCATGCGCGAACCGTAGCCGACCAGCAAGCCGCCGATGACAACGACCGGCCAGGACGCCGCCAGCACCACCTCCGGCCATTCGCCGGAGAGCAGGCGAAAGACGATCGGTCCGACGACCAGACCGGCGACGAAAGCGGCACCGGTCGCGGTGTGCAAACCTTGCAACAGCCGCCCGAGGATGCCGCTGACGCCGGCGACACGGCCATTCGCGAGCATCAGGATCGCGGCCGACAGGCCGATCAGCATGCCGCCGCAAAGTCCGCTGATGTAGGCCGTCATTGTTTCGTCCCCTCGCGGCAGAAGATTTCATAAAGCGCCATCACCAACCGCGCGGCCTTATCCTCCGCCAGCCGATAGAAGATCTGCTTTGCATCGCGCCGCGTCGCGACGATGCCGGCCTCGCGCAACACCGTCAGTTGCTGCGACAGTGTTGGCTGATGTATCCCCAGCATCTCTTCCAGTTCGCCGACGGAATGCTCGCCCTCGACGAGCGTGCACACGATCATCAGCCGGTTCTGGTTCGCAAGCGTCTTGAGCAGCGCCGCGGCATCGCCCGCTCGCGTGCTCATGTCGGGACGGACGTTTCGAAATTTCATTACCGTTCCCATGTTCACCTCCTTCAGCCCCACGTCGCTCCCTTGAGCGCGTTAAGCGGAAATTTCAGATAGCGGGCGCCATTCGCTTCCGGCTCCGGCAGGCGGCCGCCGCGAATGTTGACCTGCAGCGCATGAAGGATCAGCTTCGGCATCGGCAGCGTCTTGTCGCGCGCCTGACGCAGCTCGACAAATTGTTCCTCGGTCACGCCTGCGAGATGGAGATTGCAACGCTTCTGTTCGCCAACCGTGCTTTCCCAGCGCGGCTCGCGGCCGTTCGGCTGGTAGTCATGGCCGGTAAAGACCCGCGTTTCGTCCGGCAGGGCGAGGATTGCGCTGATCGAACGCCAGAGCTGACGCGCGTCGCCGCCGGGGAAATCCGCCCGCGCGGTGCCGCTATCCGGCATGAAAATCGTATCGTGCACGAAGGCGGCATCGCCAATGACATAGGTGACGGAAGCGAGCGTATGGCCAGGCGAATAAATTACGCCCCCCTCGATCGAGCCAACCGAGAAGCGCTCGCCGTCAACGAAAAGATGGTCCCATTGCGATCCGTCTGTCGCAAAGTCCGGCCAATTGTAGATGCACTTCCAGAGCTTCTGGACGCCGACTACCTCTGATCCGATACCGGTTGACGCGCCGGTCCTCTCCTTCAGATAGGCCGCGGCCGAAAAATGATCAGCGTGCGGATGGGTGTCGAGGATCCATTCGACCGTCAGGTCGTTCTCGGCAATGTAGTCGAGGATGCGATCGGCCTGCACGGTCGCTGTCGCTCCCGATTTCTCGTCGAAATCGAGGACCGGATCAATGATGGCGCAGCGCTTCGCCTGCGGGTCCGAGACGACATATTGAACGCTTCCGGTGCGGGCCTCGTAAAAGCCTTTGACATCTGGTCTTGCAGTCGCTGCTGCAGGCATCGTTGCCTCCATCTGGATCATTATACAATTACATATATTATATATTGTTAACGTCAACAAGCGGGTTCGAACTGCGGCGAACTCCGCGTTTCATGGAGTTCCGAGAAGCGGAATTATCGCACAGCTTCTGCCACACATGCGATGTCTGTCACGCGGCAATCGAGGATGCCGCGCAAACCTCGGGTCGGGACCGCCGCACAGACGAAATCATACAGTAATTCAAAAAATTACGGCCACGTGCTCACATCTGAAGACGCGCTGCAGCAAGCAAGCAGCGACGGCCGTGTCTGCCTACCCAAGAAGGCTGTAGAAGAACCGGGCGGCGATGAGCACCATGAAGATGCCGAAGCCCGCCTCGAGCTGTCGCCGGCCCATCGCGTGGGCAAGCCGCACGCCGAGCGGCGCGACAAGCAAGGTTATAGGGATGATCAGCGCCACGGCAATCCAGTTGATGAAGCCGGTCGAAAGCGGCGGAAGGCCCGGCGCACCCAGCCCCGCCCAGACATAGCCGAAGAGCCCCGGAATCGAGATCAGCACGCCAACGCCGGCGGAGGTGGCCACAGCCTGGTGAATTGGTCGGTTGTGCAGCGTCATGAAGGTGTTGTTGAGCACGCCGCCGCCGATCCCCATGAGACCGGAAAGAATGCCGATCCCGACGCCGACCAGCCATTTGATCGGGTTCTTCGGCAGGTCCGCGCCGATGTGCCAGCTCGCACGGTTGAAGATCATCCGGAACGCCAGGGCGAGCGCGATCACGGCGAAGATCAGACGCAGCGTCTCGCTGCCGACATGGGCTGCGATCACCGAGGCGAGGATTGCACCGAGCGGTACCGCCACGATCCAGCTGCGCAACAGGTCGATATCGACCACTCCGCGGCGGTAGTGCGACAGGAACGAACGGACCGAAGTCGGAACGATGATAGCAAGCGAGGTGCCGACGGAAAGATGCATCCTGACCGCGTCATCGATGCCGAGCAGGCCGAAAACCTGATAGAAGACCGGCACGAGGATCGCCCCGCCACCGATGCCGAAGAGGCCGGCGAGCACGCCGGCAACAACGCCGGACGCCGCCAGCGCCAGTGCAAACATCATCAATTCCGAGACAGGCGGCATGAAGAAACTCGATTTTGCTGGAATCCCGCGAAGAAGAATCCGAATCAGGGCTGCGTGCCTATCACTGTCATGAAACGGTGATGCTTTTCAATCACTTTGACCCCGCGTGGAGCCCTCGCTTCCCGTGATTTGCACTCCGGAGTCTCCCCCTATTCTCCGGTGTTTGGCCGGCTTTCCCCGCCGGCCTCTTTTTTTGCCTGCCAACAGTTCCAGGAAAAGTGCATAGCGGTTTTCCGTCCGGAACTGCGTAAATTCAGAAGTCAATCGCAATGCCGATAGCCGGACTTTCGCGTCCTCAGGTCGAAGTGGAAGTGGTCCTTGTGGAACGGATCGCTGCCGGGGCCGAGCACGGTGTTGAAATACTTGCAACTGTCGGAGCGCACGGCCTTCAGCAGGCCGCGTTCGCGGAACGCGAAGAAGCCCTTCCTGCGCACGTCGATCTCCTTGCCGTTCTTCAATACAAATTTGCCGACATCGATGGCATTGCCGCGCGCATGCTCGGACATCGGGTTGCCGCGGCGCGAATTCATCGTGCGGCAGGAATAGCCGCCGAGCGGCTTGATCGTCTTGACGCCGGACCAGTAGCGGTAGCGCGATGACGGAGCGAGTTCGTATTTGACCCACTTGGCGAAGGCTTCGGTCACCTGGCAATTCAGCGTTACCGCCGGCTTGACGGCGATGCCGCCGGAAAGGCCACCAAGCTCGATCGGATAGTCGATGCCGCAGGACGGTCCGTTGCTGATGCGCGGGACGTCGCGGAAGACGACGCCGAGCTTTTTCAGGCGCTGGCGGCAGGCAATTTCCGAGCGAGGCACCTCACCGGTAAATTCCGGTGCGGACATCGGATTGCGCACGCGCGGCAGGAAGGCGACCTGCTGTGGCTCCTGCGTGGGTCGGACACTCCGTTGCCGCTCGATGTAACGCGGCTTTTTCGCCTCCTCCGCAGAGCTCCGCTCCGGCGTCAGCGGCGGCAGGTCAGGGTCGTAGCCGAGGTTCGGGTCAGATGCGGGCGCTCGCCCCGGGGATCCGCCGAGTTGATGCACACTGTCCTCGCCGATGCCGGCGACCACCGGCTGACTGGCGTTGCCTTCGGCAATCTCGTTGCTCTGCTCTTCAGCTAGCCCGACGACTGGCTGGACCCCCAGCATGGCGTCCATGTTAACCCCTTCGGGTGGTATCGTTATTGGAACAGCGCTTGCCGTCTGCGTTTCGGCAGCCGGCATCGGCTGGCTGTCAATCATCGGTAGATCGCCGCCCGTCAGCATGCCGGGATTGGCGGTGACGACATTTCCGCTGGAGGCCGCAATCGGTTCACCTGAAGGATAGGCGGCCGCCATCTCCTGCCGTGGGCGGGCGTCGGTCCGCACCGGCACTATTGCGCTGACACGGGCGCCGCTGTCGACCCTGGCAGACGGCGCGAGCACGTCAGTCGTGCAGGCGACCAGGGAAGCGGACAGCACCATCGCAATCAACGGTCGATGGAGAAGAGAAACATACGCCATACTCACTGCCGCCTTCATCCACGACAAAACCGAAGTGTTGTCGATGCGCCATTCCCGAACCGTGGCTGCCGCCTGTGTCGCCAAGCGGGCGCACGGCCGGTAAAATCGGATCTCGGGCGGAGTTTATGCAAACACGGTAAATGAAGCCTTTCCGGAAGCATGCCAGATCCGGCGGAGAAACGCTGAGGGCCGATACGGAAAAGGCCCGCATGCATTCAAACGCGGGCCTAAGATTCTGGGTCAGCGTCCTTACCGGGATGTCAGCGGCATTCGCCGCCGTGCACAATCCTGGCCCCTTCGGCACGTGCCTCACAGGCATTCGGGAAGGTGCGCATGCGCCCGGCGCGCAGACCGCAGACGGGGGCGAATTCACGCGTGCAGGCCTGCTGCAGCGGCGGGCGGACGCTGCCGACACGGCATTCACCCGGCGCGATTACACTGAAACCTTCCGCACGTGCCGTGCAGGCATTCGGGAAGGTTTGCCTCCGTGCGCCGCGCTGGCCGCAGACGGGCGCGAATTCACGCGTACAGGCCTGCTGCACCGGCGGGCGGCTGGTGGCGCGGCACTCACCGCGATGCACGACCCGGAAGCCGTCAGCCCGCGCCAGGCAAGCATTCGGGAAAGTCCGCAGTCGGTTGCCGCGCTCCCCACAAACCGGCGCGAACTCCATCGTGCACATTGGCGGACCCGGACGTATGGGACCCGGACCGGGTCGCGGTTCCTCCACGACCACCGTGCACGCCGATAGGAAGCCGATCGCCATCAAGATGACAGCGGACGACCGCGAGATGAAAGGCTTGAGAAGCGACACAGGTATACTCCTCCGGATCTAACGCTTGGCAACTACGCAAGGGCGGACGGAAAAAACCAATCCCAGGAAAGTGTAACGTGCTTTGGCCCCAAGCGACCGGCCTGCCACGGCCAATCCCCGCTGCCACGCCATCTCACGCCGCCCGCGGCATTACGTCAAGTCCCGCGAGTCGCACGCCTTCGCATACAACCGTCGATAGGGTTGCGATCCGATGCAAAAAAGCCCGCGTCCGTGTGAACGCGGGCCAGTCTTTGCAAGCAGTCTTTTTTCTGTGTTAGGCCGCCCTACCGTAGGCCGTACGACGATTTTCCTGCAGGCGGAACTTCTCGAGCAGCGCCTTGAGTTCGCGACTCTCCTGTGCGAGCGTCTGGCTCGCGGCAGTGGTTTCCTCGACCATCGCGGCATTCTGCTGCGTCATCTGGTCCATGCTGTTGACAGCCGTGTTGACCTCCTGAAGGCCCGTCGCCTGCTCGCGGGCGGCCGTCGCGATCGAGGCCACCTGCTCGTTCACACGATTAACCAGGGTTTCGATCTCCATCAGGGCGTCACCGGTGGAACGCACGAGTTCTACCCCGGCGCCGACTTCCTTGACCGAGGCGCCGATCAAATCCTTGATCTCCTTGGCCGCACCGGCCGAACGTTGCGCAAGCTCGCGCACTTCTTGGGCGACGACGGCAAAGCCGCGGCCCGCCTCGCCTGCCCGCGCCGCCTCGACGCCGGCATTGAGCGCAAGCAGGTTGGTTTGGAAGGCGATTTCGTCGATGACGCCGATGATCTGGCTGATCCGGCTGGAGGACGCTTCGATACGTCCCATGGCGTCGATCGCATTGCGAACGATGCCGCCGGATTTCGCCGCGCTCGCCTTCGTCTCGTTGACCATGTCACGCGCCTCGTGGGCACGGTCGGAGGCATGGCGAACGGTCGAGGTGATCTCGTCGAGCGCTGCCGCAGTCTCTTCGAGGGCAGCCGCCTGCTGCTCGGTGCGGCGGGACAGGTTGTTGGCCGCCTCGGAAATATCCCCGGCGCTGCCGTGGACGACCTCGGTCGACTGCGAGATGGCGCCGATGACATCGCGAAGTGCCGCCACGGCCGTGTTGAAGTCCTGCTGCAGCTTGGCATATTCCGGAGCGATCTGTTCCACTTCGGCAGTCAGGTCGCCGCTCGCCAGCCGCTCAAGTGCAGCGCCGATCGTGTCCATCGCTTCCGCCTGCGCCTCGGAGGTCGCACGCTGGCGTTCCTCGTTGCCGCGGCGTTCCGCGTTCAGTCTGTGCTGCTGCTCCTCCTCGCGCGAGCGCAATTCGAGCCGCTCCCTAACCGAATCGCGAAGCACGACCAGCACCTTGGCCATCTGGCCGATCTCGTCTCCACGATCGGTTTCCGGCACGTCGGAGGAAAGATCCTCGTCGGCAATCGCACGCATCGAGACTTTCAGCTTCTCGACCGGCCGCACGACGCTGCGTACGATCGCCAGCGCCGCCATCAGGATTGCCAGCGCCGCTGCAGCGAGAATGCCGGCCATCTGCCAGGCGCGCTCACGGAACATCGCGGCGAGATCATCGGCATAGACGCCAGTACCAACCACCCAGCCCCAGGGCTCGAAGCCGGCCACATGCGAATATTTCAGCACAGGCTCGTCGGCTCCGGGCTTCGGCCAGTAGTAGTCGACGAAACCCTTGCCGTGGGCCTGCACCGTCTTGACGAATTCGACGAAGAGATACTTGCCGTTCGGGTCCTTGTTGGCGGTCAGGTCCGCCCCGTCAAGCTCCGGCTTGATCGGGTGCATGACCATGGTCGGATGCATGTCGTTGACCCAGAAATAGCCGCTGCCCTGATAACGCATCGCCTTGACGGCTTCGAGCGCACGCTTCTGCGCCTCCTCGCGCGAAAGCGTTCCTGCCGTCTCCTGCTTGTGATAGGCGCCGAACACCGTGATGGCGTTCTCGTTCATCGCCGCAAGCATGGCCTTGCGCTCTGCGACCAGCCTATCCTGCGCCTGCACGAGACCAAATGTCAGCGCCGCCGCCATTGTCAGCAGCGCAAACCCCACCAGCGCGTAGAGACGCGCCGAAATCCGAAATTTTCTCATCCCCAGCCTCCAATTTGAGGCTGCAGGATAGAAGCAGGTCTTTGCAAAGCCCCTAACAAAGGATCACTAATTTTTGCGGTACTCAATTAACGATTTGAAAATCACTGAAGCCATCACGGCGCTTTCGCTCCACGCGAAATTGTCGGCAGATACTCTTTTCTTGCCGACCGACCATGCGGTAGACCTTGTTCGACAACAGGGAGACAGGCTGATGACCGACGCGATCAAGCCGAACGGCGAGCTTACCTTGCGCACACTTGCCATGCCCGCCGACGCCAATGCCGCCGGCGATATCTTCGGTGGCTGGGTCATGGCCCAGATGGACCTTTCCTGCGGCATTCGCGCCGCCGAACGCGCCAGAGGCCGCGTGGTGACGGCTGCCGTCAAGGAAATGGCCTTCGCCCTGCCGGTGAAGATCGGCGATACGCTTTGCATCTATACCGATATCGTCAAGGTCGGGCGCACGTCGATGACGTTGAAGGTGGAGGCCTGGGCGCAGCGTTACCTCTCCCATGTCATGGACAAGGTCACGGACGCGATCTTCGTGATGGTGGCACTCGATTCCACCGGCAAGCCGACGCCGGTACCGGAAGAATAGGCAACCGGATGGATGCGCCCGCGCCAGATCCGGCGATCTTCTCCCATATTCGCATCGTCATGGGCATGATCATCAGCCTCAGCCTGGCGCGGCTCTTGAGCGGCGTGGCACTTTTTGTTCAGCACCCCGGCAAGACCAAGGTCTACTGGATCCACCTTGGCTGGGTGCTGTTCATGTTCGTATTCCTGCTGCATTTCTGGTGGTGGGAATACTACCTGCACTCGCTCGCGGTGATCGACTTCAGCGTCTACCTCTTTGTCATCCTCTACGCCTGCATCTACTTTTTCCTCTGCGTGCTGCTCTTTCCAACCTCGCTGGACGAATATGCCGGCTACGAGGAGTATTTCCTGTCGCGGCGGGCGTGGTTCTTCGGCTTCCTCGCGATCGCGTTTGCGGTCGACCTCCTCGATACGGCTCTCAAGGGCAAAGCCCATTTCGAAAGCTACGGCCTCGAATATCCGCTGCGCAACGCGGCCTACATCATCCTGTGCGTCGCCGCCGCCTGGACGCCGAACAGGCGCTTTCATGCGATCTTCCTCGTCGGTGGCCTGCTCTACCAACTGATCTGGATCTATCGCGCCTTCGACCTGCTTAGCTGACCGCGCTGAGGATGAGCGGCAAATTGCGAACCGACCTCACCCCTTGAAAATGAACGAGGCGCCGGCGGCGATCAGCGCGAAGCCGATGACATGGTGCCAGCCGATCGACTCCTTCAGCCAGAAGACCGAGAAGATGACGAAGATGGTGAGCGTGATCACCTCCTGCATCGTCTTCAGTTGCGCCGCCGAATAGACCGAGTGGCCGATGCGATTGGCCGGCACAGCCAGCCAATATTCGAAAAAGGCGATACCCCAGCTCGCGACGATGACGATGTAGAGCGGCGAGGACGTGAACTTCAGGTGACCATACCAGGCGAAGGTCATGAAGACGTTGGAGACAAGCAGAAGCAGCACCGGCCACACATAGGCGGGATTGATGGCGAATTGCATGAAGACCTCGGGGAAGAGCGCGAATCGTTTGCCCGAGGATGAGCCGATCGAGATCGCCACCGCAAGCGGTTCACCGTACTCAAACCGCGCTTTCTAGGGTCTCCCCGGATAAAAGCCCTTCCCAACCAATCTGGCCTGCGAGTTTCGCAGTCGCGAGCAATACGAGAAGTTCGCGGACATTCGCCAGAGCTTCGCCGCTCGGCGCCAGGGCGATTTCGTCGAAAGCTGTTCTGGCAGTGTCTTGCTGCGTTGCTTCCACCCTTGCCTCCGGAATCCGATCCCGAGCGATCTTGCACAGCCGATGTGGCGGCGCAATCGCCGCGTGCATGCGCCGGTAAACAAAGCCGGTCGTTCCGTCGGAAAAACACCCGTTTCGTTTCCCGTTTGTACTCATTCCCCCTTCACATTCGACCTGACTCTGTCCATATTCCGGCCATGGCCCAAAATCCGAAGAACTCCTCGAAGAAATCGTCAGCACCCAGCGGTTTCGAGGAAGCCCCGCAGGCGCCGCTTTCCGGCACGCCGCTGTCCGGCAATGTCTCCGACTGGGTGAAGCAACTCGAGGCGGAGGCGGAGGCAAGCACCTTCGAAAGCCAGCGCCAGCTCGCCTCCAAGGCGGGCAAGCATCGCAAGAAGGTGGAGTTTGCTGCTTCGAAGAAGACAGCCACGGGCAAGGCGGACAGCCCGCGCAGCGGCAAGGGCAAGGCCGAGACCGTCAGCGGAAAAACGGCACGCGGCACTTCCATGGGTGGCTCGACCGATCCGAAGACACGCGCCGCCGCGGGTCTCAATCCAGTCGCGGGCCTCGATGTCGCGCTGGAGGATGCCGACAAGCTGACGGCCGGTTCCGGCGTAACCGCCACCGTCGAGGCGCTCTCCAAGCTGATCGAGAGCGGCAATCCGCTGTTCAAGGACGGCAAACTCTGGACGCCGCACCGCCCGTCCCGGCCGGAAAAGTCCGAAGGCGGCATCGCCATCCGCATGCAATCGGACTACGAGCCTGCGGGCGACCAGCCGACCGCGATCGCCGACCTCGTCGACGGCCTCTCCTCCGGCGAGCGGAACCAGGTGCTGCTCGGCGTCACCGGCTCCGGCAAGACCTTCACCATGGCCAAGGTGATCGAGGCAACGCAGCGCCCGGCAGTCATCCTGGCGCCGAACAAGACCCTCGCCGCCCAGCTCTATTCCGAATTCAAGAACTTCTTCCCGGAAAACGCCGTCGAGTATTTCGTCTCCTACTACGACTACTACCAGCCGGAAGCTTACGTACCGCGCTCGGACACCTATATCGAGAAGGAATCCTCGATCAACGAGCAGATCGATCGCATGCGCCACTCGGCGACGCGCTCGCTGCTCGAACGCGACGACGTCATCATTGTCGCCTCGGTCTCCTGCATCTACGGTATCGGTTCGGTCGAGACCTATACGGCGATGACCTTCCAGATGAGTGTCGGCGACCGGCTCGACCAGCGGCAATTGCTCGCCGACCTGGTGGCGCAGCAATACAAGCGCCGCGACATGGATTTCCAGCGCGGCTCGTTCCGCGTGCGCGGCGACACCATCGAGATCTTCCCCGCCCACCTGGAGGATGCCGCCTGGCGGATCTCCATGTTCGGTGACGAGATCGACGCGATCACCGAGTTCGATCCGCTGACCGGCCAGAAGACCGGCGACCTGAAATCGGTGAAGATCTACGCCAACTCGCACTATGTGACGCCGCGCCCGACGCTGAACGCCGCCATCAAGGCGATCAAGGACGAACTGGTCTTTCGGCTCGAAGAACTGGAAAAGGCGGGCCGCCTGCTCGAAGCGCAGCGGCTAGAGCAACGGACTCGCTACGACCTTGAGATGCTGGAGGCCACCGGCTCCTGCCAGGGCATCGAGAACTATTCGCGCTACCTGACCGGCCGCAAGCCGGGCGAGCCGCCACCGACGCTGTTCGAATATATTCCCGACAACGCGCTGATCTTCATCGACGAGAGCCACGTCACCATTCCGCAGATCGGCGGCATGTATCGCGGCGACTTCCGCCGCAAGGCGACGCTGGCCGAATATGGCTTCCGCCTGCCCTCCTGCATGGACAACCGGCCGCTGCGGTTCGAGGAATGGGACGCGATGCGTCCGGACACGATCGCCGTCTCGGCGACGCCGGGCGGCTGGGAGATGGAACAGTCCGGCGGCGTCTTCGCAGAACAGGTGATCCGCCCGACCGGCCTTATCGACCCACCGGTCGAAGTGCGCTCGGCCAAGACGCAGGTCGACGACGTCCTCGGCGAAATCCGCGAGACGGCCGCCGCCGGCTACCGCACACTCGTTACCGTGCTCACCAAGCGCATGGCCGAGGACCTCACCGAGTACCTGCACGAGCAGGGTGTGCGGGTGCGCTACATGCACTCCGACATCGACACGCTGGAGCGTATTGAGATCATCCGCGACCTCCGCCTCGGCGCCTTCGATGTGCTGGTCGGCATCAACCTGTTGCGCGAGGGCCTCGACATTCCCGAATGCGGCTTCGTCGCCATCCTCGACGCCGACAAGGAAGGTTTTCTGCGTTCGGAAACCTCGCTGATCCAGACGATCGGCCGCGCCGCCCGCAATGTCGACGGCAAGGTCATCCTCTATGCAGACACGATCACCGGCTCCATGCAGCGCGCGATGGAGGAAACCGCCCGCCGCCGCGAGAAGCAGATGGCCTACAACCTCGAACACGGCATCACGCCGGAATCGGTGAAGGCGAAGATCTCCGACATCCTCGATTCGGTATACGAGCGCGACCACGTCCGCGCCGACATTTCCGGCATCTCCGGCAAGGGCTTCGCCGAAGGCGGACACCTCGTCGGCAACAATCTCCAGGCGCATCTCAACGCACTCGAAAAACAGATGCGCGACGCCGCCGCCGACCTCGACTTCGAAACCGCCGCCCGGCTCCGCGACGAGATCAAGCGCCTCAAGGCCGCCGAACTCGCCGCGCTGGATGATCCGTTGGCACGGGAAGAGGCGCGGTCGCAGGAAAGCGGCAAGCGGGGCAGCAAGGGCGCGCCCGGGCCAATCTCCCCCCCTGTGGGGGAGATGTCCGGCAGGACAGAGGGGGGTGCTTCCGGGAGCTATTTCACCAAGCCTTCGATCGACGACATGGGCCCTGGCACCGACACCGAACGCCCCCTCTTCCGCAAACCCGACCTCGACGAAATGGGCCGCGACGTGGCGGTCCCTGCCGGCAAAGAGCAATCGCTGTTCCGCAAGAACACGCTCGACGAAATGACCGTCGGCCGGACGGAAAAGCCGGTGACGGGCAAAGTACCGGAGAAGCCGTTAATCCGGGCGAATCCGGGTGTGGGGTCCAAGGGGCGCACGAAGGGGAAAACGGGACGGCCCGGGCGGTAATCCAAGCTAGTCGGTTAAAGAGCCACTTCGCTCCATCTTATGTAGAGCCGCTTTGAGGCTTTCTAAAACTGTGTCTTCAAGTTGTGCATAGAAGGGAGATTTCAGATCAACAAACGGTATTTTTTTGTTATCTATGTAATCCTGAAGCCGGCCATCTCCATCCTTTCGTTTGCTTCTCTGAAAGAATTCGCGATAACGCCTAGGGGTTATCCCGTAAAAGTGGGTAAACTCGACGGCAGGATAGCTTTTGTACTCGCCACGCTCTTGGCTATCTATATCAATAGAGTCTGCATGAAGCCGCGAAGCCAAGCTTTTGGGATACGGCTCTAGATATACAACCCTCTTTATGCCACTCGAAACGATGTGCTTTGCACACATGTGACAAGGGAAGGTTGTTGTATAGAGTATAGAATCTTGCAACGCGCCGCGAAGTCGCGCAGCATCTGATATAGCTGACATCTCTGCATGCACAATGCGTCCATACTCAAGAGCATCCATCAAACTTGAGTCATGCAGACTGTTGACCTGCTCTTCACTTAATTGGTCCCATGAAATCCCAACTTTTTTGACTATTTCCTCAAGTATCTCTTGTTTTCTTTTGTCGTTAGAGTCGACCTTTCTCCTGAACTCCCTGTCATCGAACTCATCATCAGGCCAATATGTTCCGCCCCCAGCCTTTGGCACCTCATTGGAGCCCATAGCAATAACTTCACCTTTTCGACTGAAAATCGCTGCTCCAACTTGCCGTGAAAGATCTGAGGTTCGCAACGCGGCCGACTTCGCCGCAAACATGCCATACTCGAGTTTTGTAGGCGTTATAACGTTCGAAGAGAAAAGCAGTTCAAGGAAACGGTTTAACTGATCAGTTAAAGAAGGTTCCCGCACGTCTCTGTTCAAAATTAAATCCGCGTCATGAAAGATTTTGGCTACCCGTTGCCCAAACTTCTCTTTAACTTGGTTTTCATCAATATCAACCAACTGCTCGGCACTAGAACGAAATGAAGTGTGACTCGCCTCCGCTGCGTCTTCCGCAAATTTTCGCGCGAGATAATCCACTCTAGAAGATCTCATTGAATAGACAGATATTTGAAAGAAAATCTTTCCATAGACAGACCTAAGTAGTTCTATCTCCTCAGGTCTCTTAAACTGATGAAGTATATATACGTTTTTCGTAAATTTCTCATTGTTTGGAGAGCTCTGCTTAATTCTCGTTTCGACAATCGTCTGTATTGTTAAAGCCGCCAAGACGGATGGATCGCTAGAAAATCGCCTGAGTTGGTTACCGTAGGAAATATGGCTCTCGTATCGCTTAAACAGAGGCTTTTCGATGAGCCGATCATCTGGCTTAATTATTTTCGCCATCTGCTTGAAAACGTCCGTGACGCGAAGTTCGTGCACTTGGTAGTCGACGGATAAGAAAAACTTCCGAATTTCGGCAATTGTATCATTAAGCGAAGTCCCTATTGGCGCAACGAGGCCAATCACAATTTCCGGAAATTCCAGGCGAGGTATCAACTGCGTCATGGATTGAAGTCTCGAATCGTGTAAGCTGACATTTGATCGCAAGGAGGGCACAAAATGGTTGCAAAATCAAACAAAGCTAATGCAACTCAAGCGGCAGCTCGGCGCTTAGAAAAAGTGATCGCCTCGCACAGGATTTACTTCTCGGATTGGCGCTCACATAAGTTCGACGAAGGCTCTTCATCGCGAGAAGCCGAGCGATCCAACCAACTTCGCCAGGATTCCCAAAAGAGCAAATAATCGGGCGGATACCGCTGCGAACGCGCCAAATACGGCGTACATTCGTAGGTGATGGATAAGTGGCGACGAGCTACTATACCGCTAATCCGCCGCGCGCCATCATCTCTATCGCCTCCAGTTCATAAGAATACCCTTCCAGCATCAAATACGCCTGCTCGATGGCTTCGATCTGCGCCTCGGCGATCGACTGGCTGCGTGCGCGCAGCATTGAGCCGAGCACGTCGGTCTCCGGCCCGCGGCCAAGGGGATCGCGGTGCTTGCGGACACGGGAGCGGTGGCGCTCGAGTTCGAGGATGTGGAAGCGGTTCTTGACGATGTCGCGGAGAGTTGCGGCGCATGGCGGCGACCGGATCGAAGTTGCGGCGCTCGTGCTATCGAGGCACGAACTCGTTAATCAGTGTCTCCAGCATCATCGACCCCCTAAAAATTCTAGGATCGGCGGGCTGCGGATCGTAGCCGGTGTCGTCATAGACCTTGCGGCGCAGCGAGTCCTTGTGCAGGTCGTAGGCCGTCTGCAGCTTGCCGAACTGCTCGGCATCAACGCCCAGACTTCCGTGCTATGCGTCAACAACGACGACGGCGAATTCACAAGGCCACACGCAGATATCCGAGCACCTGCAGCGCCGCGCGTCCAATCGGGCGCGCAACACTTTGAAATTGCTGCATGATTTTGCCCTTAAATCGATTCCGATTTAAGGAATCATGCAGTAGCGGCAACGAGTGTGAACCGGGTTATAGCGGACTGCGCGATCTTCCACCTATCATCTGAAAATCTCCGGCATTCCTCGTAGTAGCTTCCACCATAAAACCCCTAATTTTTTAAGGAACATTCCCGCCGATACGCAGTTCAGCCTCTACTAATTTAGGGAGGTGTAAAATGAAAATCCTAAATTCACTTTTCGCGAGCACCGGCCTGGCTATGATGTCGGCCGGGTTTTTAGCATCGACGGTAGTCCCGGCGTGGAGCCAAGACGTCGAGCGCCCCATACTTACCGCTGAGCAGTGTAGCCCCCTTACCGAGGCGAACTATCAGGTCTGCTGCATTGCTCGCAACAGGACTGAAATCCTGACAGCCACGGAAATCGAGCAATGTCCGCCGATGTCCACGGCCCTGACGGGTGCAGCCAGCCAGTCCACGGACCGCACCAATGGCCAGAACGGCGGCGGTCCCGGCGGTGGCGGTCCCGGTGGCGGCGGTCCCGGTGGCGGTGGTCCCGGTGGCGGTGGTCCCGGTGGCGGCGGCGATGACCCCGGCAATGGCGGCGGTGATCCCGGCGGTGGCGGTGGCGACCCCGGTGGCGGCGGCGGTGATCCCGGTGGCGGTGGCGGTGACCCCGGCAATGGCGGCGGTGACCCCGGCAATGGCGGCGGTGACCCCGGCAACGGCGGTGGTGATCCCGGCAATGGCGGCGGTGATCCCGGCAACGGCGGCGGTGATCCCGGCAACGGCGGCGGTGATCCCGGCAACGGCGGCGGTGATCCCGGCGGTGGTGATGCCAGCGAGCTAGGCAACGGCGACGTTGAACCCGGCGGTGGCGCTGGTGATCCCGGTGGTGATGCCAGCGAGCTAGGCAATCAGGATTAGGGAGATCAACCCAGCAAACCGCCACGCCAGATGAACAAGCAAGTCGCGCCGGCCCCTTGCGGCTGGCGCGAGTTCCTCGTCGCCCTCACCAAGAATGCAGTGGATCGGATCAGGTCCGTTCCGGGCTTGGCCAGGCAACCACACTGCACTCCGTCTTGAAACACACCCTCCGGCGTGCATCGCACTTCGCCAAAGGAAAGCCGCTTTGAAGCAGGTTGGGCCATAGCGATCGGCGCAACAACCGCCCGAAGCAGGATGCACGACAGAACGGCCGTCGAAATCATGCTCGTGCAGCCCAAGCGAGTTTATCGCTTCTAAATCAAAGCGACATCCTGCCCCCTACTCCGCCGCCCTCGCCTTCACCTCCAACGCCTCCAGCTCATACGAATACCCCTCCAGCATCGTATATGCCTGCTCGATCGCCTCGATCTGCGCTTCGGCGTTCTTGATTGCATCGGCGATCGACTGGCTGCGGGCGCGGAGCATCGAGCCAAGCACGTCGGTCTCCGGCCGGCGGCCGAGGCGGTCGAGGTGTTTGCGGACGCGGGAGCGGTGGCGCTCGAGTTCGAGGATGTGGAAGCGGTTCTTGACGATGTCGTCGGAGAGTTTGCGGCGCATGGCGGCGACCGGATCGAAGCTGCCGGGCTCACGCTCGTCGAGGATAAAATCGTTGACCAGCGCTTCGAGCATCATCAGGCCCTTGAGGTCCTTCGGATCGGCGAGCTGCGGATCGTAGCCGGTGTCGTCATAGACCTTGCGGCGCACCGGATCCTTGAGCAGGTCATAGGCCGCCTGCAGCTTGCCGAACTGTTCGGCATCGCCGCCGCGGTCGGGATGCGCCGTCTTGACCGCCTTTCGATAGGCGGTCCGGATCGCTCGCGCGTCGGCGTCGCGCTCAATTCCAAGGAGGACATAGGGATCGATCACGCCGGGCACCTGTTCTTCATCAATGCAATATTCCTCTCGGTTCAGACCTACCGGTTCGCTGCGCCGGCAGCAAGCCCATGGCGGTCGATCCGTGATCGCCACGCTCAGCCGAGCGTCGGGACGAAAATGTGGTCAGAAAGAGGCAATCCACGACAATTCCGGATCGAGGCGCGTTCGAGGAAGTGGCGCAAAAGGCTGCATGCAAGGCATTGCAGCTGGCGATCACCGCATCCTGAAACTCCGCTTGCCTTTTTTCGCGAAAGCTGCCACTCCTATCTTTGTTCGGGCGTTTTCAATCCCGGAGACTGGACTTTCGTTTGAGCCCGGCCATTCGCCGGGACCGCCGCAAGCGGCATCGTTGACGTCTTTTCCCCGATATCGTGACCACTCGACGCCTTTCAGTGCCGATAGCGCTGAAGACGACCCGTTCGCATCCCCCCGGGGGCGCGGACACTACCTGCGGCAGCCGATGCGTGTTATTGAAGCACTGGGTTGCGGCAAAAGACAGACTGAAGGAAAAGGACTTCTTCCATGGCCACCAAGGGCACCGTAAAATTCTTCAACCAGGACAAGGGTTTTGGTTTCATCACGCCGGAAGGCGGCGCGAAGGACGTATTCGTCCACATCTCCGCCGTTCAGGCCGCTGGCCTCGCAACCCTGCAGGACGGCCAGCAGGTCTCCTTCGACACCGAGCCGGACCGCATGGGCAAGGGCCCGAAGGCCGTCAACCTCCAGGCTATCTAAGCCGGACGTTTCGGTTGGAATTTGAAGAACGGCGCTTCGCAAGAGGCGCCGTTTTTTTGTTGGCGCCGTGCAAAGCCCCTCATCCGGCCTGCCGGCCACCTTCTCCCCGCGAGCGGGGCGAAGGGACTCGCGGCGGCCTCTTAAGTCCCCTCTCCCCGCGGGCGGGGAGAGGGCTAGGGTGAGGGGCAAGCGCCGAATCTGGACATCCATCGACGATGGTGCTCCGAAACGGCGCGGCCTCTCGCTGCTCCGTCAGTCCTATGCTCGGCACAGGAATCCAGCGCGCCCAAGTCCTTGGGCGCGCGAGATGCTTGGACGAAGGAAGCCGAGAGGACGTGTCTTTTCGGTATAAATGGAGACATTCACAGCGCGGACGCGCTGTGGCTGATTTCCTGTGACGGGCACAGGAATGAGGGCGGACTGGAAGAGCCAGGAGCTCCGCTCCTACTCCGCCGCCTGCCGTGCCGTTGCCGCCTCGAACACGGCGTCGAAGGCGGCGTGGATCACCTCCGGGCCGGCACCCTTGCGGGTGGCGTCGGCGGAGAGCAACTGGCGGTAGCGCCGGGCGCCGGGCCAGCCCTGGAAAAGGCCGACCATGTGCCGGGTGACATGGACCAGCCGGCCGCCGTTCGCAATGTGGGTCGCGGCGTAATCCGCCATGGCGTCGCGCACGCCGGCCCAGAAGTCGAGCGACAGGCGATGGTCGCGATCGTTGAAGGCATGCGGCTCGATCGGTTCGGGTGCCGCACCGGTCAGAGGATGGGCGAAATAGCCGTCGGCGGCGGTCAGCAGGCCGCTGTCATGGTAGGCGGCGCGGCCCAGCATGACGCCGTCCAGCGCCGGGCCGTTGCCGGCCCCGGCGGCAGGCTCGACAGCCGCGCCTTGCGGCAACAGGCGATGATCCAGATGCGAAAGCGCCTGATCCAGATTCTGAAGACCACCGTTGAGACCGATGAAAAGATTCTGATTTTCCGCCTTCAGACGATGGACGAGGTCATAGTCGAGCGGCGGAATCTCGCGGTTTTCGCGAGGGCTCAGACCTTGCAGCCAGGCCTTGCGCGCATGCACCCAGACGGCATCCGTGCCGGCATCCTTCACGCGGGCGACGAGGTCGCGCAGCGCCCGCTCCGGATCCTGGTCGTCGACGCCGATGCGGCATTTGACGGTGACGGGAATTCTGACGGCCGCCTTCATCGCCGCGACGCATTCGGCGACGAGCGCCGGCTCCTGCATCAGGCAGGCGCCAAATGTGCCCGACTGCACCCGATCTGACGGGCAGCCGACATTCATGTTGATCTCGTCGTAGCCGAAGCCTTCGCCGATCCGGGCGGCCTCCGCCAATTTTGCGGGATCATTGCCGCCAAGCTGCAAGGCGACCGGGTTCTCCGAGGCGTCGTGGCCGAGCAGCTTCTCGCGATCGCCCCGCAGGATCGCATCGGCGACGATCATCTCCGTATAAAGCAGCGCATGGCGCGAGAGCTGCCGCGCTAAGAAGCGGTAGTGCCGGTCAGTCCAGTCGATCATCGGCGCCACGGCGAAGACCGGCGCCTTGAAGTATCGGGAATTTCCCGGATTTTCAGCCATTGGCGACAATTCTCTCATGTTCTCTCGGGTTCGCATGACGCCCTCTGGCGCCGCGACGGATCGCTCGCGGCCGGCGCCATATCGGAGCGGCAGTGCAGAACTCCAGCGCCGCGCGTCTTTTGAGACGCGCAAAGGTCGCTGCAGCACTTTGAATCGCTGCATGATTTTATCCTCAAATCAATTCCGATTTGAGGAGTCATGCAGTAGGGCGAGCCCTTATACCGCGCGGATCCGGATAAGGCGAGACTGCCGCCCTGGCCGTTCGTGCGACGGAGGCTTCGAACCACGCGGCCGCTGCAACTATCTCGCGGTCGATCACGTATTTCCCAGCAGAAGGATTTACCGTGATGGAACCAGCCGGATGCTCGCGGAGTTCCTTTTCGGAGCGAGGAAGAACGATGGCTAAAGCACTTGCACAAAACATCTGCCCCGATCATCGCAACCGCGATCTCGAATGCCAACGCGCGATGGACGACGATTTCAAGCTGCTCATCGCCGTTGCCGAAAATGAAGGCTGGAGTTGGCAGGAGATCGCGCTGGCTTTGATGGAACTCACCGAGGACTATGTGGCGGCAATGCGCCTTGATGCCCAAATGAGGGAAGGCGCCTCGCTGGGAGTGCCGATTTCAAAGATGTTACATTGACCTGCCGCGCTCGAACTCCTGCGTCAGTTCTCCGACGGCTGACGTGATGGCCTGGCGCCGCCCCTGAACAGCGCGAAAAGCTCTGCCGGCATTTTCGGCTCGGTTGCGTGAAGTCTCACCGATCCATCCTTCCCCACAACCACAACGGTGAAGTCGCGAACCTCGTTGACGTCGAGGTCCTCGCGGATCTGGCGTGCGTCGAGGTCGCCGCCGGCTCCGTATAAGGGCACTGCGGAACCGCCCCTGACACGCAGGACGACGACATCGTTACGCGCAAGCTCGCGGCGCTTCGCAAGGAGCAGCTTTTCCTGATGCGCCGCTTTTTCGTTTGTCAGGTCGCAGAAGATAACGATGACGCGATTCTTCCATTCGAATTGGGCGAGACTGCTGCCGGCGTACTGCGAGAGGGAAGGTTCGCCAAGAATTTCGGCCACCAGTGATTTTGTCCACATTGTTCTTTCCTAACACGACAGAAGACCTCGCGCCGTCCCAACTCGGCGCGCGATCGACCACGATGAACTCCTTAGGGAATGCCACCCGGTTCGCCACCGTCCAGGGCAATCGTCCGGCCGCTCCCCTCAGAGTCTACGGAAACGAAACCCATGTGAAGCACGATGGTTCCTCCGGCGCACGAGGCCCCGCAAAATAGCGGACAAACCGGAATTCCTGCGCTACATTGAAGCGCTTGGCCTACAGCGCCGTGCGCTTGTCAGACGCGCAAAGGACGCTGGTGCACTGTGAATTGCTGCATATTTTATTCTTAAATCGGTTCAGATTTAAGGAAACATGCCGTGGGCGCGCGTCCGAGGAGTACGGAACCTGTGCCCATCTGACGACGTTGTCGTTCATGATCTCAAGGAGGAGAAGCATGCATCAAGTGTTGTGGAGCCATCCGATCGAGCTCGGTTTGACCCGTAACGACGTGCGCATGGTCAAGGGACCGTCCGACGCGCTGAGATGCCTGGCGGACCAGTGGCCCCACCGTGGACCTTACTACGTCGCCGCCCGCAGCGCCTGCCGCGCGGCAATCGAGGGTCGCCGTACCGTCGAGGAAGCCCGCAAGCTCTTTATTTCCGCCGCCAAGGAGGCGCATCTAGAGACGCATTGAGGCACCGGCGCTACGCGGCAGCCAGTTACCGGCTCCGTCTAATTGCGTACGATATCCGCTTCCGACCTAAGCGATCGCAGGCGGAAAGTGTTACTTTTCGTATCCGCATATCTCGAAATGACACAGAAATCTTCGCGAAACTGCCCGATTTCTGTCGCGAAGCGTTCATTTCTCTCAGTTATATTCTGAGGTGCCTCACAAAAACCAATTTCGGAGAGCTTTAGTCCACACCAAGGGGAAAAAAATAAGACGGGAGAGCCAGCATGAGCGAGAGTCATCTCTACCGCATAGTCGAAGTCAGCATGAAGCGCGAAAGCGGCCGCAAGGACATCGGTATCATGACAGTCCGACAGGCCCTTGAACTTCCCGAAGTACCCAGCCTCGAATACAGCCATCCGGAGCTCAACTCGCGCTCGGACGGCCGGTTTCTGACACGCGACCAGCTTAAAGCCTACGTGCGCTGCGCCTGATTGCAGCCGCCGTGTCGAACCATCGGCATAACTTTGCCTTTTGCGGCAGCCCTTCCGGCTGCTAACGTCCAGCTTCAGATTCGCCGCAGTGACGCGCATCTATCGATACGCAAGGTCGCTGCGGCGATTTTCGCCGCCGGGTTGATCGCGGTAGCAATTCAAAGTGCTACAGCGACCTTTGCGGGTCCAATCGGACGCGCGGCGCTGTAGAAGGGGACGATCATGGAAACAGTCATACCGCCCTCGCCGCCCGTGCTGCTGCCGATTTCCGGCAGCCTCGTGGGCTTTCCGGTCCGGCGCGTCTATTGCGTCGGCCGCAACTATGCCGCCCACGCGATCGAGATGGGGCATGATCCCGACCGCGAACCGCCCTTCTTCTTCCAGAAAAATCCGGACAATCTGCTGCCGCCTGGCGAGGAATTCCCCTACCCGCCGCGCTCCTTTGATGTGCACCACGAGGTGGAACTGATCGTCGCCCTGCGCAGCGGCGGCGCCGACATTCCCGTCGAGGAAGCGCTCAACCACGTCTATGGATACGCCGTCGGCATCGATTTCACGCGCCGTGACCTCCAGGCCGAAGCCAAGAAGGCCGGCAAGCCCTGGACTGCAGCCAAAGCTTTCGAGCATTCCGCACCGGTCTCGGAGATCGTGCCGGCCGAAGCGATCGGCCACCCGAGCAACGGCAATATCTGGCTGAAGGTCAACGGCGAAACGCGCCAGCAGGGCGATCTCGACCAGATGATCTGGAAGGTACCCGAGATCATCGCCGAGCTTTCAACGACCTTCACGCTTGCGCCGGGTGATGTCATCATGACCGGAACGCCTGCAGGCGTCGGCCCGGTTCAGCGTGGCGACGTCGTCACCTGCGGCGTCGATGGCATCGCCGCGCTCTCGGTCACTGTGATCTAACCTGGCGCCAGGGAGGAAACACGCATGCCGCTCTTCGCACTTGGACCGCTGCGGCCTCAAAGGCCGGCTGAAGGCAGCTATTGGATCGCCCCTGATGCCAACGTCATCGGCCAGGTGGAAATCGGCGAGGATGTCGGCATCTGGTTCGGTGCGACACTGCGTGGCGACAACGAGCCGATCCGCATCGGCGCGCGCACGAACATCCAGGAAGCCGTCATCATCCACGTCGACCCCGGTTTTCCGACGACCATCGGCGAAGGTTGCACCATCGGCCACCGGGCGATCATCCACGGCTGCTCGATCGGCGACAATTCGCTGATAGGCATGGGCGCAATCGTGTTGAATGGCGCGCAGATCGGCAGGAACTGCCTTGTAGGCGCCAATGCACTCATCACCGAAGGCAAGCAATTTCCAGACAATTCGCTGATTGTCGGTACACCAGCCAAAGTGATCCGCACGCTTGATGACGCCGCCGTCGAGAAGCTGAAGCGTTCCGCCGAACACTATGTGAAGAATTGGCAGCGCTATGCCGCCCAGTTCACGCGGCTGGACTGACGCTCACGCCGACACAAATCAGGCGGCGCAACTCTTGCAGTGGCCGCGGATCTCGATCGTCGTCTTTTCGGTCTTGAAGCTCTGTGCGCGCACGAGCGCCGAAAGGCGCTCCTCGATCGCCGCGTCGTTGAACTCCGTCACCTGGCCGCAGCCCTCGCAGATGGTGAAGGCGGTGACGCCGCGATCATGCTCGTGCTCATGCGGGCAGGTGCAGGCCACGAAGGCGTTCAGGCTTTCGAGCCGGTGGACGAGGCCGTATTCGAGCAGCTTGTCGAGCGCGCGATAGACCTGCAGCGGCGCGCGAAAACCCTGGTCGCGCAGCTTGTCGAGAATGGTATAGGCGCTCATCGGGCCTTCCGAATGGGCCAGCGCTCCCATCACCAGCGACTGGTTTTTCGTCAATTGCGGCGTGACCATCAATGATGCCCTCCATGCGAAGAATGTGATGCGCTTTCGAGCTGTCTGCCGATCGGCAGGAGACTCAGCACGAACAGCGCCAGCGCCGCAACCACGATAGACGGTCCCGACGGCGTGTCGAAGTGGAGCGAGCCAAAAAGGCCGCCGACGACGGCGAGCGCGCCGATCAGCGAAGCGAGAACGGCCATGATCTCCGGCGAGCCGGCAAAGCGGCGCGCGGTCGCCGCCGGTATGATCAGAAGCGACGTGATCAACAGGATGCCGACGATCTTCATGGCGATGGCGATCACCAGCGCCATCAGCAGCATGAAGAAGAGCCGTGTCCTCTCTGGCCGCAGGCCTTCGGCTTCCGCCAGTTCCGGATTGACGGTCGAGGCAAGCAGCGGCCGCCAGAGATAGACGAGCGCGAAGATCACCAGAATGCCGCCGCCCCAGATAATGTCGATGTCGGCCTCGGAGACGGCGAGGATATCACCGAAGAGAAAGCCGACGAGATCGATCCGAACCCAGGTCATGAAGGCGACGATGACGAGGCCGATCGACAGGGCCGAATGCGAGAGGATGCCGAGCAGCGCGTCCGTCGACAGCGCACCGCGCTTCTGCAGGAAGAGCAGCAGAAGCGAGACAACGGAGGCGACGATGAAGACGCTGACCATCAGATTGAGTTCGAGGAGCAGCGACAGCGCCACGCCGAGCAGCGCCGAATGGGCCATGGTGTCGCCGAAATAGGCCATGCGCCGCCAGATGACGAAGCAGCCGAGCGGGCCGGCGACCATGGCGATGCCGATGCCGGCAACGAGCGCGCGGATGAAGAAATCGTCAAGCATCGCGCTTCTCCGCCTGTTCGAAGCCCTGGAGTCGCGTGTGATGGCCGCAGCCGCAGTCCGGATCGTGATTGTGCACGTCCTCGGCTTCCTCGTGGTGATGATGCCCATCGCCCGGGAAACAGCTTTCGGTGATGCTGCCGTCGGCATGCAGCACGCGGCCGTCCGGCAGGTGCGTATGGTCGTGATGGTGGCTGTAGACCGCGAGCGTGCCCGCTGCCCGCCGGCCGAACAGCTTCAGATATTCCGGGCTCTGGCTCACCGCCTGCGGCGTGCCGCGGCAGCAGACATGTCCGTTGAGGCAGACGACAGTATCGGTCTCGGCCATGACGATGTGGAGATCATGCGAGATCAGCAGGATGCCGCAGCCTGTGCGGTTGCGGATCTGCTTGATGAGTTCGTAAAGCGCAATCTCGCCGGAGAAATCGACGCCCTGCACCGGTTCGTCGAGAACAAGCAGGTCAGGCTTGCGGGCGATTGCGCGGGCAAGCATTGCGCGCTGGAACTCGCCCCCCGAAAGATGCTGCACTTCCGCTTTTGCCATGTGCAGCATGCCGGTTGCGGCGAGCGCCTCCTCGATCTCGCGCCCCTTCAGCGGCCCGGTCAACGTCATCAGCCGCTCGACGGTCAACGGCAAGGTCCAGTCGACGGCAAGCTTCTGCGGGACATAGCCGACCTTGAGCCCAGCGACCCGCTCAACATGGCCCTCGTCCGGCTTCAGGACGCCGATCGCGGTCTTCGCCGTCGTCGATTTTCCCGAGCCGTTCGGACCGATGAGAGTGACGATTTCGCCGCGGCTGATCGAAAACTCGACGCCGCGCACGAGCCACCGCCCGTTCCGGCGGACCCCGGTGTTATTGAGGCTGACGAGCGGCCTCGTTTCTGGCGATCGGAGATTCAGCATCAAAAAATTCCGGATTGATGGTTGCCACTGGCTATCGCACACGTTATAGCATAACGCAATTGATGTAATAACATTACATGGCGAGCCTGCGCAACGCCGATGCGCAGAGGCTGCCCAACATTTTGAACCTGTAAAGCTCGGAGACCCCGATGAAATCGACGCCTGCCCTGCTCTTTGCATCCACCGTCCTTCTCTCCTCTCCCGCCTGGGCGGATGCACCCAATGTGGTGGCTTCCATCAAGCCTGTGCACTCGCTGGTCGCTTCGATCATGGAGGGAGTCGGAAAACCGTCGCTTATCGTCGAGGGCGGCGCCTCGCCACATACCTACAACATGAAGCCCTCGAATGCCGCGGCACTGCAGGAGGCCAAGGTGGTGTTCTGGGTCGGCCACGGCCTCGAGGCCTTCCTGGACAAGCCGCTCGAAGCGCTCGGCAGCGGCGCCAAAGTGGTGGAACTCGGCGAAGCGCCCGGCCTTGAGAAGCTGAAGTTCCGCGAGGGCGGCGCGTTCGAGGCGCACGCGGACGACGACGAAGGCCATGAAGGCGACAGTCACGGTGCCGAAGAAGCTGCCCATGACGGCCACGAGCATGAAGAGCACGCCGCCGAACAGGAGCCGGCTAACGATCATGACCACCATGCCGAGGGCGAGTTCGACATGCATATGTGGCTCGACCCGATGAACGCCAAGGCGATGGCCAACGAGATCGAAAAGGCGCTCGCCGAAGCCGACCCCGCCAACGCCGCCGCGTACGAGGCCAATCTGGACAAGCTCAACCAAAGATTGGATGCACTGGACAAACACCTCGCCGAGACTGTGGCGCCAGTCCAGGACAAGCCTTTTGTCGTCTTCCACGATGCCTATCAATATTTCGAGCATCGCTACAAGGTGCGGGTCGCCGGCTCCATCACGGTAAGCCCCGAGGTGCTGCCCGGCGCCGAACGGCTTTCCGAAATCCGTGCCAAGATCAAGGAGCTGGGCGCGACCTGCGTCTTCGCCGAACCGCAGTTCGAGCCGAAGCTGATCAACGTCGTCATCGAGGGCACCCCGGCAAAATCGGGAACCCTCGACCCCGAGGCCGCAACGCTTGATGCCGGTCCGGACCTCTATTTCCAACTGATGGAGAACATCGGCACATCCTTGAAATCCTGCCTCGCTTCGGCGAGCTAAAGCAGTTCTAGGTGTAACGGTTTTCCGTCCGGAATTGCGAATTCCAAAAGTCGTCCTCCCAAGACGGCGAAGGCGGGCTGCAAAGTCCGCCTTTTCTTTCCCGTGTTACTGTAACGATATAACATATGGACACCATGCAATGGAAAAACTCCCCGTCACCGTCCTTTCCGGGTTTCTCGGCGCCGGTAAGACGACACTGCTGAACCATGTGCTTTCCAACCGCGACGGTCTGCGCGTCGCCGTGATCGTCAATGACATGAGCGAGATCAACATCGACGCCTCGCTGGTGCGTGACGGCAGCGCCAATCTTTCGCGTACGGAGGAACAGCTCGTCGAGATGACCAATGGCTGCATCTGTTGCACACTTCGCGACGATCTCCTGCGCGAGGTGCGCAACCTCGCCGAACAGGATCGCTTCGACTACCTGCTGATTGAATCGAGCGGCATTTCCGAACCCCTGCCAGTCGCGATCACGTTCGACTTCCGCAATGAAAATGGCGAAAGCCTCGCCGACGTCGCCCGCCTCGACACGATGGTGACGGTGGTGGATGCAGCCAACCTGCTCGCCGATTATTCCTGCCTCGACTTCCTCGCCGACCGGGGCGAAACGGCGGGCGAAGGCGACATCCGCACGCTCGTCGATCTGCTGGTCGAGCAGATCGAATTCGCCGATGTGATTGTCCTCAACAAGGTGGGAACGGCGTCGGCGGAACAACTCGACGCCGCGCGCAAGATCATCGTCGGTCTTAACCCAGACGCGAAACTGATCGAAACCGATTTCGGCAAGGTGGAACTGCGCGAAGTGCTCGGCACCCGCCGCTTCGATTTGCTCAAGGCCGCGCAGCATCCGCTCTGGTACAAGGAACTCAACGGTTTCAAGGATCACGTTCCGGAAACGGAGGAATACGGTATCAATTCCTTCGTGTATCGCGCGCGCCAGCCCTTCGATCCGATGCGCTTCCAGACCTTCCTGAACCAGTCATGGCCGGGCGTGCTACGCGCCAAGGGCTTCTTCTGGTTGGCCACGCGCCCCTATCACGTCGGCGAGCTGAACCAGGCCGGACCGCTGGTGCGCACGGGCAAGATGGGGCTCTGGTGGGCGTCGGTGCCCAAGGAGCAATGGCCGCGCGACACGGACTTCCACAAGGCGATCGCCCCCTATATCGATCCGGTCTGGGGCGACCGGCGACAGGAGATCGTCTTCATCGGCGCCGATCCGATGGATGAGACGACACTTCGCGCCGGGCTCGATGCCTGCCTGATCAAGGAAGACGCCTTTCGGCCGGAGCGCTGGCGCGATCTGCCGGATCCCTTCGCGAGCTGGACGCAGCGGGCGGCCTGATGTCGGGCGTCCCGTCGCGACGCAAGCTCCGCTTCGTTTGCACGGCGTTGAACGCAGTGGGGCGGCCTGTGCCGATGTTCGATCCGTTCTTCGACGAGGAAGCGGCGGTTGCACCCTCGGAGGAGCAAGGACCGATCGAGCTGTCGCTTTTCGGTCCGCGCGAGCAGGAGAGCCTCCCGACTCTCCTCCGACCGCACACGGCGCCCTCTTTTCGAGGTCGGGCCTAGAGCCCTTCAGGGTTAAATGGAAGCAGTTCTGCCGGAGCAGGTTTTCGTCAGGGCAGAGGCGATCGGCGAAGGGGCGTACCCGGATGTATGTCCGAGCCGATCGCCTCTGAGCCTGGCGGAAAGATGCCCGGCCCTTCGGGTTGGCTGAAACGGGCCGCCTGATCGGCCGGCCGGCTTGGCCGTATGCTTTGGCTACGCCGCGCGCCGGCCGGTCGCCCATCCGACTCCGTTTGAGCCAACAGAACTGTTTCCATTTAACCCTGAAGGGCTCTAATGCATGGTTCCTCAAATCGGAATCGATTTGACGACAAAATCATGCAGCGATTGCTACAGCGACCTTTGCGCGTCTCAAGAAACACGCGGCGCTGTAGTCGGACGAGAACGAGGCGGCCTGCGGGCCGCCACCGCTCCAAGCTGCTGGGGATCAGTGCGCCGCGGCAAGCCCGACGATCACGCCCGTCGCGAGGCTGATCAGCAGGAAATCATTGTCGACGCGCACCCATTGCTGGCCGCGTGGCGGTGTGCGCAGCTTGTAACGGCGGTAGTCACGGACATAGGCCATGTGCCGGCGCTCTGCCGCGCTTAGCCGATGGCCGCGCGCCCAGCGATGCTTCTTGATGATCACCCGTTTTTCGACAGTCTTCTCGACGTGCCGATCGACCCGCTTGTCTACGTGGCGGTCGACTGACTTGGACCGGTAACGGTCATGCGCCTGCGCAACCTCGAAAGATCCGGACGGTTGGGCGAGAGCCATAGGGCTTGCCAGGAAGGAGCTGGCGACCAGGGCAATGATGAGACGTTTCATGAGGGGCTTCCTTTCGTTGTCTGCCCCTCGAAACTAGAGTTCCCTACATGAACCGTAGATGAAACGTCAGATTACATTTATGTAATGATAATCGTCGTTTATGATTGTTTCCTTATAAATTGAATTCATTCAGACAAGCGCCTGATAACGAAAATGATCGAAATCGGCCGGCAGTGCGCTGCCCGAAGTATCGAAGGCGAACATGCCGGCGAAGGCGCCGGTGAACGAGCCGTGCTCGCCCCGCCCGCCTTCGTCGGAAACCACGCCGGCGTCGAGCACCGGACCGATCGCCTGCCATGTGTCTCGCGCCGTCGCTCGCCAGAAGAACTGGAGATCGTTGTCGCGCACTTCCATCGCGAGGTGGATCGCTCCATCCGGAACCGCGACGCCGCTGCCTACCGGGAACTCCAGGCGGCCATGCGGAAAATCGCCGGGGCACGAGAGAATGGTGACGACCCGTCCGAGCTTCTCGTGCCAGGTGACGCCCAACGCATGGAACTTGTGCCTGTTGTAGTAAAGCGTCAGGCCGGCCACCTGCTGATAAGTCTCGGGTGCAAATTCGACGACGGTCTCGGCCCGGAACGAATGGTGCTCCTGCCGCCGCGCCACCAGCGCCTGCTCGAACCAGCTGCCGATGCTTTCCCGCCCGAACAGCCTAAGGTGCCCTTCCCGCCACGTCAGCGAAAAGATGCGATCGGCCACAGGCGTGCGCAGCCACTGGAACTCGAACGGGAGCTCGGCCTCGTCGAAATCGGTCTCGACCACGCCTGGTTGCGCGACGAAGCTCGTGCCTGCCGGCGCCGGAACGGTGGCGTCCGGGACCGTGCCGCCGTTTTCGAGGTACAGCCAGCCATCCTCGCGCCAGACGCATTTCTGCAGCGCCGTCTCGCGGCCGAGGGTGCAGCGCCGTTTCGGCGGCAGCGGGCGGCCGCAAAGGTGGGTGTGATAGGCCTGTCCATCCGGCGTCTCGACATATTGCCCGTGCCCTGCCCGCTGCAGCGCGGCTTCGGGATGGTCCTTCGAGGTGATGAGATGGGTATTCGGATGCAGCTCGTAGGGGCCGTCGATGGTGCGTGAGCGCGCCATGGTCACCGCATGGTCATAGCCCGTGCCACCCTCAGCTGTCGTCAGGTAGTACCAGCCGTTGCGCTTGAAGAGATGCGGTCCCTCGACCAGGCCGAGCGAACTGCCGGCGAAGATGTTCTTCACCGGACCGACGAGCCGGCGCGTGCGCTCATCCCACTCCTGCAGGAGAATGCCGTCGAAAGCCGGGCTCTTCGGCGCGCCGCCGAAGCTCTCCGAGCGGTGGTTCCACTGCATGTTGAGGAACCACTTGCGGCCATCGTCGTCGTGAAAGAGCGAGGGATCGAAGCCGGAGGAATTGACATAAACCGGATCGGACCAGGTCGCCTCCACGGCTTCGGCCGTGACGATATAATTGTGCGCGTCCTTGAAATTGCCGTCGAAGCGCTTGACGTCGGTATAGACCAGCCAGAACAGCCCGTCGGAATAGGACAGGCACGGCGCCCAAACGCCGCAGCTGTCGGGGTTGCCGCGCATGTCGAGCTGGCTTGCCCGCTCCAGCGGCCGGCGCACGAGCCGCCAGTTCACGAGATCGCGCGAATGGTGGATCTGCACGCCCGGGTACCATTCGAATGTCGACGTGGCGATATAATAGTCGTCTCCAACGCGGCAGATCGACGGGTCCGGGTTGAAGCCCGGAAGGATCGGGTTGCGGATAGTCGCGACCATAGCTTGCCTCTTCCCTAGATCACGATGATTTTGGGTCGAATCGACCCAAAAACCTTAAACGTGATCGATACTAATAAGTTAGAGCGGGATGCGGGCGGAAAACCGCTCACACTTTTCCTCATCCCGCTCTAGATTCTTGGCGAGCGCATCCAGCCCGAAACTCCGAACCGTTTCAAGACCCGTCACGCCGGTTCCTGTGCAGGAAGGAGCAGGCCGAATTGTCCTGCTCCCGAATCGCCTGAGCATGGGCGAAACCGGTGTCCATTCTGTGGAGAGCTCGCATGGAGCAAACGGCGATCCCCACGCCCACCTGCCTAAGTCTTGGGCATTTTCCGCTGCCCTGCATTCGACTTTCGTCTGAGACTGTCTCCCCATCCCGGAAAATCGGGCTTCGGACTTGAAAGGGGGCTTGAAATCGGCACTGTGACTGTGCTTGGCGAAAGATAAAAACAGCCATTGCGGGGAGGATCTTGATGAAACCGTTACTCGGCTTCAGCCGATTGATTGACACCATCACCGAGAATATCGGCAAGGCGGTCGGCTGGCTCATTCTGGTCGCCGTGCTCGTCAGCGCGGGCAATGCCGTCATCCGAAAAATCTTCAACATGTCGTCGAATGCCTGGCTCGAGGCGCAGTGGTATCTCTTCGGCGCAGCCTTCATGTTCGCTGCCGCCTATACGCTCAGCCAGAACGAACACATCCGCATCGACGTCGTCTACGGCAGTTTCTCGCGCCGTGTGCAGCACTGGATCGACCTCTTCGGTCACGTCTTCTTCCTGATGCCGTTCGTGCTGCTCATGCTCTATTACCTCGTGCCCTACGTCCGCATGTCCTATGTGTCGGGCGAAGGCTCGTCCAGCGCGGGTGGGCTGATCATTTGGCCGGCAAAGGCCATCCTGCTCATTGGCTTCATACTGCTTGCCCTGCAAGGTGTTTCGGAAATCATCAAGAAAATCGCGATCATGACGGGAAACATGGACGATCCCACCCCCTATGTGGCGGCGCACGCGCCGCTTGACGAAGCTGTAGGTCCGGAGGTGCGCTCGTGATTGAGTTCATTGCCGAAAACCTGGCACCGATCATGTTCGTATCGCTGATCGTGTTCCTGATGCTGGGTTATCCCGTCGCCTTCTCGCTCGCCGCGAATGGCCTCCTGTTCTTCATCATCGGCGTGGAACTCGCGCCGCTTTCGGATTCGATCAATCTCTCCTGGCCGTTGCTCAACGCATTGCCGGAACGATTCTGGGGGGTGATGTCCAACGACACCTTGCTCGCTATCCCCTTCTTCACCTTCATGGGCATCGTGCTCGAGAAATCGGGCATGGCCGAGGACCTGCTCGACACGATCGGTCAGCTCTTCGGCCCCGTCCGCGGCGGTCTTGCCTATGCGGTCATCTTCGTCGGTGCGTTGCTTGCGGCAACCACCGGCGTGGTCGCGGCCTCGGTCATCGCGATGGGGCTGATCTCGCTGCCGATCATGCTGCGCTACGGCTATGACCGGCGGGTCGCCTCGGGCGTCATTGCCGCCTCCGGCACGCTGGCGCAGATCATCCCGCCCTCGCTCGTGCTGATCGTCCTTGCTGACCAGCTCGGTCGCTCGGTCGGTGACATGTACGCCGGCGCCCTCATCCCGGGCCTCGTCCTGACGGGCCTGTACATGGGCTACGTCCTGCTGATGTCGTTCCTGAAGCGCGACTCGATGCCGGCGCTGCCGCTGGAGGCCCGCACGCTCGGTTCGGGCGTCACATCGCTTATCATCGCCCTGATCGCCGCGGCGGGCATCGCCTATGCGGCGCACCTCTACTTCTCGCCGACGCAAGGCGAGAACGCGGACATCCTCGGCGCGACGGTCGGCGTTGCGATCATCTACATGGTCGCTCTGATCGACCGCGCGCTCAAGATCAATGCGCTCTCCCGGCTGGCCCAGCAGGTCATCATCGTCCTCATTCCGCCGCTCGCATTGATCTTCCTCGTGCTTGGCACGATCTTCCTCGGCATCGCCACGCCGACGGAAGGCGGAGCCATGGGCGCGGTCGGTGCCCTGATCATGGCAGCGGCCAAGGGGCGGCTTAGTCTCGATGTCGTACGAGGAGCACTGACGGCCACGACGCGCCTTTCGGCCTTCGTGCTGTTCATCCTGATCGGTGCACGCGTCTTCTCGCTGACCTTCTACGGCGTCAACGGGCATATCTGGGTGGAACACCTGCTGACGGCGATGCCGGGCGGCGAAACCGGCTTCCTGATTGCGGTCAACCTGCTGGTCTTCTTCCTGGCCTTCTTCCTCGACTTCTTCGAGCTCGCCTTCATCATCGTGCCGCTGCTCGCTCCGGCAGCCGACAAGCTCGGAATCGACCTGATCTGGTTCGGCGTGCTGCTCGGCATCAACATGCAGACGAGCTTCATGCACCCGCCGTTCGGCTTCGCGCTCTTCTACCTGCGCTCGGTCGCGGCCAGGGTGCCCTACCTCGACAAAGTCACCGGCAAGATGACCCAACCAGTCACCACCGGCCAGATCTATTGGGGTGCGGTGCCTTTCGTCGGTATCCAGATCCTCATGGTGGCGCTGACGATCATGTTCCCGCAGATGGTTATGCACTACAAGGGAGGCGGCGCGGCCGTCGATCCGTCTACCATCAAGATCGAGGTTCCCGGGTTCGGAACGGGTGGCGGCGGACTGACGCTGCCGGACAACGGCGGCGGTCTTGGCCTTCCGGGCGGCCTGCAACTGCCGGGCGGCAGCCCACTCGACAACCCTCAGCAGCCGGCCCAGCCGGCCCAGCCGAACAACGCACCCGCCCAGCCGAACAAGCCGGCGACCGATCTCAGCGCACCGCCGTCGTTCAACTGACGCGGCAATCAGGCCTGAAAGTCACAAAGCAGGCCGGCCAACAACAACAAGGCCCGAATGTCGAAGTGGCATTCGGGCCTTTTCCGTTTGCTATCGTCCCTTACAGCGCCGCGCGTCTTATCAGACACCACGGTACACGACCGCAGCTCAATTGGTTTGGCGTATCCGTTTTTCGCCCTCATTCCTGTGCTTGTCACAGGAATCCAGCCAGCCCAAGTCCTTGGGCTGAAAAGACTCTTCCGTGCCGCAGACGCGGCGCTGCTGGATTCCTTTGACGAGCACAGGAATGAGGACAGGAGGAGATGCATTACCGTACCGGAACTAGCGAGGCAGAAGCTGGTTACTGTCGTGTACTGTGATCAGACGCGCAAAGAACGCTGTAGCGTAGAATGAGTTCTGTGGTTGCATGCCGGTATTTCGAAACCACCACAGCAAAGAAAAACCCCGGAGCCAAGCCCCGGGGTTTTTCGTTTCTGCGATGATGCAGCGGCTCAGACCTTGCCGTTCCGCTGCTGGATCATCATGAAAGTATCGTAGTTGTACTCGGCGATCTGTGCGTTGAGATAGTACTCGGCGCGGAAGGCCTTGATCGAGTCCCAGATCTTCTTGAAGGTGGGGTTCGCAGCTTCCATCTCCGCATAGACTTCGTTCGACTTGTCGAAGCAGGCGGACAGAATTTCCGGGCTGAACGGGCTGAGCTTTGCGCCGGCACCCACAAGGCGCTTGATGGCCGACGGGTTCAGGTAATCGTACTTCTGCAGCATGTTCGCGTCGGTCGCCTGGCAGGCAGTGCGCAGCAGCGACTGATAGTTCTTCGGCAGGCCGTCGAAGGCCGCCTTGTTGAACATCGCGTGCACCGTCGGGCCGCCTTCCCACCAACCGGGATAGTAGTAGTACGGCGCAACCTTGTAGAAGCCGAGTTTTTCGTCGTCATACGGACCGACCCACTCCGCCGCGTCGATCGTGCCCTTTTCGAGCGCCGGATAGATATCGCCGCCGGCGATCTGCTGCGGCACGACGCCGAGCTTTTCGACCACCCTGCCGGCGAACCCGCCGATTCGCATCTTCAGGCCCTGCATGTCCGCTACGGTCTTGATTTCCTTGCGGAACCAGCCGCCCATCTGCACGCCGGTGTTGCCGCCCGGGAAGCCGATGAGGCCCTGGGTGGCGAGGAACTCGTTGAAGAGATCGATGCCGCCGCCGTGATAGTGCCAGGCGTTCATGCCGCGCGCGTTGAGCGCGAAGGGCACGGCAGCGCCAAGCGCCCAGGTCGGGTCCTTGCCCCAGTAGTAATAGGCAACCGTGTGGCAGGCTTCGACGGTTCCGGCAGCCGCAGCGTCAGCGGCCTGCAGACCGGGAACGATTTCGCCGGCAGCGAAAACCTGGATCTGGAAATTACCGTCCGTCGCTTCGGAGACGTATTTCGATAGCACTTCACCGCCGCCGTAGATCGTGTCGAGCGACTTCGGGAACGACGAGGCCAAACGCCAGTTGATCTTCGGGTTTGCCTGCGCGATGGCCGGCGATGCGAGCGCCGTAGCGGCAGCCGCACCCAGGCCGCCAATGCTCGCGTGTTTGATGAATGAACGGCGATCCATAATTCCTCCCTATTTCCCGCCATGACGGTTGCGGCCGCTCTCCGCGACATCTCCCGTCGAACTCTTCCTCGGCCCGCTCCAGCGCGTCGAGGGCTCATTTCTCCTCGTTTTGCCGGCCGCGCACACGCAAAACGTCGCGCAAGCGGGACCGGCACCACTGCACCATACATATTCACTAATGCATGTCCAGCGACGGTTTTCCGGCGCTCTCTTCGACTTTTGTCTAAGGCGCCGGAGATAAGTCAATATTGCCTAAAATCGAGGCAAATCAATGAATTCGCTCTGTTTCAGAGCTCCGCCGACTTGGCCCACAGGTTGATATCGGCCTCGCGCGCATAGAGATCGATCTCGGCCAGTTCTTCCGCCGTGAAGCTGTCGTTCTCGAGCGCCTTGACGCAATCGACGATCTGCGCGGACCGGCTGGCACCGATCAGAGCCGACGTAATACGGTCGCCGCGCAGCACCCAGGCAAGCGCCATCTGCGCCAGCGTCTGGCCACGCCGCTCGGCAATGCCATTCAATTTGCCGATGTTTTCAATGATCGACGGGCGGATGAAATCCTTCTTGAGGAAGTGGTTCTGGGCTGCGCGGCTGCCCTCCGGGATCCCGTTCAGATACTTCGTCGTCAGCATGCCCTGCGCGAGCGGCGAGAAGACGATCGAGCCGATACCGAGGTCTTCCAACGTATCGACGAGGCCGTCGTCCTCCATCCAGCGGTTGAGCATCGAATAGCTCGGCTGGTGGATCAGGCATGGCGTGCCGAGATCCTTGAGGATTGCCGCCGCTTCGCGGGTTCGCTGCGAATTATAGGACGAGATGCCGACATAGAGCGCCCTGCCCGAACGGACGATATGGTCGAGCGCGCCGCAGGTCTCCTCGAGCGGGGTGTCGGGATCGAAGCGGTGGGAATAGAAGATGTCGACATAGTCGAGGCCCATGCGCTTCAGGCTCTGGTCGCAGGAAGCGATCAGATATTTGCGGCTGCCCCATTCGCCATAGGGACCCGGCCACATATCGTAGCCGGCCTTGGAGGAAATGATCAGTTCGTCGCGCAGACCGGCGAAGTCGGTGCGCATGATTTCGCCGAAAGCCGTCTCCGCCGATCCGGGCGGGGGACCATAATTATTGGCTAGATCGAAATGGGTGATGCCAAGATCGAACGCCGTGCGGCACATGTCCAATTTGCGCTCATGCGGCGTGTCGCCGCCGAAATTGTGCCAGAGGCCGAGCGAGATCGCCGGCAGCTTCAGCCCGCTCTTGCCGCAGCGGTTGTATTTCATCTTCTCGTATCGGTTTTCCGCCGGTTGCCAGGCCATTCTCGATTCCTCTGTTTCGGGTGGGTGTTTGGATACCCCTCCCCAACCCTTCGCCACAAGAGGGAGGGGTTTGTCATGCCCGATCTTTTGCCTTTGTGCGTCTGGCCCCTTGGGGGGCCTCGGCGAATGGGAAACGCCGCGGCCCTCTTTTCTTGGGTGTTCCTCGTACCGGGGATTTCTTATTCAGCGCAGCAGCGCCTGCGCCTCTTCGATGCCGAGAGCGGCCGGCTGCGTGCAGGTGGTCGAAAGCGTCACGAACCGCCCCTCTTCGCCCGACTTCAGGATCGACACCATCACGTCGACACCGTGAAGCGCGCGGTCGAGCGAGCAACGCGCATCGCGCCCATTGAGGATGGCGTCCGCCATGTCGGCGAGACCGGCCGTGCGGTAGTTGGCGATCGGCCCGGCCGGGTGATCCCAGTTGTTGACCGCAAAGGGATGCTCCCACATTTCGAGGGGCTGGATGTTCTTGTCGCGCCCACTCGCCTCGACCGTGCCGCCGAAGAAGTTGGGATCCGGCACGAAAAGCGATCCTTCGGTGCCATAGAGCTCCATGTGGGCGTGGCGGTGCGACCAGACATCCCAGCTTGCCGAAAGCGTGATCGTCGCGCCGTTCTGGAATTCGAGCAGCGCATGGATATTGGTCGGCGTCTTGACCGGGATGACCTCGCCGTTGCGCGGCGCGCTGGTGATGGTGCGCGTTTCGCTCGCCATCGAGGAAAGCGCGGCGACGCGCTTCACCGGGCCGATCAGGTTGATGAGGTTGGCGATGTAGTAAGGTCCGAGATCGAGCACCGGACCGCCGCCCGGCAGGAAGAAGAAATCCGGGTTCGGATGCCACATCTCCATGCCGGGGCTCATGACGTGGCAGGTACCAGAAGTGATCCGACCGATCTTTCCGGCGTCGATGTAGTCGCGGGCGAGCTGGTGCGCACCGCCGAGGAAGGTATCCGGTGCGCAGCCGACCGTTAGTTCCTTCGCCTTGGCGATCGTCCTGAGTTCCTCGCCCTGCTCCAGCGTCAGAACCAGGGGCTTTTCGGAATAGACATGTTTTCCCGCTTCGAGGATCGCCTTCGAAACGGGAAAATGCGCGTCCGGGATCGTCAAATTGACGATGATGTCCACCTCCGGATTGGCCAGCAGCGCCTCGATGCTCTGCGCCGTCACGTCATATTCTGCCCCCCGCGCCTCGGCCGCTGCCGGGTTGATATCGGCGCACGCGACCATTCTGATGCCCTTGAAGAGCGGCGCGAGCCTGAAATAGGTGGTGGAGATGTTGCCGCATCCGATGATGCCAACGCCAAGTTCCTTCGTCTTCATGTTTTTCCCGTCGCTCAATAGGATTGGATGGAAGCCAGCGAACGTTCGGCGAAGCGCCGGAAGTCGCTGGGGTTGTCATGTTCGGCGATAAAATATTTTACCGAGGTTGCGGAGAGCGCCTTTACGAGCCCCTTCCAGTCGATCGTGCCGTGGCCGACATCTGCCCAGCCGTCCTCATCCGTCTTCTCGCCCTTGGGGGCGATGTCCTTGACGTGGACGGCGGTGATGCGGCTGCCGTATTTCGCGATCCAGGCGAAGGGATCGGCGCCACCGCGCACGATCCAGGCGATATCGGCTTCCCAGGAAAGATCCGGGCCGCCGGCGAAGATGTGGTCCAACGGTATGGAGCCGTCTGCAAGGGCATGGAATTCGAAGTCGTGATTGTGCCAGCCGAAGTCGAGTCCCGCATCCCGGAAAGGCTTGCCCGCCGCTTGCAGCCGCGCACCGAAGGCGCGCCAGCCGGCCGCATCGCTCGGGCGCTGGTCCGGCATCAGGTAAGGGCAGTAGATTGCCCGGATGCCGAGCGCATTGGCGATCCGCAGCACCCGCGCCGGCTCCTGCTCCAGCATGTCGATCCCGAAATGCGCGGTAGGCATGGTGACGCCGTTGCGTTCGAGACCGCGCTTGAAATCAGCGACCTCTTCGTCGGTCAGCGATGCGTAAAGCGCACCGTAGCCCTCGACCTGGGTATAACCGGCCTTGCCGACGGTCGCGAGCACATCGGCGAGCGGTGGAAAATTGCGGGCGCTGTAGAGTTGGAAGCTGACGTCTTTCATCAAAAATTCTCCTCGTTGAGTGCGCAGGAATGAGTTGTTGAAAGTAGGTAAGGGCGTTTCAACCTGTTGCCTTCAGCCAGGTGTCGTAGTCCGAAACAAGCAGGTGGAGCGGATGTTCGTCCTCTTCGATTGCGGAAAAGCGGCCCACCAGCTCGCGGAAATAGTTGTCGGTAAGGTCGTCGTTGACGGTCGAGACTTCGCCCATCAACACGTCGCCTCCCTCCGCCCAAAAGGCATGCCAGTTTCCGGGCGGCAAAGTGACGCTCTCACCGGGTTCAAGCTGCAGGAGCTCCCCCGCCTTCTGCCGGCGCAGGCGCGCATCGCATGCCACTTCGACGTCGCTTTCCTCGTCGACTGAGCCATCGGGCAGCGAGTTGTACATCTCAAGGACCAGAGTGCCGCCGCCGCGATTGATGATGTCCTCCGTTTTCACCGCGTGACGGTGCAATGGATTGACCTGGCCCGCACGCGTGATCATCAGCTTCTCGGCATAGACCATGCCCTTGCCGGTGCCGAGATTGGCCGCGGCACCGTTCCTCAGGGTAAAAAGGACGAGGCCGAATTCGCCGAAGCGCCCCTTGCCGTAATCGGTGATGTCCCAGCCGAGCCGCGCCTCAAGGATCGTCGGGCTGTCGGACGCAACCCGCGTCTTCAATTCCTCCGGCGACCAGTAGGCAAAGGGGGGCAGCACGAAGCCGTGGCTACGCATGAAGGCGTCGCTTTCGCGGATGATCTCGTTGACGTGGCTGCGCCTCATCCGGCTCACCCTTTTCCCTGGCAGGATTCGAGGTCGTAGGCGATGAAGCTCGGCACGATGCCTTCGGCGAGCAGCACCTTCGGCGTGAAGCGGATCACCTTCGTCTCGCCGGCCGTCAGGTCGAAGGCATTGTCGGAATAACGCCCCTCGACATCCCCCTCGATCATTACGTGCAGCGCGAGACCGCTCGCCGAGACAATCACGTCGAAGGCGCCATCCAGTCGCGGCACGGTCTCCAGCGTCAGGCCGGACGGCGAAAGATCAAGCGCCTTGTAGGTGCCCTGGACATGATGCCCCTCGCCACGCATGCCGTTCGAGGCTTCAAACGACCAGAAAAGAAGAGCGCCTTCCGGGATGTCGCCGGTCCCGATGGTGACGAGCGTGGCAGCGCGGTCCGGCGCGCAGGCGCCGGCGGCCGCTGCAAGCGGGCGACGCTCGCCGTCAAGCGAAACGACAAAGGTCTGTAGTTCGACCGTCACCATCTCGGCGGTGTCGTTCACCATCGAGAAGGTGATCTCCTTGCGGTCCGCGGAAGGAATGGCGGCGACGGCGACCGGCTGGAAGAAGCGGCGGGCCATATAGTGCATGGCCTTCCAGTTGCCGCCGTAGTCCAGGCTCGACCAGGAGGCGACCGGCCAGGTGTCGTTGAGCTGCCAATAAAGCGTGCCCATGCAATGCGGTTTCAGCGACCGCCAATAATCGACCGCGGTGCGGATCGCGAGTCCCTGCTGGATTTGGCTCAGATAGACGAAGCTCGGGAAATCCTTCGGAAAGCGGAAATAGCGGAACATGGTCCCGGCGATCCGCTCGTTGCCGCCGGCATTCTTCTGATGCGCCTCCATCACCGGCGAGGCGATGTTGAGATCGCGTGTCTCGGCGAATTGCCGGACGATCGGCATCGAGGTGTAAGACTGGAAACCAAATTCCGAGCAGAAACGCGGGCGCACGGTGCGATAATTGTCGAACGACTTGTTCTCGTGCCAGACGGACCAGTAGTGCATGTCGCCCGCGCCGTCCGCATGCCATGCATCGCCGAAATTGAGGTGGCCGACAGACGGGCTCGAAGGCCACCAGATCGCTTCCGGGCAGGCGGCCTTCATGGCAGCCTCGACCGTGCGGTTCAGCCGGTCATAAGAGACGAGGTAACGGTCGCGATCCTTGCGGCTTTCTTCGAACCAGGTGAGCGCGCCGACAAGTTCGTTGTCGCCGCACCAAAGCGCAATCGACGGGTGGGACGACAGGCGTTTGACCTGGTAGTCCACCTCGGCCGCGACATTGTCGAGAAAGTCCAGTGTAGAGGGGTAGAGATTGCAGGCGAACATGAAGTCCTGCCAGACGAGCAGTCCCAGCCGGTCGCAGAGATCGTAGAACCAGTCCGGCTCGTAGAAGCCGCCGCCCCAGACGCGGATCATGTTCATGTTGGCGTCGACGGCGGATTGCAGGAGGTCCTCAACCCCTTGCAGCGTCACGCGCGACACCAGCGCATCCGCCGGGATCCAGTTCGCGCCGCGGCAGAAGACCTCGCGGCCGTTGATGCGGAAGGCAAAACGGCTGCCCGCCTCGTCCTTGTCGGTGACAAGCTCGATCGTGCGGAAACCGATCTGGCGCGTCACGCTCTCGTCCGGCAGTTCGACGTTAAGGACGGAAAGCGCCTGCTCGCCGCTGCCTGCCGGCCACCACAATCTCGGCTTTGCGACCGTGAACACGTGGGTGATCCGGGTCTCGCCGGCGGCGACCGCGCAGTCCAGGCGCTCCCGCATGCCATCGAGTTCGAAATGAATGGGTACGATGCCGGGTTCGCGGGCAAAGAGCGTGACGGTCACCTGCAGGTCGATCGAGCCGTCGGTAAGCCAGAGCTGACGTGTGGTGAGGTGTTCGATGCGCGCGGTCTCCAGCCGGCGAAGTGCCAGCGAGCCATAGATGCCGAGCGGCGCGATGGCGATGTTCCAGTCCCAGCCGAAGTGGCACTGGGGCTTGCGCAGCATGTTGCCGTTGGCAATCGGCGAATTCCCATCGTGATAGGGCACGTAGAAGGGCTGCGCCGCCTGCCGGCGCGCGCCCTCGGCAATCGAGGAGTGCAGCACGATGCGGAGGCGGTTCTCGCCGACGACGAGCGCACTCGATACGTCGGGGCGATAGCGGCGAAAGCAGTTTTCCGCCTGCAGCACCAGTTGATCGTTGACGAAGACCGAGGCGACCGTGTCGATGCTCTCGAAATCGAGATACCAGCACCCGTCGAGATCGTCCGCATCGATGGTGACCGTGCGCTCCAGAACCCAGTCCTTGTGCGCGACCCATTGCACATCAGCCTCGTTCCGGCCGGCATAGGGATCCGCGATGATGCCCGCCTGCTGCAACGCGCTATGCACATCGCCCGGAAGCGCGATGGTAAGCGCGTGGCTGTTGTCGGTCGAGGCAAGCAGCCAGTCACCGGACAAGTCGATGCAGATGGCGTCGCGGTTCAAGGTTTCGGGGGGCATTTCCTCAATCCATTTATGGAGCGGCGATCGAGGCCGACATCATTATCGTTTGTTGCGATTATCGTTTATTGCGGCCCGGACGGCGTCGCCCGGGCTCGATATTGGTTCTCAAAGACGGTTTTCGCTGGCAGCGTCGAAGATTGAGGCGACCCCCATGTCGAAAGAAAGGCGCACTGCGGTGCCGGGCTGGTAGCGCCGTTGGCCGGCGATGCGCACGGACATCGTTTGACCGGCAAAAGTCAGCCACAAAAGGTTGTCGGCGCCCATCGGCTCTTCGATGTCGACCACGGCCTGGTGCGTTGTATCTCCTGCCCCGGCCTCGTCGATCTTGACGTGCTCCGGCCGAAGACCAAGCACGACCTTCTGGCCCGGCTGTAATTTTGTCTGCGCGGGATAGGCGGTGACGTCGAAGGCGACGCCGTCGACCTGCACGACGCTACGGCCGTCCTTGGCGGCGACCTCGCCACGGAAGAAGTTCATCGACGGCGAACCAATGAAGCCGGCGACGAAGAGGTTCTCCGGCGCGTTGTAAATGGTCATCGGATCGGCGAGCTGCTGGATGACGCCACCCTTCATGACGGCGATGCGGTCGGCCAAGGTCAGCGCCTCGATCTGGTCGTGCGTGACATAGATCATCGTGTTCTTGAGAGACTGGTGCAGCCGCTTGATTTCGACGCGCAATTCCGATCGCAGCTTGGCGTCGAGGTTCGACAAGGGCTCGTCGAAGAGGAAGACATCGACGTCGCGCACAAGTGCGCGGCCGATCGCCACGCGCTGGCGCTGGCCGCCGGAAAGCTCGGCAGGCTTGCGCTTCAGAAGCGGCTGGATCTGCAGGATTTCCGCCGCGCGTGCGACACGCTTGTCGATTTCGGCCTGCGGCACCCTGGCAACCTGGAGCCCGAAGGAGAGGTTCTTCTCGACCGACATCTGCGGGTAGAGCGCGTAGGACTGGAACACCATGCCGATGCCCCGGTCCTTCGGCTCCTCCCATGTGACATTGCGGTCCTTGATGAAGATCTGCCCTTCCGAAACGTCAAGCAGGCCGGCGATGCAGTTCAAGAGCGTAGACTTGCCGCATCCGGACGAGCCGAGCAGGACAAGGAACTCGCCATGATTGATGTCGAGATTGAGCTTGTCGAGAACGGTGACGGCGCCGAAGTTCAGCGACAGGTCCCTGACTGAAACACTGGTCATGCTTGATTATCCTTTCACTGCGCCGGCGGCGATGCCGCGCACAAACAGCCGGCCGGAGACGAAGTAGATCGCCAACGGCACGAGCCCGGTCAGGAGGGTCGCCGCCATGTTGACGTTGTATTCCTTCACGCCCTGCACAGAGTTGACGATATTGTTGAGCTGCACGGTCATCGGGTAGTATTCCGGCCGTGTGAAAACCACGCCGAACAGGAAGTCGTTCCAGATGCCGGTCACCTGAAGGATCATCGCAACGACGAAGATCGGCAGCGACATCGGCAGCATGATCTTGAAATAGATCGTCCAGAACCCGGCGCCGTCGACGCGCGCCGCCTTGAAGAGTTCCTCGGGCAAGCCGGCGAAATAGTTGCGGAACAAGAGGGTCAGAATCGGCATGCCGAAGATCGTATGCACAATGATGAGACCGGTCAGCGTGCCGTAGACACCCATTTCCCTGAGCACGATCACGATCGGGTAGATCATCACCTGATAGGGAATGAAGGCGCCGACGATGAGGATGGTGAAAAACAGGTCGGCCCCTTTGAAGCGCCAGTTGGCGAGCGCGTAGCCATTGATCGAGGCGATCGCGATCGAGATGATCACCGAGGGAACGGTGATGCGCACCGAATTCCAGAACCCGCGCGAAAGCCCGTCGCAATTAAGGCCGGTGCAGGCCTGCGCCCAGGCCTTTACCCAGGGTTCGAAGGTGATTTCGACCGGAGGCGCGAAGATGTTGCCGACGCGGATTTCCGGCATGCCCTTGAGCGACGTCATGATCATCACGTAGAGCGGCAGCAGGTAATAGAGGGCGACCACGATCAACGTGCCGTATACGACGATGTTGCGGCGAGAGAGTGTCCGGCGCGGCTTGGCGCCACGCGGACCGGATGTGATCCTGTCGGGAACCGCTTCGTCCTCGGTAACCGTGCTGTTGTTGGCGACGAGATTAAGCACGCTTGCGACCTCCTCCGAATTCCAGATACGCCCACGGCACGATGATGATCGCGACCGTCACGAGCATCATGGTGGAGGCGGCAAAGCCCTGGCCCAGGTTCTGGGCCTGGAACATGTAGTCGTAGACGTATTTGGCAGGCACTTCCGAGGCGATGCCGGGGCCGCCGCTCGTCTGCGCTACGACGAGGTCGTAAACCTTGACGATGCCGCTCGCGATGATGACGAGCGTCGTGATGAAGACGCCGCGCATCATCGGGATGATGATAAGGACATAAGTCTTCCACATCGGGATGCCGTCGACCCGCGCAGCCTTCCAGATGTCCTCGTCGATGCCGCGCAGTCCGGCGAGCATCAGGCACATGACAAGACCTGTGCCCTGCCAGAGGGCCGCGATCAGAATGCCGTAGATGACAATGTCGGAATTATAGAGCGGATCGAAGTTGAAGCTCGTCCAGCCAAGGGACCGTACGATCGACTGTATGCCGTATTGCGGATTGAGCAGCCACTGCCAGACCAGGCCCGTGACGATGAACGACAGCGCGAAGGGATAGAGCATGATCGTTCGAAACGTGTTCTCGAAACGGATCTTCTGATCCATCAGCGCCGCCAGCACAAAGCCGATCACGAGACTGAAAACCAGTGAAAAAAAGCCGTAGATCGCGAGATTCTCGATCGAGACGAGCCAACGCGGTGCCGCCCATAGCCGCTCATACTGGTCGAGACCGACGAAGGAAAGCCGTGGCAGCAGCTTCGAGTTGGTGAAGGAATAGAGAACCGTCCAGGCTGTGCCGCCGACGAAGATGACCACGGCTGTCAGGATCATCGGAATAGAGGCGATCTTCGCATTCAGGTTCCGCAACCACTGATTCGGGCGAGCCGAGCCGCGTGTTTGGCCTGTCATGTTTGCTCCTCCGAAACTGCAATATATTCGGTGGGCGGTACTCGCAGCGAAACACGCCGCCACCTCACCGTGGTAATGGCCCCTGCTCGGCACTCCGTGTTCACGCGAACATATAATGAACGCTCAGAACACCTTGATCTGGAACATCTTATCCGCGTTCGCAATTCAGCTCGAAAGCGGGATGCTCCTTGCGCCGACGCCGGCAGACATCGTCACGGGTGCCCGGCGCGAACGCGTCGTGCCGAATGGGGCATGAGGGCGGCCCCGCGAATGCGCGGGGCCTTCAATTGGCATCTATTAGTCTGCCGCCGCGATGATCGCGGCGAAGCGCTTCTGCGCATCCTCCGGCGTCATCGACGGGTTTGCGAAGAACTCGGAGAACAGGTCCTCCTTTTGCTTCTGACTATCGGCAGACAGAAGCTGGTCGGTGCCCTTGATCACATTGCCCTTGGCAAGGATATCGAGCCCCTTCTTCATGCAATCATTGGCGGCTGCGAGGTCGACGTCGCCGCGCACCGGCAGCGAGCCCTTCTTCAGGTTGAAGGCAACCTGCGTCTCCGGCTTCAGCAGGGCCGATGCCAACGCCTCCTGCGCCTTCGCCTTTTCTTCATCCTCCAGCAGCGGGAAGTAGAATGCGTCGCCGCCGGTCGAGATCACCTCGTTGACGCCAAGCCCCGGAAGGCAGGTGTAGTCGACACCGGCCTTCTGGCCCGCAAGCTGGAATTCACCCTGGGCCCAGTCGCCCATGATCTGGCCGCCGGCCTTGCCAGTGATGACGAGGTTCGTTGCCTGGTTCCAGTCCTGGACATTGCTGCCTTTTGACATGCGGCGCGCGTCGTCGGCAGCGTTGAAGACCTTGGCGATCTCCGGACCTGCAGCCACTTCCTCGTCCTTCTGGGCGAACACCTTCTCGAACGTGTCTTTCCCGGCGATCGCCACCATCAGCACGTCAAAGGCACCTGCCGCCTGCCATGGCTGACCGCCGACGGCGAGCGGCACGATACCGGCCTTTTCCAGCGCCGGTGCTGCCGCGACGAACTCATCCCAGTTCTTCGGCACGGGAACGCCGGCCTGCTTGAAGGCCGCATTCGAAAGCCACAGCCACTGCCAGGAATGGATGTTGACGGGCGCGCAATAGATCTTGCCCTCGATGGTGCAGGACTCAAGCAGGCTTGCCGGCTTGACGATCTCCTTCCAGTTCTCGCGCGTGGCGAGATCCGTCAGGTCGCGCATCAGGCCCGACTGCACCAATTCCTCCGCCTGACGGCCGTGGTTGAACTGGGTAGCAGCCATCGGATCGCCGCCGGTGATGCGGCTGATCATGATCGGACGCGCGGTCCCGCCCGAGCCGGCGATTGCACCGTCGACCCACTTGTTGCCGGTCGCATCGAAAGCCTTGGCCAGTTCGGCGACCGCCGCGGCCTCGCCGCCTGAGGTCCACCAATGCGTGACCTCCAGATCGGCGGCGTTGGCCACACCGAATGGCAGGGCGACGGTTGCGGCCAATGCGGCGGCCATGGAACGCAATTTCATGAGTTCTCCTCCCTCACTGTAACGTTGCCGTAAAAACTTAGTTCAAACGATTTTCCGACGCAACACCCACAACGGATAATTCTAGATATTATTTTCAATTCGCCTAATACGTGTGTCTGACAGCTCTTCAAAGAGGATAACATCGATCCTCGGCTCAGTCGTGCGAGCCTCCAATTCTCGGCCATAACGCTTTGATTCAAAGGGATTCTGAACCGAAATAGATCGCGGAGCACTTGGGCGGCACTTCGCAAATGCAATATCTCGCTTCGCGACTGCAGGATTCAACCAGATGGTTATGTTCTTCGCAGTGCAGCAACGAAAATGCTCGACATCGCTACTGTATCGTTACAGATTTTGTTCCGCGACACAGCTCCGACAAATCTGGTCACCGGTCACAATTCGTATATAAGCCGGGAACCGAGACGGATCGGGCGTGTTCGCATCGAAGCTGCGAGTCAAAGCGGGCGCTTGACCGTGGCGGTTTGCGCAAAGGTCTCAAAAGGGGACGGGGCTGGTGACGGGGATGGACGGCAAGACGAAAAACAGGGCGGCGGCAGTGCCGCCGCCGGACGGCGCCAGGCCGACGCTGAAAACGATCGCCTTCATGACCGGTCTTGGGATCACCACGGTTTCCCGAGCATTGAAGGATGCGCCCGACATCGGCGCCGAAACCAAGGAAAGGGTGCGCCTCGTCGCCAAGCAGATCGGCTACCAGCCGAACCGTGCCGGCGTGCGCCTCAGAACCGGCAAGACCAATGTCATCAGCCTCGTGCTGACACTGGAGGAAGAGATCATGGGCATCACTAGCCCCATGGTCGTCGGCATCACCGAAATCCTCGCTGGCACCCAGTACCATCTGGTGGTTACCCCTTACAGTTCCACAAAGGATCCGTTGGGGCCGATCCGCTATATCCTCGACACGGGCGCCGCCGACGGCGTAATCATCTCGCGGACGGAGCCACACGACCCGCGTGTGACGCTGATGACCGAGCGCCACTTGCCCTTTGTCACCCATGGCCGCACGGAAATGGGGATCGTCCATCCCTTCCACGACTTCGACAACGAACGCTTCGCCTATGAGGCGGTGCGCCGGCTCACCGAGCGCGGCAGGCGCCGGCTGGTGCTATTGGAGCCGCCGCCGAACCTCACCTTCCATTCCCACATGCGCACGGGCTTCGAGCGTGGGCTTAAGGATTTCGGTGCGGAAGCGGTGAGCTTCCACCATGTCAACATCGACCACAGCCTCGTCGCCATCCGCGACGCCTTCGAGCAACTGATGCGCTCGGTTGACGCCCCGGACGGCATCGTTTCCGGCAGCGGTTCTGGCGCGATTGCGTTAATCGCAGGGATCGAATCTGCGAGCAAGAAGGTCGGCGACGATGTCGACATGGTCTCCAAGGTGCCGAGCGACTTCCTACGCTGGCTGCGCCCCGAAGTCATGACCATGTACGAGGACATCCGGCTTGCCGGTCGCGAGCTCGCCAAGGCTGTGATCGGCCAAATCGAAGGCAAGCCACCCGAAACGCTGCAAAGCCTCAGTCAGCCGGAATTCCAGCGGCCCATGTCGATATCGCGAAAGGCGTAGCTGAGACGGCCGACAGACCCCCCTCTGCGCCGTTTGCCTCGGGTTCGATTGTTGCGATGCCTTACTGCCCAGGAAGCGGCAGACATTCCATGATTTCCACGGCGTCGCCCGGGAAGATCGTGAAATGCGGATGTTTCTCGAACAGCCTTGCGGCAGCTTCGTGCGATTCCGCCTGAACGACCACATACCCCGTCATGCTGTTCTTGATGTCGGAAATCCCTTCCGGGGACACGCGCTTCGTCTTCCCGAGAGGGCTTCCCTGGTCGATGATGGAGGCCGCATTCGCCCTTCCCCATTCCATCCACGCCTCGACGCCCGCAACCTCACGCGCCTTGCGCTCTTCGTCGTCCATCTGCTTCCACTGCGATCTCGCGAGCGCGGCTTCCGTCCCTATGTAAATGGCCAGAAATCTCTTCATGGCTTCGATCCTCCTCATTTGGTTAGCCGCCCGCTCTTGCGGGCGATCATGCGTGAGAGTGCTGCGACCGGTGACATTTCGGCCGGCAATCTCGGCAAAATTGAGTGGTGGAACTACCGCCACCATTAATGGTATTCTTGCCTCCGAAAGATATGGGGGTAGCGTCATGACAGCATACAACGTGGTTCGCTTCCGTACGAAACCGGGGCTGGAGGACGAGTTTGAGACCTGGTTCCGCCAACTTCGTCGCGATTTCGAAGGATTGCGGAAAATGGCGCTCATCAAGACCGGCGAACGGTCCTATTGCTCGATCGGCGAGTGGGAAAGTTTCGATCACATCGTTGCAGCGCGGCCGAAAATGATCAGCAATCTCGACAAGTTCCGCCACTCCCTCGAGGGGCAGGGGGAAAGCATAGACGTCACGGATGCCGTTTCCGGTGAGGCGATCTACGAGAGCGCGCCAACCAAATAGCGCCACTGGCTGCGCGGGCGCAGTCATCACGCCCCGATAGTTGGCCAGTACTTGTCGTCGGTGAAATCACCGGGGATGGGATTGAGCTGCTCGAGTTTCTCGGCAACGAATTCGATCTGCATCTTTAGATATTGGGTGGACTTCGGGACCGGCGAGCCGGTTGCGAGGCTGCGAACCCGCCATTGCTCGTAGCCGGTCGCCTTTATGCGTCGCTCCGCCTCGGCGCGGATGGTCGGCCTGTCGGCGGACATGGCTTCATTGGCTTTACCGCCGTCGATCACTTTCAGTTTCATACCGGTTTTTGAGAGTTTTCTGAGTGGAACTCTGGCGCAATTCCGTGCGGAATTGCGTAGTTTCAAAAGCTTACGGGGGCGGCCGCGAAAGCCGCCCCATTTTTTACGCGAAGACCGATCCGCCTTAACCGTTCAGCCCACTCCCCCACGGACCGTGGTGGCTGTCGGCGCCATCGACGCGGTCGAAGCCGTGGGCGCCGAAGAAGTCGCGTTGCGCCTGGATGACGTTGGCCGTGCCACGGCCGCGCCGGTAGCTGTCGAAGTAGCCGAGCGCTGAGGCGAGCGCCGGCACCGGGAGGCCGCCGAGCACGGCGGCGGAAACGACACGGCGCAGTGCTGCGTCCGTCTCCTTGACCATCGCCGCAAAGGCCGGCGTCACAATCAGATTGGCGGCATCCGGCGCCTTGGTAAAGGCGGTGGTGATCTCGTCGAGGAACTGCGAGCGAATAATGCAGCCGGCACGCCAGATTTTGGCGATCGTCGGCATCGGCAGGTTCCAGCCGAACTCCTTCGAGGCGGCCGACATCACAGAGAAGCCTTGCGCATAGGCGCCGATCTTGGCGGCGAGCAGTGCGCTTTCGAGGTCCTTGAGGAACGCATCCCTGTCGGCCACCGTGAAGTCGCCGACCGGCGGCAGGCCGAGGATCTTCTCGGCTGCTTCACGCTCCTCCTTCATCGAGGAAATGCTGCGGGCGGCTACGGCGGCTTCGATGCCGGTCGCCGGAATGCCCATGTTCTGCGCCTCGATCACCGACCATTTGCCGGTGCCCTTCTGGCCCGCCTTGTCGAGGATCAGGTCGACGATCGGCTTGCCGGTCAAGGGATCGGCGGCGTTCAGCACCTTTTCGGTGATCTCGATCAGATAGGAGTTGAGCCGGCCCTTGTTCCAGGCGCCAAAGACCTCGCCGATCTCGGCAGCGCTCATCTTCAGCCCGTCGCGCAGGATGCCGTAGATTTCGGCGATCATCTGCATGTCGGCATATTCGATGCCGTTGTGGATCGTCTTGACGAAGTGGCCGGCGCCGTTTTCACCGAGCCAGGCGACACACGGGTCGTTCTCGTATTTCGCGGCGATCGAGGTCAGCACCTTCTCGACGCGGCGGTAGGACTCTTCCGTGCCGCCGACCATGATCGACGGCCCGTGGCGCGCGCCCTCCTCGCCGCCGGAAACACCCATGCCGATGAAGGTCAGCCCCGAGTCCTTCAGCGCCTCGAAGCGGCGCATCGTGTCGCGGAAATTGGCGTTGCCGGCGTCGATCATGATGTCGCCCTTGGCAAGATAGGGCTTCAGGATCTCCATCTGCTGGTCAATGGCTTCACCGGCCTTGATCATGATGATGATCGGCCGCGGCGGGCGGATCGCGGCGACAAACTCTTCGATCGTCTCGCAGGGAACGATCTGCTCCTTGAGCGCGCCGGCCTCGGCATAGAACTTGCGCGTCGCCTCGACCGTGCGGTTGAATACGGCGATCTTGTTGCCCTTTTCCGCGATGTTGAGGGCGAGGTTCGACCCCATGACGCCGAGGCCGATAAGCCCGATTTCCGCCTGTGACACGTGATTGCCTCCGTTGGAAAGAAGAGCCGCCGCGATCGGAACAGACACGCGGAGAGCCCCTCGATATTGATCTGCGCATGTTCGGCCCGCTCCGGGATGGGCGGCCAGGACATGCGGCGGCGGAGGTTCTTTTGGCACCCAAATCGATTTACGACAAGCCACTCCTGCGAAAATCAATCCATTTCAGGCTAGCCGTCGCCATGCTGACGACGCGTTTCCAGATCTTGTCGAGTGTCCAGAGACGGACGCAGCTTTGGCGACAGGCTGGGGGCGCATTGATGGGAATCCGAGAATGCTTTGCTATTCGAGCCGCGTTTTGCCGGATCTGACCGCGCCTAACCTTGATCTGCGTCAAGTATGCACCCTATTGCCGCACGGTGCGTCGAAACGTCCAAATCGCGCACCAATTGGATTTTGCCTGCACGCTTTGTGCCCGATTTCCGGTGTAAGGTTGGAGAAGCTTTGTACGACGGATCGTTTCGGATGAAGGAAATCCCGCAAGACCCGCCCGACTGTCCCGGGCTCGCCCAGAGCCGAGGCATCTATCGCGAGCAAGCGTCATCCGGCGCGTTGGCCGGCGATGTGAAGTGCTTCTGGACGCATCACCTGCACGAGCCAGCGCGTGTTGCGGTGGTACCGGATGGTTGCGTCGACATCATCTGGATTTCCGGCGGTCTTGCGGTCGTCGGGCCAGACAAGGTGGCGGCCTTTCCCCAGCTCGTCGCCGGCGAAACCGTCGTCGGCGCTCGCTTCCGCATTGGCTCGGCCGCCTCCTGGCTGCGCACCCCGCTCGACGGGATCACGGGCAAGACGGTTCCGCTCGATGCTTTCTGGGGCCGCGAGGCGCGTGTGCTGGAGGCGCAGATGGCGGAAGCGACGGATGCCGCGGCCCGGATTGCAGTTCTCCGGGCGGCTCTGCAAAGCCTGCTCCCGACTGTGAAGCCGCCATCGGCCGAGATCACCGCCTGTGTCTCGCTTCTCGAAAACGACCGGATAAGCTCCGTCGAGCCGATCCGCACGCTCGTTCAAGAGACAGGAACCAGCGAACGGACGCTGCGTCGTCGCTGTCGCGAGCATTTCGGCTACGGCGCCAAGACGCTCGACCGCATCCTTCGGCTGCTGCGCTTTCTCGTCGCCTGCGGAGCCCGGCCGCAATCCGCATTGGCGACGCTCGCACTCGACGCAGGCTATGCCGATCAGGCTCACCTCAGCCGCGAGGCAAGGGAACTGACGTCGTTGACCCCCGGCGATATTCAGAAGCAGCTCGCATATGTGATGCAGGACTTTAGAAAAGTTCGGCAACTTGCTTATCACGAACGATAATACGAACTGTCACGCGGCGGCGGACTGCCGAACAGCCGACCGTGTTTGGCCGTTTCGTTCAAGACGGCGCCCTCGGAACGTGGTAGCCGTGGCGCCAAAGGGAGTGAACGCATGGCAACCATGGCGGCAAAAATCATCCACACATCGATCGCGCGCGATTGGCGCGACGTCTATGCCTTCATGGCCGATCACGAGAAGATGCCGCTTTGGGCGGCCGGGCTTTCCACGGGCCTCACCCGCGACGGCGACGAATGGATCGCACCCGGTCCGCTCGGAAACGCGCGCGTGCGCTTTGCGCCGGACAATGATTTCGGCGTGGTCGACCATCTCGTGATGCTCGAAAGCGGGCTCAAGGTGCACAACGCGTTACGCGTCGTGCCGAACGGCGACGGCGCCGAGGTCATGTTTACCCTGCTCCGACAGCCGGACATGAGTGACGAGGAGTTCGCCGCTGATGCGACAGCCGTCGAAAAGGATCTCGCGACGCTCAAGTCCATCATGGAATCCGAGCGTTAAGCAACGAACAGGAGGAATTGGGACGCCATGAGCAACAAGGACAACGACCGCCGCATCGACTACATCGAGTTCAACGTGGCAAACATCGAAGCGAGCAAGGCCTTTTACGGCGGCGCCTTCGGCTGGACCTTCAAGGATTACGGGCCGGAATATTGCGAATTCGCCGACGGTCGCCTGACGGGCGGCTTCACGACACTTGGTCCCGTCCGGAGCGGCGGGCCGCTCGTCATCCTCTACGCCGACGATCTTCAGGACGCGGCACGGCGGGTCGAGGCGGCCGGCGGCAAGATCGTCAAGCCGATCTACTCCTTCCCCGGCGGCCGCCGCTTCCATTTCGCCGACCCGGACGGATACGAGCTCGCGGTCTGGTCGGCCCAGTAAAGAGGGGGCTACTCGCCGAACCGGATGAACAGCGCGCTGACGAGGCCGAAGACGACGATGCACTGTAGAATGAACATCGGCCACTCTGGTGACATCGATTTTTCCTCTCTACAGCGCCGCGCGTCTCGTTAGAGGCGCATAGGTCGCTGTAGAACTTTGAATCTCTGCATGATTTCGTCCCTAAATCGATTCCGATTCAGGGAATCATGCAGTAGCAGGACATGCGTTCTCGCGACGCATTCGACGCATAGCCGGGACGACCAGCCCCAGCGAGGGTTGATGATGAACCGAACCAACAACAATAGCGAGTCCGACGTATGGGTGACGCGCACAACAAAAGGCCCCGCGCCCTTGTACGCAGGCCCCTTGCCCACTCTGGCTCTCGAAGGACCCGCCGCCTATTCCTCGTCGCTGACGAGCGGACGAAGACCGCGAGCTGCTTGACGGGCGTGTCGCCGGCACATCAGCTTCGAACAGAAATGCCTTCGCAGCACGCTTGTCCGGCGTTCAGGCGAAACGCCCTGCTAATCCTCTCGCAACCAGCCCAATACAGCTCAAGCCAATTTGGAGTAGATATCGAGTTTGTCGCTGGAGACGAACCCATTACGACGGTAGAACTCGGATACTCTGCCCGAGCGTTGCGATACCAGCCATACTTTGTGACATCCCGCCGCCTTTGCCGCCTCGACGATGGCGCCAAGCAGTGCCGTTCCAACGCCGGCACCCTGCTCACCTGGAAGCACCGCAACCTCCTCCAAGTACAGCAACTGGCCTGCATGGTGTCTGTGCCGCGTGCCGATTGTAATCCCAATGACATTGTCTGCGTCCCGGGCCGCTAACGCTATTCGCTTTGGCGCGGCCAAAAGCTGCGAAACACGTTCAGTTGCGGCTTCGACGGGCCAGTCCTCATTCCAAGGGGGCGCGGCGTATGCGCGAGAAATGATGGTTGCTGCCGCTTCGAGGTCTGCCTCGTTCATCTGCGTGATCAAAAAAGACATGCGCTCAGATTTCATCAATGACCTTCCACAGTATGTCCCTCGTACATCAGCGATGTGAGCGTTTCGAACCGGAGGACTCCGCCGCCTGCGTCGATCGTGCTCAGCTTCCGTAATGCGCAAGAGTCGCAAACCTCTCGAAATCGTCGCGCAATTTGCTGCTGAAATCTACCCTAACGATAGCTTGTTCAGAAATGAACGCAGTTGTTGAAGTCTGCGCGCAGTTGGAACAAACTGCCGCTGATACACAGTCGGCCGCCGACCTGGGACATCTTCTACATCGGGTCGCGCCGTAAAGGACAAGATGGCTTTCTTTTTGCAGACCTTTGGGGGCTTGAGGCTCGTCGACTCGGAAAGCAACCACGTTGCTTTTCCCGAAAAGGGATTGCTGATTCTCGTTTATTTGCTCACAACCCCAAGCGGTTCTGCGTATCGACAGGAGTTGGCTACATTTTTATGGAGCAACGAGGATAAGGCCGTTTCGCTTTCGAACTTGCGTAAGACCGTTTCGAGAATAAAGACTCGCCAAAATGAACTCGGAGCGCAGTTCCTTTCCTTCACGGAAACCATGATTTACGTTGATCGGGGGTCTTTGTCCTCCGATGTCTTGTCGATTGACAAGGAGGGTGTGGCGGAGCCCGTTTCTCAGCTTATGCGCCTCACAGACCTATTGAAGCAGTCTTTCATCGGGACGGTTAACTGCGACAGCTGCGATTTTGACAGTTGGCTCGCGGAACGCAGAAATCACCACAAGCGTCTTCTCAAAGATTCGCTGGAAAGAGCGGCACCTTTGGCCCGCACCCAAGCGGAATCTGAAGTCGTCAAGGATGCGGCTATCCTCCTCTTCCGGGCCGAACCCGCGGATCCAGATACGCTCCGATTCCTCGTAAAAATATTTGGCGCGGAAAGAGAAGTTGAGGACCTGCGACGGTTTTTTGAGCAGAGGAGCAGTTCAATTTCGCGAGGCATCGATGCTCTTAGTTCTGCCATCGATAAGAAATCGGCAAAAATCCTCGCTAAGGCGCGAGCGCCCTCATCTGATGCCGGCAGATCCGGCATCAAAGCGGCAATTCCTCGCCTTGTGTTGCTGCCTCCGACCAATCAATCCAGCCGTCCCGACGCCGGCCTCGTCGCCGCTTCGTTGATCGAAGATATTACGATCGGATTTTGTGCCCTCAATAGCCTCCAGGTTATAGCCCCCCATTCGGCCGTTCGAATTGGCCACGATATGGAGGACCAGGTTGCGTTCTTTGAGAACCATTCGGTCACCTACGTTCTCGACACCCGGATCAGCAGCCTGGGAGACGAAGTGACGTTGTTCGCCCAGCTAATCTTCCTTCCCGATAGCGAGATTACTTGGGCGGAGAGGTTCGGCCTCGGTCATCTTGACCTTGTTCGCGATCGAAGAGTGATTTCGCGACGCATCGCACTTTCGGTTTCCAGTGAGATCGAGCGGCATGAAACGACACGCTCCTATCTTGAACTGAACCCGACTGCTTACCATCGATATCTTGTCGGCAGACCGCACCTGAATCGACTCACGCTTCCAAACTTGCGGCGTGCGCGCAAGGAGATGAAGGCTGCGCTGCAAGCAAGTCCCGATTTTGCACCGGCGCTGAGCGCCATGGCCCGAACCTACTCAAAGGAGTGGTTGTTAACGGCACGAGGCGATATCGATCTTTTGAAGACGGCGGAGACTTTCGCAGCGCAGGCGATGGGAGCGCGCGCGGACCTAGCCGATGGCTTTCGCGAATTTGGCGTTGCCAAATTGTTGCAAGGTGCATTCGATGAAAGCGCTGAAGCGATGGAATTGGCAGAGACGCTTGGTCCGCATTATGCGGATGTCATCGCCGACCACGCGGATACGTTGGTCCATTGTTCGCGCCCTGCCATGGCCTTGCAGAAGATTGAGCGCGCGATCGAGTTGAACCCTCTCAGCCCGGACGCTTATCTCTGGACCGCGGCGGGAGCCCACTACGCTCTCAGCCACTTCGAGGCGTCGCTGGATTATATCAGCCAGATGGAAGATCCGAGCTTAGCGGACAGGCTTTCAGCCGCCAGCTGGGCGATGTTGGATCACATGGATAAGGCGCGCTTTTTTGTTCGCAGAGTTCGCGAAGCCAATCCCGCTTTCGACGTCGACCGGTGGCTGGCCGCCGTTCCGACTAAGGAGCGATGGCACAAGGATCTCTACCGTGAAGGACTAAAGAAGGCAGGATTTTAGACCGCAGATCTGCAACAGGGGAAATTACGCAATGGCTAGAGTTGTCGTGATCAGGATAGCAGATGAGGAGGGGCTGTGGGTGATCGATCTGGATGCTCGGAGTGTCGTGCCTCTCGATCCGCCCAACGCAGGGGGGCTCAAGGCGGTGACGGACCATCGTGCGAGCGGCAAAATCGTAACGAAGGGCGTGGACGTGGCGGTGGTCGTTAAGTCCGCAGAGGCCGCATTCTCAGGTCACTATGATGGCTAGCCCGTAACCCAGCACAGCCCTTGAATTCCGGCAGCGCCATTGATCGACGGCGCTGCTGTTGTTGATGGATGACGCGGCTCAGGATCGAAGTCCATCATCCGTCGCTCCGCCGCTTTGCGTTTCTCTCGGCGTGGATTATCGATGTCCCGGAGGCATGACGCCGACATCGGCGCGCTACAGCCCTACCCTCAACGCTCAAGCGGCAATCGCTCTGCGCCGGTCCGCATGTTCCTGGATCACCAGAATCGCGCCGATCAGCTTGCCGTTGCTCGAGAAGCACGGCGTCATGCGACAGCGAACCACCACCGTGCGCGCGTCGACGGTCTTGGCGAAGGTGTAGTCGACGACTTCGCCGCCGAAGCAGCGGTCGAGATAGGCCTTCACACGCTGCTCGAAGCGTTGGAGACCGATGAACTCGACGATATGGCGGCCGATGAGATCCATCGGCCTGCTTTCCAGATGGCTCGCATTCGCCGGGTTGGTGTAGAGATAACGGTAGTCCGGCGTGATGACCGCGATCCGATCGGTGAGGCAGTCGAGAATCGCCTCGTTAAGCAGTCCCTCGTCGGCGAGCCCCTTGCTGGGCAATCTTGCGGGGCGCTCAAGGTCGAGACCGGCGAGATCTGCCAGTCCCGTCGCCGCGAAGTAACGATCGATCAACGATTGAAGCAACTTCGAATGGCGCAGCACGCAGGCTATGTCTGCCGCCTCGGCACGCAAGATATCGATAAGGAAGTGAAACTGCAGGCGGGCGTCTTCGACGCTCACGGCCTTCTGCTCGTAAACTGCCTTCAGGATGGGATCGAGCTCACGATCCAGAATCCCGATCAGATGTTCGTCCGCCACTTTCACGGCATACTGCAACTGCGAATACTTGAACCAGAACAGCTCAATCAGTGCGTTCAATTCGAATCCCCATTCCCCCCACGGCCAAGCCGCGTCGATGCACTTTAAGATAGACTTGTTGCAGACAGACTCAGATTTTGACGATTTTCCCCTCAATGCACGCGCAAACCGCGCTGCGCTCGTCACCAGAAGCGCTTGCAGTAGCCCCAAACCACAACGATGAGTTTACACGCATTGCGGTATCGTTCAACAGCAGAAAGCCCGAGCCATCGAGCCCAGGCATTCTCGGATGACGGCGATATGTTTTCCGTCACGTCCTCTAGTTGAAGATCGGTGCTGGCCCGCGTGCTGGACCGGGACCACGAACGGGTGGCGCGTTTTGGCGAGGCCCAGTTCGAGCCGCTGCTGGCCAAGTCGCAAGCGACGCTCCGCGGCGGGTGACACCGTGACGCACGTTTCCTGGAATTGCTCTAAAGACTGCGCTTGATGTTCCAGCGATCGTGATACCAGAGCCACTGGCCCGGATATTCACGGACCCAGCTCTCGACCTTGTCGTTCAGCATCTGCGCCGTCGCGTTGACGTCGACGCTGCCGTCCGTCCTGCGCGGGATCGTAATCGCCGGTTCGAGCTCCAACCGGAAGCGTCCGCCAGGCAGGCGGATGCAGCGGGCGGGATAGACTTCGCAATTAAACTGGCGCACGAGCTTGGCAAGCAGCGGGTTGGTCTGCACGTCCCGGCCGAAAAATTTTGTCTTCAATCCCTTGCGGAACTTCTGGTCGACAAGAACGCCGACACCGCCGCCGCGCTCCAACTGACGGGCAAGCGCGAAGGAAGAACCGGCATGGGACGGCACGAGATTGCCCATCCGCGCCTTGCGGAACTCGAAGACCTTATCGGCCATGTAGGGATTGTTCGGCGGGCGGAAGAGGACCGTGACGTCGAGACCGAAGGCTGAGCCCGCGACGGGCAGCATCTCGAAATTGCCGCTGTGGGCCGTGAAGACGATGAAGGGCCGCGGATTGTCGCGCAGGTCCAGAAACAGCGGAATGCCCGACACCTCCACCCTACCCGGCTCCGACCGATGGGGATCGAAATCGAAGAGCTGATCAAGGAAGACGTATTCCGCCGCCATGCGGCCCATATTGCCCCAGCTGTCGAGCGCGATCTCTTCGAGTTCCGCCTCGCTCTTTTCCGGAAAGGCGTTGCGCAGATTGGTGAGCGTCAGCTTGTAGCGCCCGGTCTTTGGGCCGATCCAGCGGGCGAAGCGGTCCATGAAGTTGATCGCCGCGTCTGCCGGAAAGAGCTTAAGCACCGTCAGCAGCAGGAATACGAGCTGCGCAATCAGCCATTGCCGAAAATGGTTGGCGGCCAGCACCAGCCGCGTGATCAGCATCCGCACGATGTTCAGTCCATCCGAAGGATGATCTTGCCGAAGACCTGTCGCGTTTCCATCCGCTCCAGCGCGCGGTCGATATCGTTGAAGCCGACTTCCGTATCGATCACCGGATGCACGAGGCCGCGGCCCATCTTCTGCATCGCGTTCGCCATGTTTTCCATGCGGCAGCCGAAGGAGCCGAGCAGCTTCAACTGCTGCTGGAAGAGCATCATCAGGTTCATGTCGGTCGATACGCCGGATGTCGAGCCGCAGGTGACGAGACGCCCTCCCCGTTTCATCGACAGCATCGAGCCCGCCCAGGTGTCCTTGCCGACATGTTCGAAGACGACGTCGACGCCCTTCTTCCTGGTGAGTTTGCGCACCACGCCCTCGAAGCGGTCGGTGCGGTAGTTGATCACATGATCGGCGCCGAGCGCCTTTGCCCTCTCGATCTTGTCGTCCGAGCCGACGGTCGTGATCACCGTGCAGCCGATCTTCTTTGCAAGCTGGATCGCCGCCGTGCCGATGCCGGAGCCGCCGGCATGGACGAGGATCGTTTCGCCGGGTTCGAGCTTGGCGTTGTCGAAGAGCATGTGTTCGACCGTGCCGAAGGTGACAGGCGCCAGCGCAGCACCGACGGCGTCAACGCCCGGAGGCGCTGGAACGAGCAGGCGGGCCGGAAGGTTCACCAGTTCTTGCGCGAAACCGTCGAGGTGGAAGCCGTGCACGCCGCCCACATGTTCGCAGAGATTGTCGCGACCCTCGCGGCAGGGGCGGCAGAGCCCGCAGGTGCGCGCGCCGTAGATCGAAACGAGCTGTCCGGGCAGGACATTGGCAACGCCGGGGCCGATGCTCTCGACCACGCCGGATGCTTCCGCGCCGATTACCAGCGGCATCTTGCGCTTGGCAAAGGCCATGCCGCGCCAGCCCCAGACGTCGATATGGTTGAGCGCGACGGCCTTGACGCGCAGCGTGACCTCACCGGGACCCGGCGCTTCCGGTTCCGGAAGGTCGGTGATTTCAAGCTTGCGGTCATCGAGCAGTTGCAGGGCGCGCATGGTCTTTCCTTCGCCGAAGGCGGCATCGATTCTAAATGTCTCGGGCGGGATGTGGGCGGAAACCGCTCACACTTTTCCTCATCCCGCTCTGTTTCGTTGACGGCGGGCTTACGCCGGCTCGGCGGTCATGACAAGGCTGGCGTTCTGACCGCCGAAGCCGAAGGAGTTCGACAGCACGGCAGTGACCTGCTGGCTGCGCTTCACGTTCGGCACGACGTCGAGAACGATCGCCGGGTCGGGATTCTGGTAGTTGATGGTCGGTGGCAGCGTGCCGGTCAGCATCGTTTGGAGCGAGAAGACCGCCTCGACCGCACCGGCGGCCGTGAGCGTGTGGCCGATCATCGACTTGTTGGACGAAACCGGAATCGACGGTAGGCGCTCGCCGAAGACGGACGACATCGACAGATATTCCATCTTGTCGTTCTCCGGCGTCGAGGTGCCGTGGGCATTGATGTAGCCGATGCCGCCCTCGTCGATGCCGGCGTCCTCGAGTGCGGCGCGGATCGTCGCGATCGCCGGGCCGCCATCCGGAGACGAGCGCGTGCGGTGGAAGAGGTCGGCCTTTTCGCCGCAGCCCTTGAGAATTCCATAGACGCGTGCACCGCGGGCAATCGCCGCTTCCAACGATTCAAGCACCAGCGTCGCAGCACCTTCTGCGATGACGAAGCCGTCGCGGTCCTTGGTGAAGGGTTTCGATGCCTTCTCTGGCGGGTCGTTCTGGGTCGAGAGCGCGGAGAGCAGCGAGAAGCGGATCAACGCCTCGGCACTGACCGAGCCGTCGGTTGCGACCGTCAAGGCGCGATCGGTGCGTCCCTGGCGGATCGCCTCGACACCGAGCTGGATCGCGGTCGCACCGGAAGCGCAAGCCGTCGAAAGCGTGACCGGCAGGCCGCGCGTGCCGAAACGGTCGGCAAGGCGCTCCGAGATCGAACCGAAAAGCACAGCCTCGTGAAACACAGGATCCGCCTTCTGCCGCATAGCAGCGAGAAAGCGGTTATAGGCATCGCCCGGCCGCTCCGATGGCGGCGAACGGTCGGCAAGCTCAAAGCGCGCGCTCCACTCCGGTTCGATCGGCGGAGCAGCGAGGAACAGCGGACCATTGAAATCGCCGGAAAGGCCGGCCTGCGCCAGGGCCTCCAGCGTCGTTTCGCGTGCCATCGCATAGGAGCGCTCAACCGCATTCTCGCCCGGCAGTTCGATGAAATCGACGGTGCCGCTGATGCGCGTCGAAAGGCCTTCGGTCGGGAAACGGGTGATCTTGTGGATGCCGGAAACGCCGCCGGAAAGCGCCGCCCAGTTGTCTTCGAGACCCTGGCCGAGCGAGGTGATGACGCCCATGCCGGTAACGGCGACGATCGGGCGGCCGAGATGATCCGTATATGCCTTGCTCATGGTTCGAGCCCCCTTATTCCGCTGAAAGCACGGCGACGCCTTCGCCGCGGGCGTGGCCGATGGTCGTCACGATTGCCGTCTTGGCCGGTGCCGTCATAACCGCCTCGGCATCGGGATCGAAGGGCGGGACCTTGGTGGCGTGGCCGAGCGAGAGCGCTGCGAGCGCCAGGCCCACCGGAAACTGTGCCTCGATGCCATGCCCGACGAGCCCGCCGTAAGCGCGGATCGGTCGTCCGGCGAGTTCCGTTTCAAGAAAGGCCCTCTCGCGCCGGGCGAGATCGTGGAAGCCGCTGGTGCCGGAAAAGACGACGCTCGACTGCGGCTCGAACGCGGCGGCCGGTGCCGTGAGATCAGCAAGACGTGCCTCGAGCCGGCCGTCCTGACGGCTGCCGCGATCGCCACCCACCGCCTCGATCGAGGCGTAGATGCGGGCGCCGCGCGCTTCCGCATATTGGCGCGATTCGAGCACGAGGAAGGCGCCGACCGAACCGAAGATCAAGCCGCCGCCGTGCTCCGGCTTGCGCGACCAAATCGGACACCAATCGCCAAGCGCACAGCCCTGGATGGCTTCGATCAGAAGGATGATGTCCATCCGCTCGGCCGAAAAAGCGCCGCCGACGAGCGTATGGGTCGACTGGCCGGCCTTGATGCGCGCAAACGCGGTTTCGAAGGCCGAAATGCCGGCGGCCTCCTCCCCCATGAAAGTGCGCGAAGAGCCAGTCACCTTGTGAACGATGGAAATATTGCCGGCGAGCAGGTTGGAAAGCTGGGCCAGAAAGAGCGTTGGACGCAGTTCCGTCGTCAGCTTCTCGTTCAGGAGCTGCTCGCGGTCGTTGCGCTTTAGTCCCTCGTCGACGATCAGCGAATCGACGTTGATGTCGCGCTCGCCGCCGCCGGCCGCAACGATCATGTCCATGCTGCCGCAGGCTTCGAGATTGTCCTTGAGCCCTGCGTCGTCGAGCGCGAGGCCCGCGGCGAAGACGCCGAGGCGCTGCCAGTTTTCCATCTGCCGCTGGTCGCCGCGCTTGGCGATCTGCTGGGACCAGTCGATTTCCGGCAGCGGATGCACCGGATAGGGCGCGAAGCGTTCGGTCTCGATGCGCACTTTCGGCGGTTCGACGGCGCTCAAGAGCGCGACATGCGGCTCGACGCCGACGCCCTGGCTCGTCACGATGCCGACGCCGGTGATCACCACGTCGTTTGCGGATTTCGTCATCTTCACTTCTCCGAACCGGCCGTCGCGGCCAACAGTCCAAGCTCCTCGGCGCGCTTGCGAACGATATCGCCGAGCGGCACCTGGTCGAACGGCATCGTCCTCAGTTTCAGCTGGGCGTCGCATATCTTCTTGCCGCCCGAGGTGATCTTCGCCTTGGTCACGGCAAAGCCGGACCCTTCATGCTCCAGCAACGCCTCGATCTCAAGCTCGGTGGAAGGCTCTACGAAGGTGCGCATCTTGGCGCCGTCGACCGACATCAGGAAGGGCATCGCCGCAAATTTCGTCGCGGCCAGCACGAGGAAGCCCGAGGCCTGCGCCATGGTCTCGATCAGGAGCACGCCCGGAACCAAGGGATAGCCCGGGAAATGCCCCTCGAACACGGGGCTCTTTTCCGGAACGACGGACCGTGCCGTCAGGCGGCCCGCCGCAATATCCACCGTTTCGACGCGGTCGATCATCTGGAAGTATTCAAGGAGCATTAAGGCTGATCCCCGTCTGGTTTCGGGCTGAAGTAAAAACGCCGATGCCGCCTGTCAAGCGCAGGAGGCGACAGGCGGCATCGTGAAACAGGTCGAACCGCGTCAGCGGAAGGTCAAGCAGGCCCTAGATCACGTGATTTTGGTTTGAAAAACCAAAATCATAAACGTGATCGATTCCAACAAAGTAAAGCGGGATGCGGGCAGAAAACCGCTTCACACTTTCCCTCATACCGCTTTAGCGGCCCGAAGTTCGTCGATCTTCGCACAGAGGTTCTTCAGCACGAAATATTCCTCGGTCGACACCTTGCCTTCGTTGACTTCCTGGGTCCATTGCTCGAGCGGGATCTTGATCCCGAATTCCTTGTCGATCGCAAAAACGATGTCGAGGAAGTCCAGGCTGTCAATGCCGAGATCATCGATCGTGTGGCTTTCCGGCTTGATCGTCTCACGATCGATCTCGCTGGTTTCCGCAATAATATCGGCGACCTTGTCGAATGTTGCTGTCACGCGCATACCTCTTGAAAATCGAGTCTTGGCGATCCCTATAGAAAAATGCACGGCAAAAGCCAATGCCTCTTGGCTTTTGCCGTGGCGATTGCTGCGGCGATTCAAAAAGCGGTGTTGCTAAACGGCGACCGAGTGGCGCCCGCGCCCGTTCGAACGGTGGGCGTCGAAGACGGCAGCAACCGAGCGGGCGAAGGGCCGGCCCCGTGCCGTGAGCTTGAAGACGCCAGCCTCGATCGTCGAAAGGCCGTCGGGATCGCAGTCAGCCCGCTATCTGTAGACGCCTGCCAAACGCGGATCATCGAGAAGAATTGCGTCCGGTTCTATCGGTCGCAGCCTTTCCAGACCTTGCCGATCGACCTGACCGACAGGAAACTGCGGGTACTCGGCACGGGGGATCGTCCGCGGTTGACCAACCATCACGGCAAGACGCATGCCGGCGTCACGCACGGCAGCGGCGCGTTCGGCGGTCGCATCACCCTGCCATAGTCTGAACCAGCTTGCTCCCGCTCGCCGCGCCTCTGGTGCAGAGTCTGGCTTCTCCAGGAAAGCAAGAACAGCGATATCCGCCATGATGTCTTGCGCAGCGCCGATAAGCCCGATGTCACGCAATCCAAGCAGCGTCCGCTCGACCGCATCCATGAGCACGATTTCGCCGATAATCTGCGGAAGGTGCCGTTCCTCCACCAGCTTGACGTCGAGCAGAATGCCCAATGGATGGGAAGCAGAAAGGGCGTCCCTTAAGGTCATTACCGCCGGCACCAAGCTTCGGAGTGTCGCTACGTCGAGATCTGCCACGGCACGCATGTCACCGCACAGCCGCCGAAGATCGGCGTCGTGCATGCACACAAGGGCTCCATCCCTTGTTCTGCGGACATCCGTCTCGATGGCATCGGCGCCGGCCGCCGCGGCCGCATTGAGGGCGCCGATGGTATTCTCCGCATCGAGAGCCGCGCCGGCGCGATGGGCGATGATGAGCGGCCTGGGTCTGGATGTCTCGTTCCACATGCAGTCACTACCCTGGGACAAACGGGATCGGAGAAATAGAAGAAATTAGACTAGAACAGCGACGCGACCAGAGCGGCGACAGCAAAGCCCAGCGTCATCGCCAAGCAGGCGCCATAAAAAACGGAAACTGCGTCATCGATATCCTCCGGCGTCGCGATCGATCGGCCGGGCTCGTTGATCATCGGCTCGTCGACCCTCACGGCGCCATAGGTCCGCGGCCCGGCAAGCTGGATATTCAGGGCCCCCGCCATCGCCGCCTCGGGCCAGCCGGAATTCGGCGAACGATGGAGGCCGTTGTCGCGGCGTGCGACATCCATCGCCGCCCGCGCTGCTTCCGCACCCTGCTTGAAATAGGCCCCGGCTGCAACCAGCAGGATCGAAAGGCGCGCAGCCGGCAGGTTGACGAGGTCGTCCAGCCGTGCCGAGGCCCAGCCGAAATGCAGATATTTCGGGCTCTTGTGGCCAATCATCGAATCCGCCGTATTCAGCATCTTGTAGGCGAACAGGCCCGGAAGCCCGGCGATTGCGTACCAGAGGGCGGGCGCGACGACGCCATCGGAGAAATTTTCCGCAAGGCTTTCGATGGCGGCCCGGCAGACGCCCGGCTCGTCGAGCGTCTTCGGATCGCGTCCGACGATCATCGACACGGCCGATCTGCCGCCTTCAAGCCCCTCTTGACGCAGGGCCTGCGCCACGCGCATCACGTGAACCGCGAGGCTCTTCTGTGCAAGAAAGACGGCAACGACGATGACTTCCAGCAGGAAGCCAACCGCGCCCAATACATCGAACAGGCGGTGAAAGACGACGCCGACTGCGATGCTTGCCAGCAGCAAAATCAGGATTACCGCCAGCCCCCTCATCTTCAGGGCGGCCGGTCCCGCGCTGCCGCGATTGAGCGCCTGATCGAATAGTCCGATCCCCTTGCCGAAAAAGACGACCGGATGCGTCACGCGCTCCCAGAGCCAGTCGGGATCGCCGATCAGACGGTCGATGACCAGTGCAACAACGAGGATGAGGAAAATTTCAAAGGTCAATTACACACCTGTCCGCTGCAAAGCTTCGGCGAGGCGCCGATCGCCGTTTTCATCCGGGGTGAGTCCGATCCTGAGCCAATGCGGGTTGTAGTCGAACTTGCGCGTCAGGACGTGCGCTTCGCAAAGCGCGGTGTGAAGTTCGCATGCCCGCTCGTTCTCGACCAGAGTGAAAAGGCCCGTGCCGCCCGCGATCTTCAGGCCGGCCGCACTGAGTACCATATCGAGCCCGGCCTTGCGCGCGGCAATCCCTCTCGCGGTTGCCTCGGTGTCTCCTTCCATGAGTTTCGCCGAAACGGCAAGCGCCGGGCCGGAAACCGCCCAGGGACCGAGCCATTCGCGGAACGCCGCGAGCACAGACGCACGAGCGATGACGAAGCCGAGCCTCAGGCCTGCGAGGCCGAAGAACTTGCCGAAGGAACGGAAGACAACAAGATTGTCGGAGGTCGCTGCATAGCGCGCGACGCTCGCATGCGGCTCGAGGTCGCCAAAGGCCTCGTCGACCACGAGCAAGCCGCCATGCGCTTTCATGGTCCCCGCCATGGCAAGGATTTCCTCCGGGGACAAGAGCCTCCCGGTGGGGTTGTTGGGATTAACGACGACCGCGAGACCATGCGCGGCGGCAAGATCGTCGGCGCGGCGGACAGGATCGACCTCAAAGCCTGCAGCGGAAAGCACGCGAGCGTATTCGCCATAGGTCGGCGCGAAGACGGCGACACGTCTTCCGGCGTCGACAAGCCGCGGCAGCAACTGGATCGCAGCCTGGGTGCCGGGCACCGGCAGGGGCATGGCGTCACCAGTGCCATAGTAGCGGCTCGCGGCAAGACGCGCCGCCTCCTCGACATGCCGGTCCGGAAGGCGATGCCAGACGCTGGGATCGATCTCCGGCAATGAAACCGGGCATGGGTTGATGCCGGTCGAAAGATCGAGCCATTCGGCCGGCGTACCACCGAAACGCGCGGCGGCCTCGGTAACCCCGCCGCCATGAAGGATGGGAGCGGTCATTTTCTGCCCGAGAGGTCGATGAGATGGATGAAGGAGCCGGCGACATTCCGGCGCCTGAGACCGGCCTGGCCGAGATCGTTGCCCGCAGCATCATGGACCGTGAAGAGCGGCTGGGCCGCCCCTTCGGATACAATGGTCGCATAGTGGAACTCGTGCGCCGTCATCGGTCCATCGAAAAATGCGTTGTCGAGCGGCGCGACGCGCCGGTAGCCGAGATGCCGCTTGCGCTCGGCAAAACTGGTCACCAGCGGCAAGAGGCCAAGCATTTGGTAACGTCTGCCATCCGCGGCGACAAGCCCTTCGCCGAGCGTCATGTAGCCGCCGCACTCGCCGAAGATACGCACGCCCGCCTCCGCGGCGCTTTGCAAGCCGCGGCGGAACTGCGTCGCCCCAGCCAGCTTTTCGGCGTGCAGCTCGGGATAGCCACCGGGAAGATAGATCGCGTCCACGCCGCCTTCGGGCGCTTCGTCGTGGAGCGGCGAGAAGAAAGAAATTTCCGCACCGTGCCCGCGCCAACCGGAAACGAGGTGCGCGTAGCAGAAGGCGAAGGCGACGTCGCGGGCAATGGCGATTCGCTGGCCGAGCGGCTTCAGCGTGGTGGCTTCGGACTTGGCCGGCTTTGGCAACAAGGGTGCTGCGGCAGCCAGGATCGCCTCGAGATCGCAATTCGCCTCGACGAGGTCGGCGGCATGGTCGATGAACGGTTCCAGGCCTCCGTGCTCGGCCGCCTGCACCAGGCCCAGGTGACGCTCCGGCAGCTTCAGCGTGCCCTCGTGGCGAAGCACGCCAAAAATCGGCACGCCGGCCCGGTCGAGCGCATCGCGCAGCATCATCTCGTGGCGGTCGCTGCCGACCTTGTTGAGGATGACGCCGACGACGCGGATATCATCGCGGTAATCCACGTAGCCGCGTACCAGCGCCGCAACCGAATGGGATAGACGGGCACAATCGACGACGAGAACCACCGCGAGACCAAGCGTCGCGGCGAGATCGGCCGGCGCGCCCGTGCCGTCGGCGGCGCCGTCGTAGAGACCCATCATCGCCTCGACGACAAGCGTGCGACCGCCGGCCACCGCCCGCCCGGCATTGGCGACAAGCAGTTCGGGGCGCATCGCCCAGGGATCATAGTTGAAGCAAGGTTGACCGCTTGCCGCGGTGTGGAAGGCCGGATCGATGTAGTCGGGCCCGGCCTTACCGGGGGCGATGAGGATCCCGCGCCGTTTCAAGGCCCGCATCAACCCGAGCGTCACCGTCGTCTTGCCCGAGCCGGAACTCGGGGCAGCAATCAGGAGACCGCTCATGCGCGATCCCGGAGAACACGGTTCGCGAACGGATCCGCCGCCGGCACGCGGCCATCGAGCGCGCCAAGCCAGTCGAGAGCCGCGCGCAGCCGGACGACCTCGCCGACGACGACGATTGCCGGCGGCTCGAGGCCGGAGGCCGCGACATCGGCTTCGGCGCGCGAAAGGGTCGTCTCCAGAACCACCTGCTCAGGCGTCGCGGCATTGCAGACGAAGGCCACCGGCTCCTCCGGCGATCGGCCACCGGCGATAAGATTGGCGGCGATCTGGCCGATATGCTTCATCGCCATGTACATGACGATCACGGGCGAGCCCTTCGCAATGCCTTCCCAGTTGATCCGGTCCGGCACGACGCCCGAGGAATCATGCCCGGTGAGGAATGTGACCGCATGGTTGACCTCGCGGTGCGTCACCGGAATGCCGGCATACGCAAGACCACCAATGCCGGCGGTGATGCCGGGAACGATGCGGAACGGAATACCATGCTCGACGAGCGTCAAGGCTTCCTCGCCGCCGCGGCCGAAGACAAAAGGATCGCCGCCCTTGAGGCGGAGCACGCGGTTCCCAGCGCGCGCCAGTTCGACGAGGCGCAGCGAGATATCGCGCTGCTTCGGCGAAGGCTTGCCGCCGCGCTTTCCGGCAAATTCGAGGGCAGCACCTGGCTTTGCAAGCTTCAGGCAATCGCCGTTCACAAGCGCATCATGGACGATGACGTCGGCTTGGCGCAACGCATTGGCAGCGTGCAGCGTCAAAAGCCCGGGATCGCCCGGCCCGGCCCCGACCAGCCAGACGGAACCGGGTTCGAGTTCGGGTAGACCGGCGAAAATTGCATCCGTCATGGCATAATCCTTGAGGTCTCGCTGGACAGCAGACCTGATTCAACCTGGCAGGCAGGTAATTCACTTTGATAGAAATCGACGATAGAGCATTGAATCTGCTCTTTAAACGAAACATACAGACAAGCGGATGAAGCCATCAAGCGGCCCCCGCACGCTTCGTTCGGATCGCGGCCTCTCCGGTTGCGCACGCGGGACCGGCGATTGCCGCTGTCGCGCGGGCCGAACGGATTTTCGGGACGATCAGCACCGCATCCGGGCCCGCCCCGGTGAGCGCAGCGCCTTCCGCCACGCCGTGACACCCCGTATGGGCAAAGACGATGTCCGAGGGGTTCTGCAGTCGCGCGGATTCCGCCTCCAGCGTGGGGGCGTCGAAGAAGCAAACCGGCGCGGACAAATGACGGGCGGCGGCATGGATCGCCGGCTCCTCGGCACGGGCATCGAGCGAGGCGACCAAATCGACATCACCCCGGTCCACGCCAGCCTCGGCAAGCGCCTGCTCCGCAAGTGCAATTACTTCCTCGGGCGCCGTGTTCCGCTCGCAGCCGAGGCCGAGTACAAGCTTGGCGACAATTGGTCCATTGACCGAAGGCATATGCTGTGCGGCTCCCCCGCAGCGCCGCGCATCCGCCTCGATGCGCAAAGCTGCTCTGTGATTTGCTGCGCAGCTTCCGGAAACCTCCGGATACGGGCAGCGGTCGGCGGTCCATACGAAGCGCCGGCCTGGGCAGATAGCCGCACCGGTCTGGACAGCACCGGATCAGGCCCCCTGTATGGGTCGGCCGCACCGGACGCTCTTACAGTCCGCTTGAAGCAGACGCCGTCGCATGATTGTCATTTTTACCGGAGCCCTTCCAGCCGGTCAAACCAGATCACGCCATCGCTGTGTCGCAATCGGCGCAGAGTGCCGGGGCGCAAGCGCGAACGTCGCAGCAATCGCTGCGTGTATCGACTACTGCATGATTCCCTAAATCGGATTCGTTTTGGGGAGAAAATCATGCAGAGATTCAAAGTTCTACAGCGACCCACGCGCCAACTAGACGCGCGGCGCTATAAGAGTCATTCACGACGCGGCGCTGGAACTATTCCGAACCCTCGATACTGATCGGAAGTCTTGGACACCTTGTCCTGGCTCATCAAACTGATCGGCGCCGTCCACATATCAACGCCAACGCAGGCCGCTCGTGCAAAAACGCGCAGTCCGCCCTTTGCATTTCCGCGCCGGCTCTGACACAAGGCAGAAGCAATTCTGCTGCCACTCCGCCTCCTGAGCCTCCCGTGCACGACCTCGCTCTTCACATCCTGCTCTTCCTCTTCGCTGCCGCCTTCATCGCGGGATTCATCGATTCGATCGCCGGCGGCGGAGGAATGATCACCATTCCCGCCATGCTGATCGCTGGCATTCCGCCGCTTGAAACGCTCGGCACCAACAAGCTGCAGTCGCTTTTCGGCTCCGGTTCCGCGAGCCTCGCCTATGCGCGACATGGCCATGTGAGCCTGAAAGAGCAGTTGCCGATGGCCGCAATGGCAGCGCTCGGCTCCATCTTAGGCGCCCTGCTCGCGACCGTCGTTCCTGCCGACGCGCTCAAGGCCGTTCTGCCTTTCCTGCTGATCGCAATCGCTGTCTATTTCGGCTGCAAGCCCAACATTGGCGAGGTCGAAAGGCATCACCGTATCTCGAAGCTCGCTTTCACTCTCAGCTTCGTGCCGCTCATCGGCTTTTATGACGGCGTCTTCGGTCCCGGGACCGGATCCTTCTTCATGCTCGGATTCGTCACGCTTGGTGGCTTCGGTATCATCAAGGCGACCGCCCACACGAAGTTCCTGAACTTTGGCTCCAATCTCGGCGCCTTCTTCGTTTTCCTTGCCTATGGCGTGGTGCTCTGGAAGGTGGGCCTGGTAATGGGCGCGGGTCAGTTCCTCGGCGCGCAGGTCGGCTCGCGCTTCGCGATGGCGAAGGGCGCGAAGATCATCAAGCCGCTGCTCGTCATCACCTCAATCGCGTTGGCGGCCCGGCTGCTTGCAGACCCGACGCATCCGCTTAGGATCTGGCTGGGGATGTGACGGTTCTGCGGCCGCGCTAAAACACCGTCAGCAGCAACGCGCCCGCAGCGAACAAGCCGGCCCGAGCCAGCTCATCCGGGCGAACACGGCCGGATGCCGCACCGCAGGGCTGCCAACTTTGAACCATCAGAATTCGACGCCCTTCTGCGCCTTGATACCTGACCGGAAGGGATGTTTGACGAGTTCCATCTCGGTCACCAGATCGGCGATCTCGATCAGATCTTCCTTAGCGTTGCGACCGGTCAGCACGACGTGCGTCATGTGCGGCTTTTCTTCTTTCAGGAAGCGAACGACCTCAGCGACATCGATGTAATCATAGCGCAGAGCGATGTTGATTTCGTCGAGCAGCACCATGGAGTTGCGCTCGTCGCGGATCAGTTCCTTGGCCTTTTCCCAGGCCTTTTCGGCCATCGCCACATCGCGGGCGCGGTCCTGCGTTTCCCAGGTAAAGCCTTCACCGAGCGTGTAAAACTGGCAGAGGTCACCGAAATGCTTCTCGATCAGGTCGCGCTCGCCAGTGTGCATGGCGCCCTTGATGAACTGCACGACAGCGCAGGGCATGCCGTGGGCGATGTGGCGGAAGATCATGCCGAATCCGGCGGTCGACTTGCCCTTGCCCTTGCCGGTGTGGACGATGATCAGACCCTTTTTGTCGGTCTTCGTCGCCATGATCTTTTCGCGCGCGGTCTTCTTCTTCGCCATCTTCATGGCGTGGCGGGCTTCGTCCTTTTCCGGCGCAACTTCGCCGCTGTTTACCGTTTCGTCGCTCATGGTGATCTCTCCCTATTCGTTTCCGGTACGCAGCCGACGGGCGGCAGGCTCTCCGGACAGACTGTTCAGTTCAAAGCGCGCCGAGTTGGAGCGCGGATTCCAGAGGCCGCGATCGATCGCCTCCAGGAAGCGTTCCGACATTTCGGCGAGCGCGGCCGGGTTCTTGTCGCGCAGGAAGTCAAGGACCGTCTCGTCGGTGATGAAAGCGTGGTAGGCCGCCTCGAAATGGTGGTCGCGGACAGCGCCGGTGGTTGCGGCGAAGGCAAACATGTAGTCGACCGTCGCTGCGATCTCGAACGCGCCCTTGTAGCCGTGGCGCATGATGCCATCGATCCATTTCGGGTTGACGACGCGGGCGCGCACGACGCGGCCGATCTCCTCTTCCAGTGAGCGGATCACCGGCTTCTCCGGGCGCGAATGATCGTTGTGATAGATCGCGGGGCGTGCGCCACTCAAATGCTCGGCGGCCGCACTCATGCCGCCCTCGAACTGGTAGTAATCGTCGCTGTCGAGCAGGTCGTGCTCACGGTTGTCCTGGTTCTGCACGACGGCCTCGATCGACCGCAGCCGTTCCTCGAAAAGCCCGCGCTCCGCCTTGCCGTCCTCGCCGGCGCCATAGGCATAGCCGCCCCAGGTGAGGTAGGCATCGGCAAGATCGCCGCGCTTGTCCCAGCCTTTCTCGTCGATCAGCGCCTGCAGGCCGGCCCCGTAGGCACCCGGCTTGGCACCGAAGACGCGATAGGAGGCGCGCCGCGCCGCATCCTTCGGCTCCACACCCTTCTCCTCGAGCCGCCTCGTCTCGGCACGCATGCGCGCGGCGATCATGTTGTCGGCGTTATCCTCTTCCAAAGCCCCGACGGCGCGGATCGCTTTGTCGAACAGAGCGATCTGCTCCGGGAAAGCGTCACGGAAGAAACCGGAAATCCTGAGCGTGACGTCGACACGCGGACGACCGAGCACCGCCAGCGGCACGATCTCGTAGCCGGTGACGCGGCGCGAGGTCATGTCCCAGACCGGCTTGGCGCCGATCAGCGCCAGCGCCTGGGCGATGTCGTCGCCACCGGTGCGCATGTTGGAGGTGCCCCAGGCTGTAAGGCCGAAGGACGACGGCCATTCGCCATGGTCCTGCAGATAGCGGCGGATGAGCAGCTCTGCGGATTTCTTACCGAGCTCGTAGGCCGCCGGCGTCGGTACGGCGCGGCTGTCGACGGAATAGAAATTGCGGCCCGTCGGCAGCACGTCGGGACGGCCACGCGTCGGTGCGCCGGACGGCCCGGGGGCCACGAATCGACCGTCGAGCCCGGTGAGCAGGCCTTTGATTTCCGCCTCCCCGGAGCCTTCTATCGAGGGTTTTAGGCGAGTGTCGATCTCGTCGAGCACGGCACGTGTGGCCGGCCAGTCAGCGGGACAGGCGATCTCGCCAGAGACCAGCTTCGCCGCGAGGAGTTCGATGCGCTCGACGGTATCGCCGGCGGTGCGCCAAGGTGCATCCGAGAGAGAAGCGAGGACCTTCGGTTTCGGACCGGTCCAAGGGGCGGACATAACGCAATCGAGGGGGTCGAAAGGTTGGGACTGCGGAGGCGTACCCCCCTCTGCCCTGCCGGGCATCTCCCCCACAAAGGGGGAGATTGGCAGGCGGCTGCCGGTCGGTTCCTCAACGCTGTTGGTAATAGATGCAGCTTCACCCGCCGGACGCACCTGGGGATGCTGGGCCACCAGATTCGCACCGCGTTGCTGGGCCGCTAACTTCGCCTCATGCGAGGGCGCCGCCGAGGTACGAGCGCTAGCCTCCCTGATCTCCCCCCTTGTGGGGGAGATGTCCGGCACGACAGAGGGGGGTACCTGCGCCGACGCCCCCAATCCCAGATCCGCCGCGATCGCCCGCTGCAAACTCTGGTCGCCGCCCTCGCCCAAGCCGCGCGGCACCCGCGCCAATGCCACAGTGAGGTCGGTCAGCAAACGCCCTTCCGGCGCGACGCCGAAGATGTGCAGTCCGTCGCGGATCTGCATCTCCTTCAAGTCGCAGAGATATGCGTCGAGTTTTTCCAGCGCCTTGTCGTCGCTGTCGGCTTTTTCAATCCCGGCATCGTGATCAAGACCGATGTCGCGGACGAGGTCGAGGATCTGCCGGCTCAACAGCCTGAGCCGCCGCGGGTCGCCGCCCGCCGCTTCGTAATATTCGTCGACTAGTGCCTCCAGGTCCTTGAGCGGCCCATAGGACTCCGCCCGCGTCAAAGGCGGCGTCAAGTGGTCGATGATGACTGCGCTGGTGCGGCGCTTGGCCTGCGTGCCCTCGCCCGGATCGTTGACGATGAAGGGGTAAAGATGCGGTGTCGGGCCGAATACCGCCTCGGGATAACAATTCTCCGAAAGCGCCAGTGCCTTGCCGGGCAGCCATTCGAGATTGCCGTGCTTGCCCATGTGGATGATCGCGTCGGCTTTGAAGACCTGCCGCAGGAAGGCATAGAAGGCGAGATAGCCGTGCGGCGGAACGAGGTCCGGCGCGTGATAGGTTTCCTTCGGATCGATGTTGTAGCCGCGCGCCGGCTGGATGCCGACGAGGACCTCGCCGAAGCGCGCGAGCGGCAGCGCGAAGGTGCCGTCGAGGAAGAACGGATCGGCTTCGGGCTCGCCCCAGCGCGCCGTCACCTCCTCCTGGATCTGCTGCGGAAGAACGCCGAGGAAATTCTTGTACTGCGCGAGCGAAATGACCTCGCGGATCTCGCGGTCGCGGCCTGCCGCATTGGTCGGCCCGGCCATCAGGAAACGCATCAGCGCGTCGCCATCCTCGGGACGATCGCCGACGGAATAGCCTTCCGCAGCCATCGCCTTCAGAACCTCGATGGTGCCGGCCGGCGTGTCGAGGCCGACGCCGTTGCCGAGGCGCCCGTCGCGGTTCGGATAATTGGCCATGACAATGGCGACACGGCGCGCTTCAGGCCTCGCCCGGCGCAGCCTCGCCCAGTTGGCGGCAAGCCGCGCGGCAAAGCGGACGCGATCGGCAAGCGGTTCGTGCCCAACGATGTTGGCCTCCACCGCCGGATCGTAGACGGATGCCGCCTTGAACGAGACGGCGCGGGAGAGAATGCGGCCGTCCACCTCGGGCAGCGCGACGTTCATGCCGAGATCACGCGCCATCAGCCCTTGCGGTGAAGCCTCCCAGGCCGCGCGCGAGGAACCGGAAAAGATCACCTGCAGCACCGGCGCGCCGGTCGATTCGAGCACCGTCGGCTGGCGATCGGCGCCGGGCGCGGAAACCGCAAAGCCGGTGGCGTTCATCACCACGTCCGGCGCGGATTCGGCGAAGATCGCCTGCAGCGTGCCGATCGAGACCTGATCCTTGAGGCTCGATACGAAAACCGGAAGCGCCCGCATGCCTTCAGCCGCAAGCGCCTCGATCAATGCCTCGACGGGTTTCGTTTCGCCGCTTTGTACGAGGGCGCGGTAAAAGCAGATGGCGGCAGTGGGTTTGCCGGCATCTGCTTGAGGCATACCCCCCTCTGTCCTGCCGGACATCTCCCCCACAAGGGGGGAGATCACGGAGGCAACCGTCTGCCCTTCGACGGGCACTGGGTTAGAGGGCTGCCCAGGTGTCGCTTTTGAGGGAGAAACGGGGCTTGGCCGCGGGTCAATCTCCCCCCTTGTGGGGGAGATGGCCGGCAGGACAGAGGGGGGTGTTCCCGGCAAGCTCGCTATCGCGCGCCACCGCTCAACACCGATCACACCCTCGCCCGGCCACCAGATGCCCGCCTTCAAAAGCGGCCGCGCCGGCTGCGGCTTCTCGCCGTCGGCAATCAGCGCCTCGGCATAGTCGAGGAAGAGCCCGGCATTGTCGGCGCCCCCCTCGGTCAAATAGGCCCAAAGGCGCTCGCGGTCCTGCGCAGACACAGTAGAAAACGGGTCGAGACCCGGGTCCGGCTTGTCGTCGCCGGGAAGCGCCGCGATCTGGAACTTGCCCATCACCGCCGCCGCATGCAGGGCCTCCAGCACGTAGCGGAAATAGCTGGCGCCGCCGAGCGGGCGCACGACGATGAGCTTCGCATGCCGCGCCGTGCGCTCGACATAGGTGTCGACCGACATCGGATGCATCAGATTCATCAGGCTAGCGATGCGCAGCGTTCTCGCCCCCACCCGCCGTCCGTGGGCTGCGGCAATCGAGGCAAGCTCGGTGTCGGCGGCCGAGAGGAACAGGATGTCGGCCGGGCTTTGCCCGAGATCGATCGCCTCGTTGCCATCGGCGATCGTGCCTTTCTGGGCGAGAAGCAGATGCATTTTCTATCCGATCACACCAGCGCCGAGATGGCAGCGCGTATGGCGGCCTCGTCCATCTCGTGGAGGCCGATGACGACGAGGCGTGTGCCGCGCGCTTCGCCCGCCGCCCAGGCCCGGTCGTAATACTGATCGATACGGCTGCCGACCGCCTGGATCAGGAGCCGCATTGGCTTGCCGGGGACGTCGGCGAAGCCCTTGAGGCGCAGCACGTCGTGCTCCGCGATCACGCCCTTCAGCCGGTCGATGAAGGCGGCCGGATCGCTGATCGCGCCGAGTTCGACGACAAAACTGTCGAATTCGTCGTGGTCGTGCTCCTCCCCGGCCTCATGTTCCATCTCGTGATGCGACCTGCGGTTGGCAATGTCGCCCTCGGTGCCGACGCCGAGGCCGAGCAGGATGGCGGCGGCCACCTGGCCATTCTTCGCCTCGATCATCATCGGCTTGCGGTTGATGCGGGAAGCTACCTCGTCGCGCACAGACTTGAGGCCCGAGGCGTCGATCAGGTCGGTCTTGTTGAGAACGATGAGGTCGGCAGCCGTCAATTGGTCCTCGAAGAGTTCTTCGAGCGGGCTTTCATGGTCGAGATTGTCGTCGTTGACGCGCAGCGCATCGACCTTGTCGTGGTCGTCGGCGAAGCGGCCGGCGGCAACCGCCGCGCTATCGACGACGGTCACGACGCCGTCGACCGTCACTTCGCTGCGGATGTCCGGCCAGTTGAAGGCGGCGACCAGCGGCTGCGGCAGGGCGAGTCCCGAGGTTTCGATGACGATGTGGTCGGGTCGGTTCTCGCGCTCGAGCAGCTTCGTCATGGTCGGGATGAAATCATCGGCGACCGTGCAGCAGATGCAGCCATTGGTGAGTTCGATGATGTCTTCCTCGGAGCAGGCCTCCGCCCCGCAGCCCTTCAGTACATCGCCGTCGACGCCGAGATCGCCGAACTCGTTGATGATCAGCGCAATACGCTTGCCGTCGGCATTCTGCAGCAGATTGCGGATCATCGTCGTCTTGCCGGCGCCGAGGAAGCCGGTGATGACGGTGGCCGGGATCTTGCCCTGCTGGGCCTTAGCGAGTGTCATGGATCAACCCTTCATTTTCAGCGGCAGTCCGGCCGCGACAAAGTAAACTTCGGCGGATTTCTCCGCGACGATCTGGTGGAGACGGCCGGCATGGTCACGAAAATCGCGCGCCATCCGGTTTTCCGGAACGATGCCAAGGCCGACCTCATTGGAAACGAAGATGAGACGCGCCCGCGCCTCGGGCAGGAATGCAGCGAGCGCCGCGAATTCGGCCGCCATGTCACGCTCTTCCATCATCAGGTTGGTGACCCAAAGCGTGAGACAATCGACGAGGATTGCGCGTGCCGGATCGTCGATGCGGCGAAGCAGCCCCACGAGATCGACCGGCTCCTCATGCGTCGTCCAGCCCTTGCCGCGCCGCGTGTCCTGGTGGTGACGGATGCGATCGCGCATCTCGTCGTCCCAGGCTCGCCCGGTCGCAACGTAATGCATCGGCAGCCCGGAGGCTTCGACGAGCTTTTCCGCGAAAGAGGATTTGCCGGAGCGGGCGCCGCCGAGCACGAGAATCGGTCCGGCATGGGGAATGATCATGCTGCCGGCCCCAGCGCACTGATGGCTTGCAGCGGAAATGAAAGGCCAACACGCCGACTGCGTGTTCGCAAGAGGAATTTTTGAGCCACGACAACCTCCGTGCTGGCATCGGGGAACGGTCTCCCCTTCGGGCGGAATGCCCTGACGGATGGCAGGTCTCCTGGCTCACGGCGTCACGACTTCGAAGCAGCTTGCGTTCAAGCGATCGCCTGAACGCGTGCTGCCGGAAGCCGAACGGGCCCGCCTCGCCTTCCCGGCATTCTCGGCATCATGAAAGGCGGACGATTCGTAGAAGAAGAGGCGTCCAGCCCGGCTGATCACGATGCCATGCCAGTGGCTTTTCCGGCCTGACGTCCAATCCCGCGAGACCGCCCCATGCAGCTCGTCAGGAAAAGGCGACAGACCCGATGGCGAACCCTGACCGTTCTACAGTCGCGGGGTCGGCTGTGATAAAGGCGCCCGGTGTGGGTCCGCCCTGTCACATTCCCATTTACTCCCCCGCTCCGCTCCCGGGCGGGGGAACCATCCATTCACGTTAATTATGAAGCGGCCCCGGCAAAGTCAACCGACGGCCTGCGACATACGCGGCCCTGAAAACGGAAAACCGTTACACACTTTTCCTGGAGTTCTATTAAGCAACGAGCGGGAATCCCGCCTTGCGCAGCCCGTCGATGAGATGTGCATAGTGGTTGGGATCCACGTACGGCGTGAGGATCTTCCAGTAATGCGCGATGTCCGCCGGCACATTGGCCATGATTTCCGGAATGAGCTCGCGCGCCTCCTCGTCGCGGCCAAGCTGTCCGAGGCTGGCGAGAAGCACGACCCGGTTGAAATAGGCCCGGCGGAATGAAACGCCGCGCTCCGAATAGTGCAGCGCCTCCTCGTAATTGCCGAGATGATAGTGGGCAAGTGCGATGTGGTTGAGGAACAGATAGGTCATCGGATCGTGCGGGCTGAGCCTCAGAGCCATGTGGAGCGGGTCGAGCGCCTCGGCGAAATGTCCCGCGAAAATCCGGGCCCAGCCGAGTCCCATATGCGCGAGCGCCAGGTTGGGGTTCAGGTCGATCGCCCGCTGCGCCTCTTCCACGGCCGCGGGCGCACGGTGCGCCACGAAATGGGCAAGGCACATGGCGTAGTGCGAATAGGGGTCGCGCTCTTCCAGAGCGACGGCACGCTCGGCCGCCGCATAGAGTTCGGCACTGTCACGATCGACATCGTCGCTGAAGCCGTGGAAGCAACGCGCGTAAAGCGTACGGGCGAGCATCATGTGTGCGCGGCCGAAATCAGGATCGAGAGCGATCGCCCGGCGATGCCACATTATCGCTTCGTTGAAATGCTCGGCGGTGTCCTGCGCATTGTGCAGCCACGTGCCGCGCATGTGGCATTCATAGGCGTCGAGATTGTGTGTCGGATTCAGAAGAGCGCGCCGGCTCTCGCCCAAAAGGATTTCGGGTTCGATCGCGCCGACGACGTTCTGCGTGAGTTCGTCCTGGATGGCGAAGATATCCGCGAGTTCGCGGTCGTAGCGCTGGGCCCAGAGATGGACGCCGGTCTCGGCTTCTATGAGCTGGCCGGTCACGCGCAGGCGCGTCCCGGCCCGTCGCACGCTCCCCTCGACGATATAGCGCACGCCGAGATCGCGGCCGACCTGCTTCACGTCGACGGCGCGCCCCTTGTAGGCGAAGGACGAGTTGCGGGCGATGACGAAGAACCAGCGGTAGAGCGAAAGTGCGGTGATGATGTCCTCGGTCAGCCCATCGGCAAAATACTCCTGCTCCGGGTCGCCCGACATGTTGACGAAGGGAAGGACGACGATCGAGGGCTTCTCCGGGAGGACGAGCGGCCCGCCAAGTGCCCCGGCCTCGACCGGGTCCTCGCGACGCCAGTCGACCCTGTACACCGGCACGGGACGCGGAATGTTCTTGAGGTTGCGGTCGCCAAGGTGAACCAGGGGGAAATCGAGCTTGCCCTCGATCTGGTCGTGAAGCGCGCCCGAAATACAGATTCCTCCCGGCAGCGCGACTTCCTGCAGCCGGGCCGCGACGTTCACGCCGTCGCCAAGAAGATTGTCGCCTTCGACGACGACATCACCGAGGTTGAGCCCGATGCGGAACTCCATCCGGTGGTCGGGAGGAAGATCGGCATTGCGGCGGTACAGCACACGCTGGATGGCGACCGCGGCGCGCACCGCCTGCACCGCACTGTGGAACTCCGCCACGACGCTGTCGCCGGCCGAACCAAAAATGCGCCCGCCATGCTCGGCGACGAGATCGCGGATCGCGGCGCTGTAGGTGTTAAGCGTCGCAAGCGCCCCTTCCTCGTCGGCAGCGACAAGCCGGCTGTAACCAGCGACGTCGGCGGCAAGGATCACTGCGAGCTTCCGTTCCACGAGGACAGCCGCTCCTGCGGCGCATAGCCAGGACATTTTAAGGGTAGCTTAAATGCCGGAGGTGGAGAAGCAACATTTGCTACCGAGCGACACCGCGCTCAGGGTTCACGCGGTCCTCTGCCCGCCGCAGAGCAGCCGGTCCAGCCAGGCAGGGTCGAGCACCGCCTCAAGTTCGCCGGCGACATCGTCGAGCGCCGCATCGACCGACCGGCGATAATTGCCGCCGCCACCTTCGAGGCCAAAGCTCTTGAGCAGAGCGGCCCGATAGGCGTCGCTGCCGAATAGCCCATGCAGATAGGTGCCCATCACCTTGCCGTCGGCGGACATCGCCCCGTCACGGCGACCGTCGATCGAGACCGGTGCGCGGTCGCAATCGGCGCCCATGGTCTTGCCGAGATGGATCTCATAGCCGTCGAGCGGGACGTCATGTTCCAGCGACCAGGCGCGGCTGTTGCGCACGGTCTTTTCCGGCGCCATTTCCGTTTCGACCGCAAGCAGGCCGAGGCCGGGGATCTCGCGTTCGCTGCCTTCGATCCCGAGCGGATCGGTGACGCGGGCGCCGAGCATCTGGTAGCCGCCGCAAATCCCGATCACCCGGCCACCGCGCCGCAGGTGGCGCTCGAGGTCCCGGTCCCAGCCCTGGGCGCGAAAATCCTTGAGGTCGGCAATCGTCGATTTCGAGCCGGGGATGACGATCAAACCAGCATCGTCGGGAAGCGGCGTGCCAGGCCGGACGAAGACGAGATCGACGTCCGGCTCGGCCATCAGCGGATCGAGGTCGTCGAAATTCGCGATCCGCGACAGGACGGGCACTGCGATCTTCAGCGCCCTGCCGCCACCGCGCGCGAGCTTTTCCAGTACGACCGAGTCCTCGGCAGGCAGCCGCGCGGCGCTTTTCAGCCACGGCACCACGCCGAAACAGGGCCAGCCGGTGAAACGGTGAACCGCTTCGATGCCATCGTCGAAGAGCGTCACGTCGCCCCGGAACTTGTTGATGAGATAGCCGCTCACCATGCGCCGGTCCTCTTCCGGCAGGATCGCATGCGTGCCGACCAGCGACGCAATGACACCACCGCGATCGATGTCGCCGACAAGCACCACCGGCACGCCAGCGCGCGTGGCAAAGCCCATATTCGCGATGTCGCCGGCTCTCAAATTGATTTCCGCCGGAGAACCTGCGCCTTCGACGATGACAAGATCGGCACCGGTGGAGACCAGTTCGAAACTTTCCATCACCGCGCTCATGAGCTTCGGCTTCAGCGCCTGGTACTCCCTGCCCTTCGCCTGGCCCGCCACCTTGCCCTGCAGGATGATCTGGCTGCCGATGTCCGATTGCGGCTTCAACAGCACCGGGTTCATGTGGACGGAGGACGGCACGCGCGCGGCCAGCGACTGCAGCCACTGCGCCCGCCCAATCTCGCCGCCGTCATCGGAAACGGCGGCGTTGTTCGACATGTTCTGCGGCTTGAACGGCCTGACCTTCAATCCACGATTGGAGGCGAGCCGGCAGAGCCCAGCCACCAATACCGATTTTCCGACATCCGAGCCGGTCCCCTGCAGCATGATCTTCTGTGTCATGCGACCTCCCGTAACATCGAAACCATCGCCGGCAAAGGCCTGTTTTCGACGGGTTTCAACCTCATTTCGCCATGCGCGATCACGGCCCGTTTCCGCCACTCGCGAAGCTTGTTCGAAATCGCGACGGGACTAGCGGAATTGCGACATGCGATGGCGACATTGGCATTCAAATTCCACCCGCTCGCGCCTATATCGACGGCATCGAAACAACCCGGGCGAGGCCCCGGACTCCCAAGGTAGAAAAGCCATGCTGTTCATCTTCAGCAAACCCAATTTCGTTCAAATCGCCTGGAACTCCAAGGCGCCGTCGAGCCAGTCCCGCGTGCGCAATATCGAGATGGATGCCCCTCGCGGCCCGCTCGGTTTCATCCGCACGTCCAACATTGGATAATCAGGCGCTTTCCCGCTGCGAGCCGCTCCTTTCGGGGCGGCTTTTTTGTTGCCGTTTGCCGCTTGAGTGAGCCTACAATGCGAAAGCCGCACCCGACCTCCTGCGAGGGGATGCGGCCGCCAAAAATAACGCATGGTCTCTCCGGCACAACAAACCGGAAATCGCTGCACTCTTCGAGTTCAAGAGTGCCTCCCCTGCCATTGCAGGGGGCGCGGGATGTTCCAGGTCCGGTACGCAGCACCTGATCCGGACCTGCGGCAGTCGCCCGCCGCAGGCAAACAATTAGCCTGACATCGTTACCGGATGGTTATTGATGCCTTAAGCAATCGTGAATCGCGATCTTTTTTGAATTTTTTGCGCGACATCCTCGGGCGAATACCGGACGCAATCGCGACAGGAAACGTCCCGATTGAAACAGGCTCAGAGGAGATGCGGCCCCCCGAGCCGCATTTTGCGGCAATTTTGTCGCAAATGCTCAAATTTGCGGCCAGACGGCAAGAAGCGGCACGCGCGACGACGGCGTTGTTCGACACGGCATCCGATTGAAGAGGTTGATTTCTCTTCGGGAATACTTAGGCTTGCCACAGCGGTGAAGAGGAGATCCGGCCGGCGACAGGGTTCAGCGGCAAGGATTGGAAAGAACTCCCCCACTGCCGCAGCGGGGGCATGATTTGGCCTTCCGATGTCGAACCTTAGGCTGCTCACTGAGTAATCAGGTGTCGGGACAGCGGTAATCACTGCGGCACCCTCGATCGTTGGCTGCAAAAAGACTGGGAGGTCTTGCAAACATGAAGAAGCTCCTCGCGTCCACTTTTCTCGCCGTGGGCCTTTATGCCGTGGCGGGCTCGGCGCAAGCCGCGGAATGCGGCGAAGTCAGCATTGCCGAAATGAACTGGGCCTCGGCGGGTGTCGCCGCCCACGTCGACAAAATCATTCTCGAAAACGGATATGGTTGCACCGTGGAGCTCGTCACCGGCGACACGATGCCAACCTTTGCCTCGATGAACGAGAAGGCGCAGCCCGACATGGCCCCGGAACTCTGGGTCAACGCCGTGCGTACACCGCTTGACGCAGCGATCAAGGAAGGCCGGCTGATCCAGGCCGCGCCGCTGCTCAGCGAAGGCGGTGTCGAGGGCTGGTGGATACCCAAGTTCCTCGCCGATGCGCACCCGGACATCAAGACCGTGCAGGACGCTCTGAAACATCCGGACCTCTTCCCTGCGCCGGAAGACCCGTCCAAGGGCGCGATCCACAACTGCCCCTCCGGATGGAACTGTCAGGTCTCGACCGCCAATCTGTTCAAGGCGCTCGAAGCCGACAAAGCGGGATTCGAACTGGTCGACACTGGATCGGCCGCCGGCCTTGATGGCTCCATCGCCAACGCCTTCGAGAAGAAGACCGGCTGGCTCGGCTATTACTGGGCCCCGACCGCCATTCTCGGCAAGTACGAAATGACCCGCCTCTCCTTCGGCGTCGACCATGACAAGAAGGAGTGGGACGCCTGCTCCGCCGTTCCCGATTGCCCGAACCCGAAGGTCAATTCCTATCCGGTCTCGGACGTCTACACGGTCGTGACGAAGTCCTTCGCGGAGAAGGCCGGCGTCGCCATGGACTACGTCAAGGTGCGCAAGTGGGATAACGGCACGGTCAACAAGGTTCTGGCCTGGATGGACCAGAACCAGGGTACCAACGAGGACGCGGCCAAGCACTTCCTCCAAGAGTTTCCCGAGATGTGGACCCAATGGGTCAGTCCCGAGGTGGCCGAGAAGGTCAAGGCAGCGCTCTGACGAGACGCGTCGCAGCGACGGCAGCCGGATTCCCGGCCGCCGCGCGCCGCGCGCCTCGGCAAGCGATTGCCCGCCTGACTGGGCTGCCTACAGCGCCGTGCGCCTTTTCGGACGCACAAAGGTCGCTGTAGCACTTTGAATTGCTGCATGTTTTTGTCCTTAAAATCGGCTCCGATTTAAGGAAACATGCAGTGGAGCGGCGAAGTGCTCCCGCTAACGTCGCAAACAGTACAGCGGGACCGTCGTTTCGCTGTCACATTTCTCGCGCCGGGACACTAAGAGGTCACGAGCAAGTCTGCGCAGGATGGCCGCGTGCGGTCGTTCCAAGACGCAGCCGGCGGCATAAGACTTCCGGCCGGAAGGGGGAAAAAATGGCTATCTGCAGTTTCTTGCCGCAACTGCTTTGCAAGTTCCCGGCCATCGACGATGGCACAATTCGCATGGCGCGCAAGAGCGTCGACGACGGGTTTAAGGGATTCGTGCGCAGCTATGGCGATGCGATCGACGCAGTGGTCCAGCCATTGCAATGGTTCCTGAACTACCTGGAACGGGCGTTCGTCAGTTCGCCCTGGATCCTGATACTTATTATCATGATCGCCATCGTCTATCTCGGCAGCCGGAATTCAAGGATCACCATCGGCACGGCGCTGTCGATGGTGGCGATCGGGCTCGTCGGGCTCTGGAACGACACGATGATCACGCTCGCCATGGTCACCGTCTGCACGCTGATCTCGATCGTGATCGGCATCCCGATCGGCATTACGATGGCCCGCTCCGACCGTGTGCAGTCCTTTGTCAATCCGATCCTCGACGTCATGCAGACGATGCCGAGCTTCGTCTATCTCATTCCGGTGGTGATGATCTTCGGCATCGGCAAGGTGCCGGGCCTGATCGCCGTCGTCATCTATGCCGTGCCGCCAATGATCCGCCTCACCAATCTCGGTATCCGGCTCGTCGACAAGGAAGTGCTGGAGGCCGCCGACGCCTTCGGCTCCTCCGCCTGGCAGAAGCTGAAGAACGTGCAGATGCCGCTGGCGCTGCCGACCATCATGGCCGGCATCAACCAGACGATCATGATGTCGCTGGCAATGGTCGTCGTCGCCTCGATGATCGGCGTCGGCGGGCTCGGCAAGAACGTGCTCCAGGCGATCGCCAACCAGTTCTTCACCGTCGGTTTCCTTAACGGCTTTGCCCTTGTCGGCATCGCTATCATTTTCGATCGTACCAGCCAGGCCTTCGGAAGGCGGCTGCAAAAGCACTCGGAGGTTGTTCATGGCTAGTCACGCAATCGAGGTGAAGAACCTCTACAAAATCTTCGGCCCCCGCGGCGAGGACTTCGTCGATGTCGTCAAGAAGGGCATGGGCAAGGCCGAACTCAACGAGAAGCACGGTCACGTGCTCGGCCTGCAGGACATCAATATCCTGATGCCCGGCGGCTGCATCACTGTGGTCATGGGTCTGTCCGGTTCCGGCAAGTCGACGCTGATCCGTCACATCAACCGGCTGATCGACCCGACCGCCGGCGAGGTGCTCTATGACGGCACCGACGTTTGCAAGATGAACGAAACCGACCTTCGCCAATTCCGTCGCCACAAGACGGCAATGGTGTTTCAAAAATTCGCGCTCCTGCCGCACCGCACCGTCCTCGAGAACACGATATACGGCCTGGAGATCCAGGGCATCGAGCGGCGCGAAAGTGAAAAGCGGGCGCGCGGCTGGATCGAGCGCGTCGGCCTCCAGGGTTTCGAGAACCACTATCCGAACCAGCTTTCGGGCGGCATGCAGCAGCGCGTGGGCCTCGCCCGGGCTCTTACCAACGACGCCGACATCCTGCTGATGGACGAGGCCTATTCGGCACTCGACCCGCTGATCCGCGTCGACATGCAGTCGGTGCTGCTCGACCTGCAGAAGGAACTGAAAAAGACCGTCGTCTTCATCACCCACGACCTCGATGAAGCGCTGAGACTCGGCGACAAGATCGCGATTCTGCGCGACGGCCGCGTCGTACAGCAGGGCACCGGCCAGGACATCGTGCTGTCGCCGGCGGACGACTACATCACCGCCTTCGTCAAGGAAGTGAACCGTGGCCGCGTCGTCCATGTCGAGACGATCATGCGGCCGCTCTCCGGCAATCCGGAGGGCGTATCGCTTCCGGCCGGCACGGTTCTCGAAGCGGCTGCCCGCACGATGACCGGCGCGCACGTCTCCGCGGCCCACGTCGTCGATGAGAACGGCCGGCCGATGGGCGCGATCGACCTGCAGACGATCATCGCCGCCATGGTGACGCCGACGAGCCACACCGACCGTCAGGCGGCGTAGGCCGGATCGCATCGCATACAAATAAAATGGGCGCTCTCGCGAGCGCCCTTTTTCCTACTCGGTTTGCGCCGCTACGCAGCCGGCTTGAGCTTGCCGCTGATGAAGCGGAACTCCTGCGTCTTGCCGCCATAGCCATAGGCGGCTGCGGCGACCTCGTGAACGAGCACATAACTCTCCGGATGGACCTTTCCAAGGAGTTTCCCGAAGGCGTCGTAGATCGCTTCGATGTAAGCGGCCATTTCCTGCTTGGTGTTGGTGCCGTCCACGACCTTGATATCCAGCCAGAAGCTGTTGGTCTCCTGCGACGCGATCGACTTTCCGCCGGCAAACCAGTGCTGGGGGTCGACATAGCCGACCGCAACCGCGGTGACAGTCGGATCCTTGCGCAGGTGCGCTTGCGTCTGTTCGCTGACTTCTGCCGCGATCCTTGCGGACAGTTCCGGGTCAGGACGCCCCGTGACGGTGACGTTGATGATGGGCATGGCAAGCTCCTTTCGACTGCAGTTGTTCTTCAGTTTCAGCCTGCCACCACTGACACATCAATAAAATCAAATTGTCTTGCATCAATACTTCGATACAATCGAAGCATGAATGTCATCGATCCCGATCTCCTGCGCACATTCCTCGCCTTCGCCGAAGGCGGTTCGCTTTCCCGCGCCTCGACCGCCGTCAATCGGTCTCCCTCCGCCGTGACGGCGCAGATGCAGCGCCTCGAAACGCTGATCGGCGAACCGCTTCTGGCGCCGGCCGGGCGCGGGCGCACGCTGACGCCGGTCGGCGAGGAACTCGTGGGTCACGCCCGCCGCATCCTGGAAGCCCATCGCGATGCCTGGCTCAGCCTCCGGGGCGCACGCGCCGACGGGCGGATCTCGCTCGGCAGCACGCAAGATTTCGCCGATACGACGCTGCCCGACCTCTTGCGCCGCTTCGCCCGCAGCCATCCGCGAGTTCGCCTGGATCTCCGGATCGGCAGATCGAAGGAACTGACGACGGCCTTCGATCAGGCCCAGGTCGACATTCTGCTCGCCATGCGGCAAGCGCCTGCGCCCGATGAACTGCTCGTGCTGAAAGAAGAGATGATCTGGCTTTGCGCCGACAAGGGACTGGCGACGATCGACGCGGAAGTGCCGCTGGCCGTGCTCGACCCGCCCTGTGGCTTCCGGGCAGCGGCGATCTCGGCGCTCGAAGCGGCCGGGCGCCCCTTCCGGATCGCGGCGACGAGCCCGAGCCTGTCGGGCCTGCGCGCGGCGGTCATGAGCGGCATCGCCGTCACGACGCGCACGGCACGGTTCCTGGGGCCGGGAATAGAGCCAGCGCCCGCGCATCTCGACCTGCCGCCCCTGCCCGCCGCCGAATTCAGCCTGCGCTTGCGTGCACATGCGGACAAGCCTGCGGCGGATCTCGCCGCTCTTCTGGCGGATGATTTGCCGTCGAGAGCCACCCGGACGGAAGCGTGACAGCTCCATTTAAAGCGCCACAGCGTCCCTTGCGCGTCGGATAAGACGCGGCGCCGTAGATCGGCTTCCGACTTTTCCGCCGCATGGCGGCAAAGTCGGTTGCAATCACATAAAGATATCTTTATATGTTGTTGCAATCTCATTCAGCCGGGAAAAACCGATGTCCGCTTCCGCCAATGCCCTTTCCGATCTCCTTGCCCAGAAGGGCGTTCTGCTTGCCGACGGCGCGACCGGGACGTCGCTCTTTGCCATGGGGCTCGAAGCCGGCGAAGCGCCGGAGCTCTGGAACGAGGCAAAGCCGGAGAACATCACCAAGCTGCATCAGGACTTCGTCGATGCCGGCGCAGACATCATCCTCACCAATTCCTTTGGCGGGACGCGCCATCGGCTGAAACTGCATCAGGCCGAGGATCGCGTCCATGCGCTGAACAAGCGCGCCGCCGAAATCGCCCGCGCCGTGGCCGACAAGGCGCCGCGCAAGGTCATCACTGCCGGCTCCGTCGGCCCGACCGGCGAACTCCTGATCCCGCTCGGCGCGCTTTCCTATGAAGATGCTGTTGCAGCCTTCGCAGAACAGATCGAAGGCTTGAAGGCGGGTGGAGCGGAAGTCGCCTGGATCGAGACCATGTCCTCGCCGGACGAAATCCGCGCGGCGGCCGAGGCTGCCACCAAAGTCGGCCTGCCTTACGTCTATACCGGCTCGTTCGATACCGCCGGCAAGACGATGATGGGTCTCCACCCCAAAGACATTCACACCGTCGCCGGCGATATCGGTGAGGGCCCGGTCGCCGTCGGCGCCAATTGCGGCGTCGGCGCCTCCGACATCCTGTCTTCGCTGCTCGACATGACCGCGGCAAAGCCGGAGGCGACCGTCGTCGTCAAGGGCAATTGCGGCATTCCGGAATTCCGCGGCTCCGAGATCCATTATTCCGGCACTCCGCCGCTGATGGCGGAATATGTGCGGCTCGCGGTTGACGCCGGCGCGAAAATCATCGGCGGCTGCTGCGGCACCTCCTGCAACCATCTCGCCGCGATGCGCCTCGCGCTCGACAATCATGCGAAGGGCGAACGCCCGACGCTCGACATCATCGTCGAAAAGATCGGGCCTCTTCGCAACAAGACGGCCGGCAAAGGCGCCTCCGCACCGACCCGCGAACGCGGTGGCCGCCGTCGCGCCTGAGACTGCCAAACTGGGCAGCACGAAACGACGAGCGCTCCGGAGCGGAATGCCCGGAGCGTTTTTCTTTGTGATCCGGCAAGGGTCAGGCGCCGCGCCCTGTCGCGCTAGGCGTCGTGCCCCGTAGCGATATTTTGCGGCCGAAACCGGCGCAGTCGGCCGCGCACATCGGCAATATCAGGCTGCCAGTGGTTTTTTCGGCCGCAAGGGCACGCTATCACCGCCGCAGCGATCGTTGCCGGCAACGCTTGCAGGCGCCGGGTTGCTGTCCTATCCCGGAGGCGTTTCGATTCGACGGGAGACGATTCATGAGGGCCGGGCCAGCCGCCTTTCCGGACAGGGACACGACCGCCGCCAAGCTTTCGAGCTTCAGCGAAGCGGATCAGGCTTTCATCAAGCTGCTGATGGAGAATCCGGAGCAGGACGAAAACCTCATGGAGGGCCTGCACTGTCATCTCGACCTCGCCGCCGAGGCCCGCTTCCTGAACGCGCTGAAGCTGGAGAAACTCGGTGAATGGCTCGGCAACGAGGCGCCCGCCCGGCTGCAAATGCGCCTCATGGAAGCAGCGCGCTCCAGCCAGCACCCGGCCTACCAGGCGTTCCGGGCGGGGCTGGCGAAATCCGGCGGCCTGCAGCGGGCTTACCCGAAGGCTTGAGCGCTGCGAAACCTGATCGGATTGAAACGGCGAAGATCGGGTGCAGATACCCCCCTCAGGCCTGCCGGCCATCTCCCCCACAAGGAGGGAGATCGGCAAGACGCAAGTTCCTCAATCCCTCTCCTCGGACCGCGCCAGCCTCTCAGCCGGAGATGGAGCTGGCGCATAGGCGGCGCCTCTAGCGAATCTCCCCCCTTGTGGGGGAGATGGCCGGCAGGCCAGAGGGGGCTGCCTCGATTGGCCGTGCTGAGATGCTTTCTATCGCGACCGAGGTCGGACTTCGCTCTAACGGCAACGCTCCTCATCGAGCCCAGAGGCAGGCGGTCGCGGCTACTCTTTAGCGCCAGAAAGCCCCTTCGCCAGCCGCACCAGATTGACGAACTCCCCGCGGTATCCGAACGGGTCTGCCCCCTTAGAGCCCGCCGCAAGATCAGCGATCGCCGTATAGGAATAGCCCGAGAGCGCCGGGTTTCCCGCAAGCCTCTGGCCGAAGGCGGCGACGGCGGTGGAGAATTGGACGTCGGCCGCAGCTTCCGCGAGCGACGGCACGGCATTCTCCTCAGTGACCGGCGTGGTGATCAACTCGCTCTTGTCGCCATCCGGCTTCTTGTAGCGGATCTTGAGATAGGCGAGTTCGCCCGAATGCGCAGTCGCATTCGCTGCCGGCTTCTCCGCCGTCGCATAGCGCAGGTCGTCGTTGAGAACCGCCGGGCTGCCCTTCGGCGTCACTTCGTAGATTGCGGTGACGCTGTGGCCCGAGCCGACATCGCCGGCGTCCACCCGGTCGTTGTTGAAATCCTCGCGTTTCAGCGCCCGGGTCTCGTAGCCGATGAGGCGATACTCGGCGATCGCTGCCGGATTGAACTCCACTTGCAGCTTGACGTCCTTGGCGATCGGGAAAAGCGACGAGCCCGCCTCCTCGACCAAGGTCTTCTGGGCTTCGGCAAGGGTATCGATATAGGTGGCAACGCCGTTGCCGTTCTGAGCGATCGCCTGCATCAGCGCATCGTTGTAGTTACCGCGGCCGAAGCCGAGCACCGAGAGAAAGATGCCGCTCTTGCGCTTTTCCTCGATCAGCCGCTTCAGCTCCTCGTCGCTCGACGGGCCGACATTGAAGTCACCGTCGGTCGCCAGCAGGATGCGGTTGACGCCGCCCTCGACGCGAGTTTTTTCGGCCAGCGCGTAGGCCGCGTCGATGCCAGCAGCGCCGGCTGTCGAACCGCCTGATGTCAGCGTGTCGATCGCCGCCAGGATCTTCGTCTTGTCCTTGACCGCCGTCGGCTCGAGCACGGTGCCGGCGTTTCCGGCATAGGTGACGATCGACACCGTGTCTTCCGGCTTCAGCTTGTCGACGAGCAACCGGAAAGCGTTCTTCAACAGCGGCAGCTTGTCCGGCTCATCCATGGAACCGGAAACGTCGATCAGGAACACGAGGTTGGCCTTCGGCGCCTCCGCCGGCACGGCCTCATAGCCCTTGATCGCCACATGCATCAGGCGCGTGCCCGCGTTCCATGGGGTCGGCGTGACGGTGACCGTCGCCTTGAAAGGTTCCGCGGCCGAGGTCGGGCGCGGCCAGTCGTAGGGGAAATAATTGACCATCTCCTCGACGCGCACGGCTTCGGGATTGGGCATCTCGCCCGCCATCAGCGAGCGGCGGACGAAGGAATAGGAGGCCGTATCAACATCGGCGGAGAAGGTCGAAACCGGCTCGGTCGCGACACTCTTCACCGGATTGGCATCGGCGTTGGCGAAGCGCTCACGGTTCTCGACCGGCGGCGGAAGAATGTCGCCCGGTGTCGTCGGCGCCGGCATGATCTCCATGCGCCCGCGCGCCGCAAAGCCGACCGTTCCGCCGAGCGTGCTCATGGGAGCGGCGGTATCGGCGGCCGATCGGCTCGCCATCGCGTCAGTTTGCGCGGCCGCCGGCGCTTCGCTTTCCACCTCCTCAGCAATTTTTGCAGCGCCCTGCGCCGGCTGCGAGCGGGCAAGCGGCGTGGCGTTGTTCGCGACCGGCTTTGGTTCGGTCCTCGCCGCGATCTGGGTTTCTTGTGTGGACGGCGGGTTGCTGCGGACCAATTCAAGCGTGAGGAAGGCGGCGGCGGGCACGACGATGAGTGTTGCCAGCGCCGATCCGGCAAGCAGTTTCCGGTTCATGATGGGGCTCCATATCCGGTTGAGGATGGAGCTTGGACGAAGCGATGGTGCCGATCCTTGGGTGGCACTCGAATTTTCCGCCGTATCATAGGCTTCCATAGCCGCGGCGAGAGCGCGCGCCCGCGCTTCGCTCGAAGGCGTCGGCGGCAGCTTTCCGGCAAGCTTTTCGAAATCGTCAGTCATGATCACACAGCCTCCTTGCCGAGCATTGTCCGCAAACGCTTGCGCGCCTCATGGACATGCCAGGAGATCGTCGCCTCGGAGCAGCCGAGCACGTCTGCCGCTGCGGCATGGCTCAAGCCTTCGGCGTAAACGAGCAGGACGGCATCGCATTGTTTCCCCGGCAGTGCCCGGACTGCCGTCCAGAGCGCTTCCTGCCGGTTCTCGTCCTCTCCGTCCGGTGTGCCCTGCGCCGCTTGATCCGACGCATAGGCTGCAATCTTGCGCTCGTCGTGCACTCGACGGCGGCGATGGTCGCGCGCGGCATTGAGCGTCAGCGTATAGAGCCAGGTTCGAAAACGGCTCGTGCCACGAAAGCCGCGGATCGCGGAGCCGAGCCGAATGCAGACATCCTGCGCGATATCCTCCGCATCGGTCACGTTGCCGGACCAGCGCCAGGCAACCGCGTGGACGAAATCATAGTGGCGCTCGACCAGGAGGCCGAACGCCTCCCTGTCGCCCCTCACCGCCCTTTCAACGAGTTCCGCGTCCAAGTCCGTGCCCGCTCTTGACCTGTTTCCCCGTTAGACGTCCGCCAGTCGCCATTCCTTGGGTCCAGTCGAAAAAAAATTATCGCGGGAACGAAGCGACGACGGCGATGATCGGACCGAGAGGGAACAGCCGATCGTGGCGATTGATCTCCGGCGCATAGAGGCTCGAAATCGTGCCGTCGAGAAAGAGCGCATTCGGGCAATCGAGTGCGTCGCGAAACAGCGTCGCGAAATCATGAAAGCGCACCGGCCGCTTCGACACCGCGAAGACGACCTCACCCGTAGTCGTCACGCCAACGCCATTGCGCGTTTTCAGGCTGTCGCTGTTTGGTAGGAAACGCGGATGCAGCGCCCCGTCGATCACCAGCATCGGCCCCGATTGGGTGGCAAAGCGCGGCTTGATAGCGGCGGCGCGATAGGCCTCCGCCGCCATAACGCCCGCCTTGCCGTCGCCGATGTAAAAGACGCCGTTCGGCAACAGGTGGAAATTGCCCCAGCCGGAATTGGTGTTGAGCGGCGCCCGCTCCACGCCCTCTTCCACATGCAGGCCGACGGGCGAGAGATCCTCGTGATACATGCCGCCGTTCACGGCGAAGACGAGATATTCATCGCGATGACGCAGTTCGAGCGACAACGCCTTGAAGGACTTGAATGGCACGCCCGCCTGGTCCTTGTTGTAGAGCCGAATGTCGCTCGCCGCCGGATCGAAGGAGCAGACGACATAGTCCTGTCCGAGGTGGTTCACGTCGCGGCAGGCAGCAAACGCAGGGGCTGCAAGGGCGGAAAGAATCGCGGCGCCAGCAAGGAAGAATTTCGGGAACAGCGGCATTGGTCCAAAACGTAAATGGAATCGTCACGTGAAGCATCGCATAGATTGCGGCGAAATTGATGCATCCTGCCGGTGGGTTGAGTAAGCCGCGCTGCAACATTTGGATGGTGAGTACTGTGATTATTGGAGATCCAGGGTGTTTTGCGCTTGAAAGCGAAATTATGCAGGCCTATCCGCATCCGAGCCAAATGGCACTCGGCTTCTTCATCATCCACGTTGGTGGAAATGCGTACGGCGTTCGCGAATCGGACGCCTCGATGCTTGGCTGCTCGTTTCAGGAGGTTGGCGATAGGCTCGTTCGTAAAGGCAAGCACCGCATGGCGCTCGGCCCGGAACACGACGGACGCTCGATTGCCGCGGCCTATCTTGCCGCATTCTATCGTGAGGAGCCCGAACACAACGACTTTCTCGGCCTCTCCCTGACCGCATTCAGCGAGGCTCTAATTTCGAACGCAATCATCTGGGTACCGGACGGCGACGAAGCGTTCGATGACGGCAGTCATGTCCTTCAGTTCGATATCGGGGACAAGGTTCGCATCATAGCGTTCAAGAACACCGAAGATCCTGCCGACATGCCTGATACACTTGTCGAGCAATGGCTCGATGCCGATGATTTCTATGACGTGCTTGAGCGGTGGAAATGGCTTTTCAAGCGGCAATGGGAGCGCGCCCTTGCATAAGCGCTCTACAGCGCCGCGCGTCTTATCAGACGCGCATAGGACGCTGTAGCACTTTGAATTTGCTGCATGTATCCTTATATCGGTTACGATTTAAGGATACATGCAGTAGCGTTTTTTCGCATACACCCTCGCGCCATCTAAAAACTGAGCGCCGCCATATGGAAACGGAGTTGCACAGCCGGGTAGCGATAGTGCCGCCCCACGGGGCAGGCATCGCGTGAAAGGCAGCCGTGAGCGAGACAGCCGCCCGCCCCCGCCTCGGATCTCAGATGCATGCGGCAGCGCGCGACGTCAAAGGCGCCGGACGCCACGGCATCGGCCGGACAGGCGGAGATGCACGGCTTTTCCACACAGGCGTCGCAGGGATGGCCAGCTGGAACCGCTCCCGTCTGCG